>OX352322.1:1777500-2077500 GCA_947090765.1 Pseudomonas sp. MM223 | reverse complement strand
AGGGAGGTGACGGGCATGGATGCCCGTCAAGCGCTGGGCCCCAGGATGGGGCCTGCAGCGCGGTCCTCCCGGGAGCAAGGCCGGAGTGAGGGAACCCCGGAGCGCAGCGCAGGGGCCGGATGATCGGAGCGCAGCGTTTTTTGGTTACTTTTTGTCGCGTTTGACAAAAAGTGACTCGCCGTAAGGGCGAAAAGGTGAATATGCGTCGCCATCGCAAACGGACTGTTCTCCGTTTCAATACCGCCGCAGAAGCTCTTGTTTTTGGGATGTGGGCCTTAACACAGTGTAGACATTCGTTCGCGCAGGTGGCGCTGAGTCACCTTTCCGCCCTTCCGGCGGGTTACTTTGGTCTTGGCCAAAGTAACCAAAGCCGTCCGCTCCCATCATCCGGCCCCTGCGCTGCGCTCCGGGGTTCCCTCGCTCCGGGCTTGCTCCCGGGAGGACCGCGCTGCAGGCCCCATCCTGGGGCCCAGCGCTTGACGGGCATCCATGCCCGTCACCTCCCTCCGCAAGCCCTGCGCTCGGCCTCCTGAAGTCGCAATCTGTGTCGCCTGAACTACCGCGCGCTTAGAAGCAAAAGCCGAAGCAAGAGCAAGAGCAAGAGCAAGAGCAAAGCGATAGGCGCGCTACGCTCAGCGTGGCTTCAGATCGAACCGGCGCAGGTGGCAGGTCACTTCCTCACGGTCGTGGTACAGCTGCTTGCAGGCAATCGATACCCTGATCTTGCGCGCCTTGAACGTCGCCTCCATGCGGTCGAGCAGCCGGCGTACTTCGGCATAGCGCTGCTTCATCGGCAGTTTCAGGTTGACCACCGCCTCGCGGCACAGCCCCTCACCCAACCAGGTTTCGATCAGCGAGGTGGTACGCGCGGGCTTCTCGACGATGTCGCACACCATCCAGTCCACCGGCTGCTTCGGCTGCCAGGTAAAACCATCCGCCATCAGATGCTGGACCAGGCCTGTGTCCATCAGGCTTTCGGCCATCGGCCCGTTGTCGATGGCGGTCACCAGCATGCCTCGGCGCACCAGCTGGTAAGTCCAGCCACCCGGCGAGGCACCCAGATCTACGCCCGTCATGTCATCGCCCAAACGCTGCTCCCATTGCTCACGCGGAATGAACTGGTGCCAGGCCTCTTCCAGCTTGAGGGTCGAGCGGCTAGGTGCCTCGCGAGGGAATTTCAGGCGCGGAATGCCCATGGGCCACAGGGCACTGTTGTTGGCCGGGGCAACACCGGCGAATACTCGCCGGCCGCTGATGAAGGTGAGCAGCAAGCGCGGGCGGCTGGCGTCGTCAACCAGGCGGCCGGCCTTTTCCAGTGCCTTGCGCAGCGGCACTTCGAACTTGCGGCAGAAGGTGGACAACTCCTTGCCTTCGTTACTGTCCAGCACTTCCAGCCACAAGCTGCCAAACACCGGCAGTTCGGCCAACTGCGCCAGCAGCACACTGATACGGTCACTTTCCGGCAGCTCGACATAACCGCCCCGGGCCCACTGCCGCGGGAAAATCAGCTCGCTGAAACGCAGCCCCCCCATCAGCCGCTCGGCACCGCCTTCTTCGGTACAGACAAACTCGGCGCTGGCACTGTGCGGTTTGCCTTTGGCATAGCCAGCAATGCCCAGACGGGCGGCATGTTCGCTGATTTCAGCGCACACCTCGCCCTCGAAACCGGGCCGGCAATGCATGAACAGGGTATTCATCTCTCACTCCACTACGGCTGGCGCGCAACAGGCGCCGGCAGGGCGGCGATAATAAAGGAAGTTCGGAACCTGCGACACGCCCCGCCGGTCCAGAAAAGGGTCAGGGGCCGCAAAGCGGTCTAACCTGACCACTCAGCCAGGTCCGTACCGTGCGGATCGACACAGAGCGGTGACACCGGCAGACCTTGAGTATTTGCCGGGCACCGGCGCAGAAGGAGTTGGCAATGCCCTCGCTCGATAGCCTGAACACCCTCAAGCCCCTCCAGGTCGGGAGCCAGACCTACCATTACTTCAGCCTCACCGAGGCCGCCCGCCAGCTGGGTGACCTGCAACGCCTGCCCATGTCGCTGAAGGTGCTGCTGGAAAACCTGCTGCGCTGGGAGGACGGCCATACCGTCACCGGCGACGACTTGCGCGCCCTCGCCCAGTGGCTGGGCGAGCGGCGCTCTGACCGCGAGATCCAGTACCGCCCGGCGCGCGTGCTGATGCAGGACTTCACTGGCGTGCCGGCCGTGGTCGACCTGGCCGCCATGCGTGCGGCAATGGCCAAGGCCGGTGGCGACCCGCAGCGGATCAACCCGTTGTCACCGGTGGACCTGGTGATCGACCACTCGGTAATGGTCGACCATTACGGCACGCCGCAGGCCTTTGGCGAGAACGTGGATATCGAAATGCAGCGCAACGGCGAGCGCTATGCCTTCCTGCGCTGGGGCCAAAGCGCCTTCGACAACTTCCGCGTAGTGCCACCGGGCACCGGCATCTGCCACCAGGTCAACCTGGAATACCTGGGCCGCACGGTATGGACCCGCGAAGCCGATGGCCGCACCTACGCCTTCCCCGACACCCTGGTCGGTACCGACTCGCACACCACCATGATCAATGGCCTGGGCGTGCTCGGCTGGGGTGTCGGCGGCATCGAGGCAGAGGCGGCCATGCTCGGCCAGCCCGTGTCGATGCTGATCCCCGAGGTAATCGGCTTCAAACTGACCGGCAAGCTGCGCGAAGGCATCACCGCCACCGACCTGGTGCTGACAGTAACGCAGATGCTGCGCAAGAAGGGTGTGGTGGGCAAGTTCGTCGAGTTCTATGGCGACGGCCTGGCCGAACTGCCCCTGGCTGACCGTGCGACCATCGCCAACATGGCACCGGAGTATGGCGCAACCTGTGGCTTCTTCCCGGTTGACGAAGTAACCCTGGATTACCTGCGCCTGTCGGGCCGACCGGACGCGACTGTGCAGTTGGTCGAGCAGTACTGCAAGGCCCAGGGCTTGTGGCGCCTGCCCGGGCAGGAGCCGTTGTTCAGCGACAGCCTGGCACTGGACATGAGCGAGGTCGAAGCCAGCCTGGCCGGGCCCAAGCGGCCGCAGGACCGCGTGGCGCTGGGGCAGGTCAGCCAGGCCTTTGACCATTTCATCGAACTGCAGCCCAGGCCGCTGGCGAAAGAAGTCGGCCGCCTGGAAAGCGAGGGCGGTGGTGGCGTAGCGGTGGGCAACGCCGACCAGGCTGGCGAGATCGACTACAGCCATGAAGGCCAGACTCACACCCTGCGCGATGGCGCCGTGGTGATTGCCGCGATCACCTCGTGCACCAACACCTCCAACCCCAGTGTGATGATGGCTGCCGGGCTGGTGGCGAAAAAGGCCCTGGAAAAAGGCCTGCAACGCAAACCCTGGGTCAAGAGCTCGCTGGCGCCGGGCTCGAAAGTAGTCACCGAATACTTCGAGGCAGCCGGGCTCACCCCCTACCTCGATCAACTGGGCTTTGACCTGGTCGGCTATGGCTGCACCACCTGCATCGGCAACTCCGGCCCGCTGGACGAAGCGATCGAGAAAGCCATCGGCAGTGCTGACCTCACCGTGGCCTCGGTGCTGTCGGGCAACCGCAACTTCGAAGGCCGCGTGCACCCGCTGGTCAAGACCAACTGGCTGGCCTCGCCACCGTTGGTGGTGGCTTACGCACTGGCCGGCAGCGTGCGCGTGGACCTGACCCGCGACCCGCTGGGCACCGGCAAGGACGGCCAACCGGTGTACCTGCACGATATCTGGCCCAGCCAGCAGGAAATTGCTGCGGCCGTGGCCAAGGTCAATACCGCGATGTTTCACAAGGAATACGCCGAAGTGTTTGCCGGCGATGCGCAGTGGCAGGCCATTGAGGTGCCGCAGGCGGCTACTTACGTGTGGCAGGCCGACTCTACCTACATCCAGCACCCGCCGTTCTTCGACGACATCGGCGGCCCACCACCACAAATCGCCGACATTCACGGCGCGCGGGTACTGGCGCTGCTGGGCGACTCGGTGACCACCGACCACATCTCACCAGCCGGCAACATCAAGGCCGACAGCCCCGCCGGGCGCTATCTGCGTGAACAAGGGGTGGAGCCACGCGACTTCAACTCCTACGGCTCGCGGCGTGGCAACCATGAAGTGATGATGCGTGGCACCTTCGCCAACATCCGTATCCGCAACGAAATGCTGGGGGGTGAAGAAGGCGGCAACACCTTGCACGTGCCCACCGGTGAAAAGCTGTCGATCTACGACGCGGCCATGCGCTACCAGCAAGAAGGCACCCCACTGGTGGTAATCGCCGGCCAGGAATATGGCACCGGCTCGAGCCGCGACTGGGCGGCCAAGGGCACCAACCTGCTGGGCATCAAGGCAGTGCTGGCGGAAAGTTTCGAGCGTATTCACCGCTCCAACCTGGTGGGTATGGGTGTGCTGCCGTTGCAGTTCAAGGCCGGCCACGACCGCAAGCAGCTGGGGCTGACCGGCAAGGAGCGGATCGATGTGCTGGGGTTGGATGGCGCCCATATCCGCCCGGGCATGAGCCTGCCTTTGCGCATTACCCGTGAAGACGGGCAACAGGAACAGATCGAAGTGTTGTGCCGGATCGATACCCTCAATGAAGTGGAGTATTTCAAGGCGGGAGGCATTTTGCATTATGTGTTGCGCCAGCTGATCGCTGGCTGAAGCGGGTATGATTGGGGCCGCTCCTGCAGGCGATTGGGCCGCGCTGCGGCCCCAACGCTGTTTAACGAGAAGGACCACGTGTGCCCCGCTTTCACCTGCTTGCTCTATTACTGCTGACGCTTGGCTATACGCTTGCCTTGTCTCACGGCAGCCTCGGCATCGCTACCCTGCCCACCTTCCTCGCCCTGCTCACCTGCGCCCTGCTGGCTCGCCGGCCGCAACGCGGGCAACAAGCCTTGGGCCACGCAGTGTTCATCCTGCTGGCCATTGCCCTGGCACTGCACTGGCTACCCGGCTTCAACGCAGCCAAGGTCATCGACGGCGCCATCTTCAGCCCCGGGGCCCTGCCCTTCAGCATGTTCCTGAACCTGGACAAGCCGCTGATCGGTGCCTGGCTGTTGCTGGCATGCCCTTGGTTGGTCCTGTGGCGCAGCCAAGGGCTGGCGAGCAGCCTGCTGTTCATCTTGCCCCTGACGCTGGTTGCCTGCCTGGGTGGCGCCTGGGCGCTGGGCATGCTGGCCTGGGCCCCGAAATGGCCCGACCAGGCCTGGCTCTGGCTGCTGAACAACTTGCTACTGGTGAGCCTGACCGAAGAGTTGTTGTTCCGCGGCTACATCCAGACCGGCTTGCAACGCTTGTTACGCGACCAAGGGTTGGCGCTATTGGCCAGTGCCATCCTGTTCGGGCTCGCCCACCTGGGCGCTGGCTGGCAGTGGGTGTACCTGGCCACCCTCGCCGGTATCGGCTATGGCTTGGCGTACCGCTGGGGTGGCCTGACGGCAGCAGTAATCTGCCATTTCGGCCTTAACCTCGTGCACTTCGCCCTGTTCAGCTACCCGATGCTGGCCCTTGGCTAGCTTATCGGTCATCATCCGACTTATCCGTCATTAAACAGCAGTAAAAGCGTAATAATGACGCCAACAGGTGCAAACGTGGATTTTTGCTAAACCAAAGTGACTGATGGCTTATTGCCGCAGATCAGCAACATTAAATAATCATTCAATAAAACCAGTGGCTTGCCGATACCTGTCCAAAGCCCTGCGGACTATCAACCCATGCGTAACAACCAACCGATTACCCAGAGAGAACGGACTTTCCCTGCCCAGCAGCGGTTGATCTCCACCACCAACGCCAAGGGCGTGATTACCTACTGCAACGATGCTTTCATCGAAATCAGTGGTTTCACCCGTGAGGAGTTGACCGGCGCGCCGCACAACCTGGTACGTCACCCCGACGTGCCGCCTGCCGTGTTTGCCCACATGTGGCAAACCCTCAAGCAGGGCCAGCCGTGGATGGGCATCGTCAAGAACCGCTGCAAGTCCGGTGACCACTACTGGGTCAACGCCTACGTCACACCGATCTACGACAACAACCAGGTTGTCGGTTTCGAGTCGGTGCGGGTCAAACCCACCGCGGAGCAAATCCGCCGCGCCGAAGCCCTATACCAGCGCATCAACCAGGGCAAGCCGGCAGTACCTCGCAGGGACAAATGGCTGCCGGTGCTACAGGATTGGCTGCCGTTCATCCTGATCAGCCAGGTAGGCTTCCTGATCGGCAACTGGCTGGGCCATTCCTGGGGCTTTGCCCTGGCTGCCGGGCTTTCCGTGCCCTTGGGCCTGCTCGGCTTGAGCTGGCAGCAGCGCGGCCTCAAGCGCCTGTTACGCCTGGCCGAACAAACCACCTCCGACCCGCTGATCGCACAGATGTTTACCGACAGCCGCGGCGTACAGGCGCGCCTGGAAATGGCCATGCTCAGCCAGGATGCCCGCATGAAAACCTGCCTGACCCGCCTGCAGGACAGTGCCGAACACCTCAGCGACCAGGCGCGCCAGTCCGACGCACTGGCGCACAAGAGTTCCTCGGGGCTGGAGCGTCAGCGGGTAGAGACCGAGCAGGTCGCCGCCGCCGTCAACCAGATGGCCGCCACCACCCAGGAAGTGGCCAACCACGTACAGCGCACCGCCGACGCCACCCAGGAAGCCAACCGCCTGACCAGTCAGGGCCGGCAGATTGCCGGGGAAACCCGCGAGGCCATCGAGCGCCTGTCGGCAGCGGTGGGCGAAACCGGCCAGACGGTCACCCAACTGGCCAAGGACAGCGACGAGATTGGTGGCGTGGTCGATGTGATCAAGGGCATTGCCGACCAAACCAACCTGCTGGCACTGAACGCGGCCATCGAAGCGGCGCGTGCTGGTGAGATGGGCCGTGGTTTTGCCGTGGTGGCCGACGAGGTACGCCAGTTGGCCCAGCGCACTGCCGAGTCCACCGGGCAGATCCACGGCCTGATCGCCAAGCTGCAACAAACCGCCAACAACGCCGTGCTGACCATGGAAACCGGCCACCGCCAGGCGCAGGAAGGCGTCGATCGGGTGATGCAGGCTGACGAGGCGCTGGTGGGGATCAGCGAAGCGGTGGCCAACATCACCGACATGGCCACCCAGATTGCCGCAGCGACCGAGGAGCAAACTGCAGTGGCCGACGAGATCAGCCGCAACATCAGTACCATCGCCGAACTGGCCGACCAGACTGCCGAGCAGGCCCAGCACTCCGCGCTGCTCAGTGAAGAACTGACCAGCACGGCGGGGAGCCAGTATTCGTTGGTGGAGCGGTTCAACCGCTAACGTTACCTAGGCTTCAGTTGACCTTGTAAAAGCACCCACAGGTACGGCGCTTGACTTGAAGGCGATGCGGTCAATGTGGGAGCGGCCTTGCCGGGGCGCTCCCACATCTGCTTGCCTCGCTACCAGTCCAGCCGCAAACGGCTCTCGAAATACCGTTCTTCCCCGCTCAACGGGTCCTCGAAACGCAGGCTCTGCGCCAACAGCTTCAGCGGCCGCTGGTAATCGTCTTCTTCCTGAAGCAACTGCGGATAGAACGGGTCGTTGCAGATGCCTGCCCCCAGCGCCGCCATGTGCACCCGCAACTGATGGGTCTTGCCGGTCACCGGCGACAGCCCATAACGCCACAACTCACCGTTCTTCTCCAGCACCTCGGCCAAGGTTTCGCTGTTGGCCTCCCCTTCCACTTCGTGCATGCGGAAAAACGGTTCGCCATGCACCAGCCGGCTTTTATGCACCAGCGGAAACTCATGCTGCGTCATGGCTGCAGCAATGGCCTGGTAGCGTTTGTCGATGCGCCGCTCAGGGAACAGCCGCTGGTAGGCACTGCGGGTGTGCGGGTTGGCAGAAAACAGCACAAGCCCGGCGGTGTGCCGGTCGATGCGGTGTAACGGCACCAGGTGCGGGTTGTCCAGCCGACGAATCAGACGGCGCAGCAAGGTGTGCTCGACGTACTCACCGGTGGGCGTCACCGGCAGGAAATGCGGCTTGTCGGCCACCACCAGGTGCTCATCCACATGCAGCACCGTCTCCTGCACCGGGATGGGGCGCTCGTTCGGCACTTCACGGAAGTAGTGCAAGCGCATGCCTCGTTTGTATGGCAACTCGGCCGAAACGGCGCGCCCTGCGGCATCCAGCACGCGGCCACGGGCAAAGCGGTCGAGCCACTGGGTACGGTCGATGGCCTTGAAATGGTCGCACAGGCAATCGAGCACCGTCGCCCAGTTACCGGGGGGCAGGCACACCGTGCTGGCTTGCTGGTGGGCAGGGTCGAAAGGCGTGGTCATGGCAGGGCTCGAAACGTTCAAGGCCGCGCATTATCCCCCAAGCCAGCGCCCTCAACCAGCCTCGTCCATGGCCTCGCTGCGCGCCTTCAGCCAGCGCAGCACCTGCACGGGCTCCCAGCGGCCGGGGTCATAGAGGGCGTACAGCAACCCCTGGTAGCCCACCACGTCCAGCCCGCGGTGGTAACCGGCACGCTGGAACAGGGCCTCGATTTCGGCGAAACACGTGTTGAAGTGGACCTTGCCGAACGGGGTGCGGTCATCGGTGACCAGGCCTTCGAGGCGCAGTTCCAGCACGGCGTCGGCCACACGCTCGACGGGCATGCGGTTGACGCTGTACTTGAGTTGCTCGACGTTGAGCATGGCTTTACCTCGATACTGTATTTATATACAGCATACGAACTTCCCCTTGCCGCCGTCAATGCGCTTCATTGCAGCCCCGGCAGGTAGCCGCTGCCCTTGCGCATGGTCAGCACCTGCCTACGCGGCGTGCCTCGCGTCACAGAAAGATGCACCCATCTGTCAAACTCCAGAATCAGTTGATCGAACGGGACATCACTCTCGCTGATCCGGCGCACGGTCTCACGCGGGGTGACTTCAACGACCGTAAAGTCTGCTGCCAGGCCCTGTACATGCTGGCTATTCGGGGCGCCACCGATCAGCCGGTTGACCTTCTCGCTGCGATATCCGCTGCTGATGAAAACCGGAACGCCGAACAGTGCACGCACCTGCTCAAGCGCACAGCACAGCAGCTGCAAGTTGGCCCGGGCCTCGGGAGGGGGAGTGTTATCGAACCCGTCCCTGGAGGCGAGCTGCGAAACGGTCATTTCATTGAACTTGAAATGTGGAGTGATCAACATGACGAGCTGTTCCGATGATGAGGAAAGTTATCGGCGCCAGTGCACCGGCACCTGATCATCAGCCCGCTTCACACACCATGGAGCGGGGTTGCAGCTCCCCTGTTGCCCTCATTGCCCAAGGAACGCCACCACCTGTTCGGCATCGAACGGCCAGTGCAGCTCGGCCGCGGTGTCGCAGCGCCGCAACACCGGAATGATCAGGCCATAACGCTCGAACAAGGTATCGCTGTCGGCGATGTCGACCAGTTCCACCAGCAGGCCATGATCGACGAAAGGCATCAGCACAGCTTCGGCCACTTCACACAGGTGGCAGCCGAGGGTGCCGAACAGTTGGCATTCAGGCAGCATGGGCAGGTCCCGGTTTGGCATGCAGAGAAACCTATTCTAGGTCTGTCGTGCGCGTCATGCACCTGACCTGGCTCAATCCTGGCTGGTGGCGCCAATGCGGTGCAGCGACAAGTCCGCGCCCTGGAACTCCTGTTCATGGCTCAAGCGCAGCCCATGCAGCGCGCGGATTGCGCCATACACGGCAAAGCCACCGGCCAATGCCACTACCACGCCCATCAGGCTGCCCAGCAGCTGGCTGACCAGGCTGACACCACCCATGCCGCCCAGTGCTGTCTGGCCAAATACGCCGCAGGCAATGCCACCCCACACGCCGCACAGACCATGCAATGGCCACACACCCAGCACGTCGTCGATCTTCCAGCGGTTCTGCGCTGCGGTGAAGGTCCAGACAAACAACGCACCTGCCACCAGGCCGGTTGCAAGTGCGCCAATCGGGTGCATCAGGTCGGAACCGGCGCATATCGCCACCAGGCCGGCCAGCGGCCCGTTATGCAAAAAGCCCGGGTCGTTACGCCCGGCCAGCAAGGCCGACAGGGTGCCACCGACCATGGCCATTAGCGAGTTGATCGCAACCAGGCCGCTGACCCCCTGCAGCGTCTGGGCACTCATCACGTTGAAGCCGAACCAGCCGATGATCAGAATCCACGAGCCCAGCGCCAGGAAGGGAATGCTCGACGGTGCAAACGCTACCAAACGGCCGTCGCGGTAGCGCCCACGGCGCGCGCCCAGCAACAACACCGCCGCCAAGGCCAGCCAGCCGCCCATGGCGTGCACCACCACCGAGCCTGCAAAGTCGTGGAAAGGCGCACCAAAGCGGGCCTGCAACCAGGCTTGCAGCCCCAGGTTGCCATTCCAGACAACCCCCTCGAAGAAGGGGTAGATAAACGCCACGATCAACGCTGTGGCACACAATTGCGGCACGAAGCGCGCGCGCTCGGCAATGCCCCCGGAAATGATCGCCGGGATTGCCGCAGCGAACGTCAGCAGAAAGAAGCATTTGACCAGCGAGTAACCATGGTCGACCGCCAGCGCCGCTGCCGGCTGGAAGAAATTGACGCCATAGGCTATCCAGTAACCGATGAAGAAATACACCAGCGCCGAAATGGCAAAGTCGCTGAGGATCTTCGACAAGGCGTTCACCTGGTTCTTGTGACGCACCGTGCCCACTTCGAGGAACGCGAAGCCGGCATGCATGGCCAGCACCAGAATGGCGCCCATGAGAATGAACAGGGTGTTGGAACCATGGACCAGAGAGTCCATCGCGCTGTGCATGTTTTCCATGAAATAGGCAGACCTGCTGAAAAAGGCACCAGGACAGTTCAAGAACCTGCATCCCTGCACCGAATCGGTGCCAGCCCCCTGCCCTGTTTCGGTGAGCGGGTCGGAGCTTGCGTGGTTTTTTCTTGGGTTTGTCGTGGATTGGGTTAAGGTTTATCGGTATCTGCTGCGCTGGCGCCCTGAATCGGCGCAAATCGTGCCAGCGGCGCCCCGCAACGTGGCAAAGCCTTAGCAAGGCCCATACCAGCGCCGCCACTTGAACCTTCCGCGCGCGCTATTACTCGAAGTATCAACACTCATCGACAGGGAGAGGCCCATGGCCAGCAAATCGGCAAAGACTGCACAAGAGATACTGATGGCTGACTTCCAGGCGTTGGTGCGCGACACCGAGAGGTTGCTGGCCGACACTGCCAACCTTGCCGGCGACCAGGCCGACGAATTGCGCGAGCAGATTCACGACCGCTTGGCCCAGGCTCGCGAAACGTTGCAACTGACCCAGGATTCGGTGCGCGATCGCGGCCAGGCCGCGCTGGGCAGCGCCGAGCAGTACGTGCAGGAAAACCCGTGGCAGGCGATCGGCATCGCGGCCGGCGTCGGCCTGTTGATCGGCCTGCTGGCCAACCGGCGCTAAGGGGTTCCCATGGAGAATGACGCCAACGGCGCCAGCGCCTCGGGCAAACGCCTGGGCGCGGCTGCGCTGGGGCTGCTGCACAGCCATATCGAACTGTTCGGCATCGAATTGCAGGAGCAAAAGGGCCGTACCTTGAGCCTGCTGCTGTTCGCCGGCCTGGCCCTGGTGTTCGCCCTGCTGCTGCTCACCGCCCTCTCCGGGCTGTTGCTGGTGCTGCTGTGGGACAGCTATCGCCTGGCCGGCATCATCGGCCTGTGCGTGTTCTACGGCCTTGCCGCGCTGTACTGCGGGTTGCGCCTGAAGGCAGCGGTGTTCGACGAGTCGTCGCCATTCGGGGCCACCCTCGAAGAACTCGCCAAGGACCGGGAGCGCCTGTTGCCATGAGCCTGCCACAACTGCCAAACACCCGTAACCCGCGCGAACTGCGCAAAGCACTGCTGCGCCTGCGCATGGAAATGCACCGCCAGGAAATCCGCCATGAGTCCGGCCAGCTGATGGAACCGCTGCGCCGCGTGCGCGGCATGGGCAGCTCGCTGCATGAAGGGCTGGGAATCAAGCATGCGCCTTTGTGGGGGATTGGCGCCGTGGTGGCGCTGGGTTTCCTCACCGGCAAGGGCGTGCGCAGCGGTAACCTGGCGCGCCTGGTGCGCCTGGGCAGCAGCCTGCTGCCATTGGTGCGCCTGTACCTGCAAGGCACACGCCGCCCCTGATCACTGCTCGTTCCTTATGCAGGAGCAGCCTTTTGCTGCGAAGAGGCCGGCCCGGCGACGCACCGATCAAACGGGCCTCTTCGCAGCACAAGGCGGCGCCTACAGGATATGCTGCTGCCTTCGAACTACAGGAGACTGCGCCTTGGACTGGCACACCCTGCTCACCCGCGAACGCCTGGGCAAAGCCCTTTACAGCGCCGATGAACTCGGGCGCAGCCCCTTCCACAAAGACCATGACCGCATCATCTTCTCCGGCGCCTTCCGCCGCCTCGGGCGCAAGACCCAGGTGCACCCGGTTTCCAGCAACGACCATATCCACACGCGGCTGACCCACTCGCTGGAAGTCAGCTGTGTCGGGCGCTCGCTGGGCATGCGCGTCGGCGAAACCCTGCGCGACAACCTGCCCGACTGGTGCGCACCCAGCGACCTGGGGATGATCGTGCAATCAGCCTGCCTGGCCCACGACATCGGCAACCCGCCATTCGGCCACTCCGGCGAGGACGCCATCCGCCACTGGTTCCAGCAGGCCGCCGGGCGTGGCTGGCTGGATGACATGAGCGACGACGAGCGGGCCGACTTCCTGAATTTCGAGGGCAACGCCCAGGGCTTTCGCGTACTCACCCAGCTGGAGTATCACCAGTTCGACGGCGGCACCCGGCTAACCTATGCCACCCTCGGCACTTACCTCAAATACCCCTGGAGCGCGCGCCACGCCGACGCCTTGGGCTACAAGAAGCACAAGTTCGGCAGCTACCAGAGCGAACTGCCTCTGCTCGAACAGATCGCCCGCAAGCTCGGCATGCCGCAACTGGAAGAGCAGCGCTGGGCGCGCCATCCGCTGGTGTACCTGATGGAGGCCGCCGATGACATCTGCTACGCGCTGATCGACCTGGAAGACGGCCTGGAAATGGAGTTGCTGGAATACGCCGAGGTCGAAGCACTGCTGCTTGACCTGGTCGGCGAGGACCTGCCAGAAACCTACCGCCAGCTCGGCCCACGCGATTCCCGTCGGCGCAAGTTGGCGATTCTGCGCGGCAAGGCTATCGAGCACCTGACCAACGCCGCTGCCCACGCGTTCGTCGAGCAGCAACAGGCATTGCTCGCCGGGCACCTGGCGGGCGACCTGGTCGAGCACATGCACGGCCCGGCCAAGCGCTGCGTGCTGCAGGCCAAGGACATGGCACGCAACAAGATCTTCCAGGACAAGCGCAAGACCCTGCACGAAATCGGCGCCTACACCACCCTGGAGATTCTGCTCAACACCTTTTGCGGCGCAGCGCTCGAACAGCACGGCGGGCGTACCCCCTCGTTCAAGAGCCGCCGGGTACTGGACCTGATCGGCAATAACGCCCCGGACCCACACGCCTCGCTGCACAGCGCGTTCCTGCGCATGATCGACTTCATCGCCGGGATGACCGACAGCTATGCCAGCGAAATGGCCCGTGAAATGACCGGGCGCTCCAGCCCCACCTGACGCGCGTCGGTGCAGCCACGGCCATTGAGCCGGAGCTGCACCGCGCATTGCAGGAAACTTCCTACATATATTGACGACAAGTTAAACAGCACGAATAAAAGTCCGCGAAAAGTTACCGATCACGCTTTGAAATTGGGTCACACACTCAAATTTCGTAGCCCGTTTTGATTTATCTTGTAAGCCATTTCCCATAAAGGGCGAATCGCCCTTCCTCGCATGCCCGACGACTTCCAACTGCGATAAGGTGCCGGCTGTCCCCCTCAATCGCCCGCAGGGAAGTTGAACATGCATTCCATATTTATTGTCGACGACCATCCTGTCATCCGCCTGGCCGTCCGTATGTTGCTGGAAAACCAGAATTACAAGATTGTCGGCGAATCGGACAATGGCGTTGATGCCATGCAGATGATTCGTGAAGCGGCTCCCGACCTGGTCATCCTCGACATCAGCATCCCCAAGCTAGACGGGCTGGAGGTGCTTTCCCGCTTCCAGGCCATGGCCCTGCCATTGAAGGTACTGGTATTGACCGCACAGTCTCCCGCATTGTTTGCCGTGCGTTGCATGCATTCCGGCGCCGCAGGCTATGTGTGCAAGCAGGAAGACCTGAGCGAACTGCTCAGTGCAATCAAGGCGGTACTGGCCGGTTACAACTATTTCCCCAGCCAGGCAATAAAGCACAACCAGACAGCCGATACCGACTTGCAACTTTTCCGCCAGGTAAATGACCGTGAACTGATGGTGCTGCAACTCTTCGCCCAAGGCCGCAGCAACAAGGAAATTGCCAAAGGCATGTTCCTCAGCAGCAAGACAGTCAGCACCTACAAGAAGCGCCTCATGCACAAACTTCAGGTCGGTACGCTGGTTGACCTGATCGAAATGGCCAAACGCAACGCGCTGGTCTGAGGGTGGTCATGGCGCGCCCTGTCGCTCACCTGCTGCTCGCCCTGCTCCTGCTCAGCGGCGTAGCGCAGGCCACCTATCGCGAGACCTCGTCCTATACGCTACTGGCGCGTTCGTCGGCCAAGCCAACCCAACCCACGTTCACGCCGGATCAGCGTCAATGGCTCGAAGGCCGCCAGGAACTGGTACTTGGCACGTCGGCGCCAGACTACCCGCCGTTCGACATCACCAGTGGCGGCCGCGACTACCAGGGCCTCACCGCCGAGTACGCCAGCCTGATCGGCACGGCCCTGCAGTTACCCGTACGGGTGCTGCGCTTCCCCAGCCGGCAGGCGGCGGTGGAGGCGCTCAGGCATGGCGATATCGACCTGCTTGGCACCGCCAATGGCTACGAAGCAGCCAGCGACGGCCTGGCGCTGTCGCACCCGTATGCCATTGACCAACCGGTGCTGGTAACACGCGAAGACGAAAGCCGGGCGCTCGACATGAACCTGACTGGCATGCGCCTGGGCATGCTTTACCATTACCTGCCCAAACAGGAGGTTCGCAGCACCTACCCCATGGCCGAGCTACTGGCCTTTGGTTCCTCCAGCCAAGCCTTGAACGCCGTAGCGTTCGGCCAGGCCGACGTGTACATCGGCGACACCATCTCCACCCACTACCTGCTCAACCGCGGCCACCTGCCGCGCCTGCGCATGGCCAATTTCGGCCAGCACGAGGCCATCGGTTTCGGCTTTGCCGTGCGCCAGCAGGACACGCTGCTGCTGGCGCTGGTGAACGCCACACTCGACAGCCAGACCCCGGCCCTGCGCGCCAGCATCTTCAAACGCTGGAGCGCCGGCAGCGACCTGCTGCTGACCGACCGCAAGCTGCAACTGACTGATGCCGAGGAACACTGGCTGCAAGACCACCCGGTGATGCGCGTGACGATCGATGATACGGCTGCGCCGCTGTCGTATTTCGACGGCTCGGGGCATTTTCGCGGCATCACTGCCGACCTGCTGGAGTTCATCAGCCTGCGCACCGGCTTGCGCTTTGATGTGCAGCGTGCAAGCGGCATTGCCGACATGATCGCCCGCCTCAAGGATGGCCGCGCAGATGTGATTGCCGCACTGGCCACTGGCGGGGTTCCCGAAGATGACCTGCAGGTCAGCCGGCCCTACCTGGAAAGCGCCTTCGTGCTGGTCGGCCGCAAGGACGACCAGGCCCTGAGCACGCTGGAACAGTTGCAGGGGCATCGGGTTGCCATTACCCGCTATAGCGCCATGGACGCCATGTTGTCCCGCCACTACCCGAAAATCGGCTGGGTCGAAACTGAAAGCCCATTCTATTCCATGGCATTGCTCAATAGCGGTGCCGTCGATGCGGTGATTACCACGCTGATCGACGCCAACCATGCCTTGGCCAGCAACCCCGGGCTGGTCATCCGCACCACGGTCGGCAGCGAACCCGCCAACTTCGCCATGGCCACCAGCACCCCGTCACAGGCGATGGTGTCGATCCTCGACAAGGCATTGCTGAGCATCTCGCCTGAAGACAAAGGTACGCTATTTTCTAATAAACTAACGTCCAGCATTTTTCCCGGAGCCAGTCCATGCCCAAGGCATACGCTTACGTCAGATGGTCAACCGCCGAGCAAGGCGAAGAAGGCCGCGACAGCCACGACCGTCAGACCACCCCATTACAAGCGTTTACAGAGGCTACGGGCATCCCAGTGGTCGAAACGGTCATTGACAAGGGTATCAGTGCCTTCCGGGGTGCAAACGCCCGGATCGGCCAACTCAAAGGCCTTTTGGACAGAATCGAAAACGGCGAGATCGAGCGTGGCGATTACATCATCGTTGAATCCATCGACCGTCTCACCCGCCAGAAACTCACGGACTCGGTAGACCTCATCCAGTCGATTCTCAAAAAGGGTGTGCGGCTCCACACCGTTTTTGACAATAAAACCTACTCCTACGACGACCCCACCCGTGACCTTGAAACGCTCATCCTTGTGGGGGTCATCGCCAAGCGAGCACACGAAGAAAGCGACACCAAGAGCAAACGCCTCAAATCAGCATGGGTAAAAAAAGAGACGCTGCCGAAAGCAGCGTAATCGGTAAACGTTGCCCTTACGGCTTCCGATACGATGAAAAAGCCAAAACCTTTGTAATTGTCGATGAAGAAGCCGCCGAGATCCGTCACATTTTCAGCTTGCTCAAACACGTTGGAGTGTTGGAGTGCATCAAAACCATCAACCAGTATTCCAAACGCCGTTGGACCAGAACGTCAGTCCTTCACCTCATCAACAACCGAAGCCCTATCGGTGCCCTTCGCTTGCAACGTCGCAAGGAAAACGGCGGGCGAGTCTTGGACCGATACGTCCCCGGATATTTCCCAAAAATCATTGAGGAAAGCGACTTTGACGCGGCCATAGCCGCAATGAAAACCCGCTCTACGGGTCAGGGAAAAGGTAGACGCACCAAACACCACTTCAACATCTTTCGCAACGCCATTCAGTGTCACGAACACAAATGCGGGATGATATTTAACCTCCAAAGAGTTGGCGATAAGCACTACGCATACCTTGTATGTGCCAACAAAGCAGAGCGTGTATGCGAATGCCACAACCGTATCAGATTCGACCTTGTATTCGGTACTTTCCTTGCTTTTATCGAGCAATTGAACCAAAACCGCTACATTGACGAACGGACAGACAAGAAGCGATTGGACTTTACTTGGTTCAGCCAAGACCAATACAAACAGATGGACACCGTGAACGACGCATTTAGCCGCTTCTTTTCCGTCCGTGATACTTCCGCACCAAAAGAAGAAATCAGAACCCGCAAGGCTCTATTATCGACCGAAAGAAATACATTGGAGATGTTAGAAGCTTCTCTCGCTCAGTTTGAAGGACTCATCCCCAAGACTTTTATCAAGCGAATCGCAGACATAGAAGCTCGCATCACAGACCTTCAAAGCGAAATTCAAAAACTCGAAGGGGCGTTGGCGATCGAATCAGAATCTATCAAAATTACCACCACCAAAGATATCATAGATTTATATGAGACAGAAAATGGTAGACTAAAGCTCAACACGTTCATCGTCAGCCGTGGAATAATCCTCGAAGTTGGTTGGCACAAAGAAACCAACAGAGTCCATCTTATTGCCAAGCTAAAAGATGATGATAAAACGTCTCTTTCCACCGGTTACGGATTCCGCTATACCGACCCATTAGCTCCCTTTGGCATCCCAGATCTTTCCCACATCATCAAATAGACAAAACACCCCTCTTAAATCGACATTTTTTGAGGGGTTACTCATTAAAATTCAGGGGTGACCTTCCACGACCATAACCCCTTTCACACCACAGATGCTTTAAACCCTTCCCTTCGCGTGCATTGCTACGCTCGCACGCATACCCGCACGCGATATTGCTAACAGTACATACAGCTATCTAACCATTTGAAATCAAAAGCAAAGATATCAAATTAGTATGTTGCCCAGTACGCACACGCAAGTATACCCCCACGCATCACGTACGCATCACTCACACGACTTCATAGCTAGCACCGTCATGCTTGATATACATTTTTTATATGGTTAAATATGTGTATATGGTTCAAGTATTTAAAGAAGCCCTTAAACATACCTGCTATGTTAACCATCCCACTTTTGCTACGCAAAAGATGTGACGGTTAACGCAGGTGCCTTGTCGGCAAGACAGAAGCAAAAGCCAAGAGCAAAAAGCCAACCCATTACTGAGGATAAAATGAATGATACCAACTTGAAGGAAATTACACTGACCAAAAGAGATAGGAATTACTCCAACCTGAAGGGGCTGGACAGCTCGTTGAAGCACTCGCTTAGACTGGACCAAAACGAGTATGACGACTTTGAATTCAACCCCAACCCACCGCACCCCAATATCGCCATTGTGGGTGGTATTGAACAGATACTAACGAGAGAATTGGCAGAGCAATTACTGGCCGACTTCAACGACCAACTACAAACCAAACTTAAAGAAACAGAAGCGTCTGATGAAATAGCTTCAGAAAAAGAAAAACTGAGAAAACTAAAATCCAAGCTGGTTAAATTCATCAACGCAACCGAACCCACAGAGATAAAAGAATACGTCACATCGGTTATGGAGGGAGAAAGGCCGCTGGTAGTCGGAGACTACGCCGCCCTACTCAATCAGCACAAAATCAGCCGTATATCCCAACGTATCGACCTCTTGGAGAACTACACCACCAAGAAGCGAGAGATCGAGCAAAACGCACCAGATCGAGCCGTATCAAGGACGGTCAACAGGGTTAAAGAGATCATCCTTGTAATCCCTGAACCCAACAAACTGGCAATAACCAAGGCTTACACTGACCTGCTACAGAAAGCCTTGCACCAGTTCTACCAAAAGAATTTCCCCAACAACGACATTCTATTTTCGTTCAGTCACTTGGACGAAACCACAAACCACGTCCACGCCTTCCTTGACCTTCAAAATATGAAAACTGGGAAATATGATTTTTCAGCCCAAGAATTTGAGTTCGCATCGCAATACTACGCGAAGAATAAGGCTCGACTTGACAAGATATCAGAACCACCGAAATTAGAAGACTTCAAACTCCCCAACCGTAGTGAGGAAAAGCAGAACCATAGGTTTATCCGAGCACGCGAATCATGGAAGTCAAAAGTAATGCAGGTGGCTTTCTATGAGCACTTTAACAGCTTAGCCGCTGCATATGGCTTACAAGCCAAATTCCTACCAAAATCTAAAGAGCATCAAGAATTTGTAAGCAAAGTTGAGCAGGAAGCCAAAAAACCGAAAAGTGAGCGTAGCCACAACTATTACACCAGACAGATAGAAAATCTGCAGCAAGAACTAACCACGAAGGAGGTCGAACTTATCGAGCAAAGGGCCACTGCCGTCACCCTAAACACAACAATAAAAGACCTGAGAAGCACCGTAGCCACTTATAAGGCAACCATTCAGACTCTGGAAATACAGGCCAGCGAGCAGAGAAAAGAAAATGCCGAGTTAGATAGTCAAAAGCAGAAATTAGACGACGAAATAACGGAAAAAACCACAAAGACTGCAGAGCTGTCATCTAATTTCAAAACCATGAAATTTAGAATGACAAAAGAACTGAATGAACTACGCAAGAAAATCAAAGAGGACACTAACAGAAAAACCGTCTTGGAAAAAGCAATCAAGGCATACGAGGAACAGCTTGAGCCTTTGATGAAACGTTTTGACATTTTGGTGGATCGAATACTTGAAGCCCGTAGGCTCGACGAGAATCCAGAGCAATACTATAAGAGATTACGAGAAAACACCTATGAAATGGCTAGCCGTTTGGGTAAAGAGAAACGAAAGGACTATCTATTTAACGTTACGGAGCAACTCAAAGAACAAGGTTTAGACCATACCCAAGCAACATTAGGAATTACCGACAAGGTAAAACTTTGGGCATCCGACACCTTCACAAGCAAACAAGTGGTTGAGTTTGACAAGGAAGAAGCCGAGCAGGCGAAGCAAGCCAGAAAGAGAAGACTTCTAAAGCCTAAGCCACCAAGCCCGTTCCAAGACCCTTACGGCCCGTATCAATAGTCAAACCCATTAGATAATAAAAACCCGCTGGAAAGCGGGCTTTTTAGCATCCAAATTTGACAACCCTCGAAAGTATGGCAATTTGAATAGAGCAGAAAAAGAAAACCACCTTGGGGAAGGTGGCAATGAATACAACAATACTTTATAAACTTACACCTCCATTTAATCACCAAATAAAATATTGTCAAGTCCCTTCTCAAGGTTTTCTTTTTCTAAATTTAATATTAGAAGAGGATAACGATGGGATGCGTAAAAATATTTGAGGACTACTTACCAAATAGACCTTATCACACAGACGATTTAGTCAGTGGCCTAAAAATCAATAAAAAAGAAAAAGCAAAACTTGCTCGACTGGTCCAACCAAACGGGCCAACCCATAGATACTGGATGGTTTTCGACCTCGACAGATCCAACGCCGGAATGCATTGGGATGACGTTGGAGCACCAGCACCTAACCTAATCGCTCGAAATCCAGCCAATGGGCACGCCCATTTGCTCTACCTGCTACAAACCCCTATCCGAACCGCAATCGACGCTAAAACAGCCCCTTTAGTATGCGCTCCATAGACCCCATATTCAACTGACCTCTCCGTATCCCGGATGCTGGGCTCCCTATTTTCCCGTGGAGTTCCGTCATGATGCGTCCCGACGCCAAAGTGCAGAAGGTCTATCTCTACCCAAAGCCCGTCGACTTCCGCAAATCCATCAATGGACTGGCCGCGCTGGTCGAGCTGGACATCAAGGTGGAGGTGTTCAACCCGGTGCTGTTCGTGTTCCTCAATCGCACGCGCAGCCAGGTCAAGATTCTCTACTGGGAGCGCAATGGCTTCTGCCTGTGGCTCAAGCGACTGGAAGCCGAGCGTTTCAAGACCAAACCCGATGCCGGTGACGAAGCCATCGAACTGACGGTCGACGAACTGAACTGGCTGCTCGACGGTATCGACCTGTGGCGTAACCGTCCGCATCAGGTTCTGACGCCGCGTTACGTGGCCTGAGCCGGTATAATCCGGCGCCATGAAATTTGGCGCCGACAACCTTCCCGACGATCCCGTCCTGCTCAAGGCTCTGATTCTGCAGTTGCAGGAAGAGAACGCCTTGCTGCGCCACAAGCTGTTCTCGCCCAAGTCCGAGCGCAGCCCTGAAGACGCCGACTCGCCGCAGTTGGCCATGTTCAACGAGGTCGAAGAGCTGATCGAAGCGGCCGCTGCGCCAAGCGAAGCCGAAGCCGAAGCCAAAGAAGTCGTTGCGCCGGTCAAGCGCCGTGGCAAACGCAAGCCGCTGCCGGCCAACCTGCCGCGTATGGAGGTCATCCATGAGCTGCCCGAGCACGAGCGCACCTGCGCCTGCGGTTCCTGCAAGCAGGTGATCGGCGAGGAGACCAGCGAGCAGCTGGAGATCATCCCGATGCAGGTGCGGGTCATCCGCCACATCCGCAAGACCTATGCCTGCAAGGCCTGTGAAACCGCGCCGGTCACCGCCGATAAACCGGCACAACTGATCGAGAAGAGCCTGGCCAGCCCCAGCGTGCTGGCGATGCTGCTGACCACCAAGTACGCCGACGGCATTCCGCTGTACCGCTTCGAAAAGATGCTCAGCCGCCACGGCGTCGACATCCCACGGCAGACCCTGGCGCGTTGGGTGATCCAAAGTGGCGAGCAACTGCAACCGCTGCTCAACCTGATGCGCGACAAGCTGCTGGACTACCCCGTGCTGCACTGCGACGAAACGCGCTTGCAGGTGCTGCATGAACCGGGGCGCGACCCCTCGGCACAATCCTGGATGTGGGTGCAAAGCGGTGGGCCGCCGGACAAGCCGGTGATCCTTTTCGACTACACAGCCAGCCGCGCGCAGGAGGTGCCGCTACGCCTGCTCGATGGCTACCGCGGCTACCTGATGACCGACGACTACGCCGGCTACAACGCCGTGGCTGCACGCGACGGCATCGAACGCCTGGGCTGCTGGGCGCATGCGCGACGCAAGTTCGTCGAAGCCCAAAAGGTGCAGCCCAAGGGCAAGACTGGGCGTGCCGACGTGGCGCTGAGCCTGATCAACAAGCTCTACGGCATCGAGCGTGACCTGAAGGACGCTGACCATAGCGAACGCCTCGACGTCCGCCAGCAACGCAGCCAGCCCCTGATCGACCAACTCAAGGCCTGGCTGGACAAAACCCAGCCGCAGGTCGCTGGGCAGACGGCCCTGGGCAAGGCGGTAAACTACTTGGCCAGAAACTGGAGCAGGCTGGTGCGCTACATCGAAGGCGGGCATCTACCGATCGACAACAACCGCGCCGAGAACGCCATCCGTCCCTTCGTCATCGGCCGCAAGAACTGGCTGTTCAGCGACACGCCGAAAGGCGCTACCGCCAGCGCGCAGATCTACAGCCTGATCGAAACTGCCAAAGCCAACGGGCAAGAGCCTTACGCCTGGTTGCGCCACATCCTTGAACGCCTGCCGACTGCCAGTAGCGTCGAGGATTACGAAGCGCTGCTGCCGTGGAACAGCTCGCCAGCTTCTGCCTCTGCTTCCTGAAAAAACCCGTCCGCCAGGACGGGGTTTATGGAGCGGTTACCCCCTTTACGCTACGCTGCAGCCATCGAAGCAGCATTGCGTAACCTTCTGGGAGCAGACAGAGGCTACTCCGGCCTGATCTGCAAGAACCCGATCAACTCACATTGGATCGTCCAAGAATGGGAATCCACCCCATACACGCTGGACGATCTTGCCGACTACATCGATCTCACCCCTGAAAAGGCCAAAGAGAAGCCCGTAGAGGACTATGGTCTTGGTCGTAACTGTATGCTTTTCGATGAGTTAAGAGCGTGGGCATACAAAGCCATCCGCCAAGGGTGGCCCGACTACAACCAATGGCTCAATGCTTGTCTTGACAGAGCCATAGGCTACAACGTCAATTTCTCCACACCCTTGGATATTTCCGAAGTAAAACACACAGCCAAGAGCGTAGCGAAGTGGACGCATCGAAACTTTACCAGAGGCACCTTTGACGATTATGTCGCCAGAACCCATACAAGCGAAATGCAGTCTTTCAGAGGTAAGAAAGGTGGAAGACCTGCAACAACTACTGCAAATGGCAGACCTTGGGATGTACTGGGAATTAGTAGAGCAACTTGGTACAGACTACAAAATCGAAGTTAGCATTATAGTGGTGAGACAAAAGCCTATATCAGATAATAGCACCCGGTGAGGGTGTTTCTTCTTCCTCCCTTCCCTCCTTTCCTCCCATTCCTCCCTATATACACCCACGTACATACCCACCGACACCTCAATAGCCGTATCACTCACGGAAACGGGTCAAACGGGGCCGTTCTCGCTTGAGCGATACAAATCCTCGCCCAAAGTTAAAGACACGCCCTAACGCCTTAATTTCGCACGACACTGCCGAATAGCCTACATAGGTTTGGAGATATATCCCCGAAGCTATATGTATGTATACATACATATCAAATCCCATAGGACAACCCACCACAGCAGCCCACTTCAATCTTCCAAAAACCTGTATTTTTGTCATAAACCCAAAGCAGGTCATTTTCGATAAAAACCAACCCCATCGACCCGCAAGCATTAAAATGCTATTTTCAAAAAAAATCTTGAAAATTTTTTACAACTTTATATAAAATTACTTATAACTCGATTTTTCCGACCATCACTTTATGGCTTAATTACGGCAAAAAACGTTGTCAATAGCAAAACGAAAATATTTTTATCGTTCAACCTTATTTGAATTTAGGGTGCAACTCTATCGCATTTTACTTAGTTGATATTTGCAATTAACCCCGACTAAAAAATCAAACCATACTTTCAAAAATCTCTCCAATTTTAATTTCAGGATTGAACGTGGGGGATAGGTCACGTAAAAAATTGAAAATTTCAAAACCCTGCCTCCGATTGGCGGCTCGCCAAAAGCTAGCGTAATACTTCGAAGATATATCCCTGAAGCATTGACTTATTTTAAACCTATGCTATTTGTATTTAAAACAGCATAGGAGAATATATGAAAAAAGCAGAAGTAGCGGGAAAGATAGGCGGCATGGTTGGTGGTTTCAAACGACGAGAGCGTCAAAGATTTTTAGTCAACTTCCTAAAAATAATAGAAATTGAGGAATACCCTAACTTAAGGCTAACATCAAGCCTCGCCAAAAAACTCATTGCGGCATTTTCTGGCTATAAATCCATCTCTAATGATGTATTGGTAAAAGAGTTTGGAAGATCGAATAACAAGGTAAAACAGCAGAATCTAGACGATATTGTAATGCTTATTGTGCCAAGGCATAGACACACATACAAAGACTTATGGGGCGATGCAAAACGAAAAATTGAAGATGATGCAGACGAATACAAAAAACGCATTATCGAAGAAATGCGACCTCACTAAACTCAAACAATGTAACGCCCCACGTTACATACTTATATCCTCGAAGCTATTTTTTCGCTTCGCGGATACACATTATACTCTCACAAAGTATAAACACCCCACCACCCTTCAAATCAAACAGCCATAGGTTCAAGGTTATATCCCCAAACCTAATGCTGTCATTTTTTTCGCAAGCACTCTTTTATATTTTATCTTTTATGTAATAATAAAAACAAGAACAATAGATATTTACATGACAATCAAGAGAAAACAAAAAGGTTCAACCCTATTTGAAACCCTGCTTTCCTTATCAATAGTAATGGCCCTTGTCGTCAGCTTCCTCTATTGGTACATGGAACAACACGGCTAACCTTCGTTCCGCTCTTAAGAATATGAAGCCGAATATTTTCTCTCGTAAACATATGGGCATTAATGCTTCCACTTTCATTCATCTTGTTGCGTGATACTTTATTATGAGCCTCCACCAAACAACCTAAACATAAACAGCGAGAGAGGATATATACATCAAAGCCGTTCTTCGGAATTGCCTCGAAATATGAATTATACAGATATCTCTAAACTAGTTTTCCTAATGAGAAAAAACCACCGAGTGGTGGTCTTTTTTCATCACGCATTAACATCCATAGCATCAAATTCCCTTTTCACATCATTCAGCAGCCGCTTGCGGCCCTGATTCTCTCGTGCATAGTGAATCATTGCAGAGATCGCAGTGGCAACACCAGCTACAGCCGTGCCAAAGAAATATGGAATCCAACTTTTCATCACCCACATGCTCAATGCCGTAGCTGCTAATCCAAGCCCTGCCACAAACTGACCGGCGTGGTGCTCTTTCATCTCCCCATTTTCATAGTATTTATCAGGCACAAAGGTAGAACTAATACCAAACAATGTCCCTGCAACTGGTGCAATCAGCAGCATAAATTCCTGCCCAGTCAGGGTGCTTTGTTGTCTGGCATATCCAAGAGCATGAATTTCCCCATTACGATTCACCTGATACGCAATAGGTTCTCCCTTAACGAATGCGATAGATATCGCATGACCTATCGGAGCGTCAATACTTTCGTTAATCAGCACCGTTTTAACAATTTCCCCATCAGGAAACTCAAGCAAAACATCTTGCTTGATGTTCGTCCTAATGTTGTTACTGACCGAAACATTTTTTCCACTACCAGTTGCCGTTACAGAGCCGCTGGTGTGAGACGTAGTGGTCTTATCTCGGACAACTGCCCTTATACAATCGAAATATTTTCTTTTACTCATAGCTCATCCTCAATAAATCACGCCGCTTTCGCTGGCACTCTTTAGATGTACTGGTTTTGGGTTCTCAGGGAACTCATCGACCCGCTTAAGGATGAATTGGTATTTCGTTTTG
The DNA here is from genome assembly GCA_947090765.1 of Pseudomonas sp. MM223. Taxonomy (NCBI): domain Bacteria; kingdom Pseudomonadati; phylum Pseudomonadota; class Gammaproteobacteria; order Pseudomonadales; family Pseudomonadaceae; genus Pseudomonas; species Pseudomonas sp. MM223. The sequence goes on along the minus strand of OX352322.1, from coordinate 2,051,659 downwards.
TCTGCATCCTCATAAACGACATACTCCAATGTCTTATCGTCAATCAGACGAAAATTCAGGTGCACGGGATTTCCGTCAGTAAATTCAATAAACCCAACACGGCGGCTCTCTCTCGCAACAAGCGAATCACCATAGTTCATCTGCTTGCTTCGCCACATGAACCTATGAATTGAGAACATATACGCATCGGTGTAAAATCGTGGCGTATTGGGCTGATTACGGAAGGGGTTAACCGATTCGTGAAACTCAAATCCCATGCCAGTATCAGACACCCACTTGTGCCCTAGAACTTTTGAGGTAAAGGCATTTATCTGAGCACCGTACTCCATACTGCTACGGTCATCTGGTAGGTCTTTCAACTCATACGTCAATGGTGCAGCAACCGCCGAACCAATCCCCAAAGCCAGTACCAAGCCCAGCGTATGCTTGAACTTCATACACTCATCCTTATGTCAGTAAATTGTACCGCGTTCCTTTGCACTTTTAAGTCGCACAGGGTTGGGATTCTCAGGAAACTCCTCCACTCGTTTCAAAATCAGCCGAGACTGAGTGGATCTCGTATTGGCCGCAACAACGTATTCCAAGGTATTATCGTCAATCAACCGGAAATAGAGCCGCTGATCTCCAGTATCAGTAAATTCAATAAATCCTACGCGAGTGCTCTGCCTAGCAAACAGGCCACTCCCATATTCTTTAATTTTTTGCCGGTAGAGATATTTGTGTATCTCGAAGAAATATCCGTCCTTAATGTAGCGTTCTGCGTATTGGTCATGCCTATGAAGATTCTCTTTTTCATAGAACACAAATCCATAGCCCTTGTCGGACACCCACTTGTGCCCCAAAACCTTCTCAGAAAAGTGGTTAATCTGAGGCCCATACTCCATGCTGGTCCGGTCTGCCGGTAATTCCTTCTCTTCAAACGTCAATGGAGCCGCAACGGCTGCACCGATACTCAGTAGGCATGCCAATCCCACCGCATATTTCAGATTCATTGTTTATCTCAGACAAAGCCGCCCACAAGGGAATCCTTCGAGCGGCATGGAGGTTATCAGTTGCGGATCGAGCTACCGGCACTACGAATTGTGCTCTGCACGGCACTTTTCGCTTCACTACCCAAAGTATCTTTGGCGGTCTTGATCATATCGCTCAGGAAAGAGCTTTCTTGTGCTTGCTGCTGGGGAACTGCTTGGGCCTGACTGGTCGTGTTCACAGCCACGTTTTCCTGTTGTACGGCTTGCGGTGCTGCTTGTGGGGTGCCTGTGATCTGCTGCAGTTCAGCACATCCAGCCAAACCAATCATCCCTAAAGCCACTACCAATGCCATAACGTTCTGTTTCATAAGGTTATTCCCTACCTACCCCACGCCGACCCATTCGGCATGTCAAGTGAAATATACAAGCTAACGATGTCAAATGGTAGCTAGTAGCCATCAACATGATATTTAAAGGCCACACATATTGGTACAAGTATATGATTTTAAAAGAATTTCTCATCACCAATGACTACACGTCGCCGCTTTTCCTAAGCGATCCGGTCCCACCGGCACGGGTACAAGTCCCCGCACCGTTGGCGACCTTCTTTTATTAGAAAAGGTTTACCTTGCGAGCTGGGGGTCATCAACAACCGTTGGCGTGGCTTCGGGCAGCACGATGATGGCAACGGCAAAGGCTACAGCCGGCTTGCGCTGCAGGTGGTGCTGGGCATGGTCGCGCTCCTGCTGTTGGCCTTGCTCTGGAACGCCCGCCTGCGCCTGCAGATCCGCCAGCGCCAACGCGCCGAGCGTGCATTGAACGACCAACTGGCGTTCATGCGCGCCCTGCTCAACGGCACGCCCCACCCCATGTACGTGCGTGACCGCGAAGGCTGCCTGCAAAGCTGCAACTACAGCTATCTGGAAGCCGTGCAGGCCCGCTCCGACGAAGTCATCGGCAAACAGCTGGACGGCAGCCTGTTTGCCGACAGCGAGCAGACCCGGCAGATCCAGGCTGACTACCTGAAGGTGATGGCCGCCGGCTCACCGTTGATCATGGATCGGCCACTGCGGATCAAGGGCCGCGAAATGACCATCTATCACTGGATACTGCCGTACCGCGACTCGCTAGGCGAGGTGCAAGGCATCATCGGCGGCTGGATCAACATCAGCGAGCGTCGCCAGTTGGTCCTGGAGTTGCGTCAGGCCAAGCAGCAGGCCGACGATGCCAACCGTGCAAAAAGCACCTTCCTGGCCACCATCAGCCATGAAATCCGCACGCCGATGAATGCAATCATAGGGCATATTCGTAGAAAAAGTTTTCCAACGTGTATGGCATTCACGGTGTTGTAGCGAAAGAGTATGATTATGCCACTATGGACGTATTAGGATGAATAAAAATGGCATTTTGGAAATTCGGAAAAAAGAAAAATGAAGCGGATGATGTCAAAAAAACAGCGATTGAAACTGGATCATTTATCATTGACTTGCAACTAAAGGCTGTTGGAGGCACACCCGGATTTGATGAGTTGTTTCATAGCCCTTTCGTAAGAGGCTACTTTGTCGGAGTTTTTTCCGGTGCAATGCAGGCATTTAAAATCGAAGGCTATGGTGACGATATAAAAACAATGGCATTTCTTGTCGGCGGGCACGTCTCACTTATAGGGGAAAAGCACGGCCTATCATTTGCAATGGACTCATTAAAGTATCAAGGAAATAAGGATTATGATTTGGGGAACAGGATGGGAGGGCAGGAATTGATTGGCTTTCTAAACAAGGAGATCATTGTTCCAAGACAACTAATGGACTACATTAAAGGTAATTAACCTGATCACCTTACATCAAAATAAACCGCCTTTCGGCGGTTTTAGCTATCAGTTTAATAACAACAAAAAACACAAGCTACATTCAGGTTAGCATTTCTATCTTCAATGGCAAGCAATTTTATAAAAATAAGTGATAGCATGTTATATATAACAGAAAATCACAACAATGATACAAAACAAGAAAAACCTTGCAGGTCTAACTTTAATTGAGGCATTAATCTGGTTCGCAATTTTTGCGGCAGTAGTAGCTGGTGTTTTCGCACTTTATTCCCAGTCACGAAATTCAAGCAACGCTTCTACTGTCAACAAGGAACTATCAACAATTTTCGCCCAAACCGAACAGCTATTTGCATCGGAAGATACTGCACAATTGACATCTGGCGGAAATACATTAGCAATGAACCTTGGAATTTATCCAAGCAGCTTAAAAACAACCAAGGGCAGCACTGATGTTCAGAACGTATTCGGTGGAAAGGTAACTATTTCAGGACAAACCCCCAGTGGATTCACTGTAACCTACACAAACATCCCGAGAGGCGAAGTCTGCGCAAATATTGTTAAAGCTCAGAAAGCGGTTGGTTGGGATAGCGTAATCGACGGCAACGTAAAATATAATGAAGATTATAAGATATCCGATGTATCGACAAACTGCGGTAGTAATGGAAGCGGAGTAATTAGTTTGGATTTCGTCAGAGAGAACGCTAATGGCGGAACCGGAACATAAAAAAATTGATAAATGACCGCCTTGGATGGGCGGTTTTTTATTTTCCGAAATTTATATGTAAACTGGAACAAATCCTCGCCAAGATACTCCCCCTACGGGGCTATTATCCCTGATATAGTTAAATTCCAACTTTTGTCCGCGACTAAATCATGTCCGGCTTGCCAAGCTCATACCACTTTGTTCTTCCTATGCCTAATTTCTCCCAAGGTTTCGTCTTAGAAATAATCTGGCGCTCGGCATCAACACCATTTGTCTTTCTGTAATAGTAGGTCGAGGATGATACGCCATCTGCCTCCCATGGCTTTTCACCTGTGTAAATCACATTACCTTTACTTTTTTGTCTTGACTGCTTGGCTCTCTCGCTTTTCAACTCATTAAGCCTTTCCATGGAGAAATTACGACTTATAAAACGATAGACGCTATCTGCAATGGTATCGACCTCCCTGCGCCCTAACTGGCACTCAAAGTTGTTAAACTGTTCCGCTTGCTCATGGATCACCGATTGCAGTTCTGCGGGGTGATGGTGCTGCCAATTGTTATATGCCCAGACTCGCAGATTGTCGAACAGAGTGCAGTTTCTACCAGATGCAAAACCATCCTCTATGTTTTTCTTCTTTTTGGCTTCACGTTGTTTTTTGACGAGTTCTTTATCTACAAATTCGTTAAGGTAGTCCAGGTCATAAGGTTGATCAGCAAACGATAGAACCTTAAAGGCAGATGAGTTAAACGGATTCTTGGTCAGCAAGCCGTTATAATTCATGTCTGCGCCAACTCTGACAGCAAGGCCGTGCTCCACGTCAGAACAGTATTTGAGAGGCTTTAAACGCCCGCTTACGTCTATTTTGACGGATGTATTTAAAATGTAAGTCATATGTGAACGACCATTATCCAAGTTTCTAACAATTAGATGTGGCGGTGGTAAGCCTTTATCTGTCCAGTCCAGCACACTGGTATCATTGTCTAAATCCAGAATAATGAAATACTTATGTGTTAGTGAGTTTGGTTGTAGATAGGTAGATTTAAGGGCTGATTTTAAAGAGCCTACCTGTTTGCCGAAGGTATAATTATTCGTATGGTATGGCTTGGGTGGAAGTTTTGACTTGTAAAGCTCAAGGGCTGTTTGTGTATCACGCATATTCTCCTCTAAAATTTTTATTATTTTTAGGAGAAGATTATGTTTTATCCTTGCAACTTAATTCTTAAATGTTAAACTGAATTAGCAAACTGATAATGTAGAAATTAAATGGCTTGGCGGCGCATAATCTCTACTCCTTTATATAAACTAACATTTACCCCTTAAAGTGCAAATTTTAAGGAAGGTCTGAAGTAGCCCTGTATTTCCGGTCGACTTCAGCCCTCGCTGCTTTTGAAAGCGGGCCGTCGATCAAATTCGACCAGGTAACCCGCTCAGTTCTCCGTTTTTGGCCGCCGCGAGCACCTCGCAGCAGCCATTTTCCGCATTACAGGTGCACCTTTCCTGCGGTAGTCAGCAAATGTCGGCGCGCCATCCATAGGTTCGACAGCGCGAACAGCGTCACCAGCTGAGCGGTGTTCTTGGCCAGGCCACGGAAGCGCACCTTCACGTAACCGAACTGGCGCTTGATCACTCGAAACGGGTGCTCGACCTTCGCTCGCACTTGTGCCTTGGCCTTCTCGATCTTGCGCTTGGCTTTGTACAGGGCGCTGCGTTTATCGAGCTTCTTGTAGGTGCTGCGGCGTGCTGCGACCTGCCAGATCACTTCGCGGCCAGCATGTTCGGGGCGCTTTTCGACGCCGGTGTAGCCGGCATCGGCGCAGACGACGTTCTCGTCACCGTGCAGCAGTTTGTCGACCTGGGTGATATCCGCCACGTTGGCTGCCGTGCCTACCACGCTGTGTACCAGCCCCGACTCATCATCCACGCCGATGTGCGCCTTCATGCCAAAGTAATACTGGTTCCCTTTCTTGCTCTGGTGCATTTCCGGGTCGCGCTTGCCGTCCTGGTTCTTGGTCGAGCTGGGCGCGTGGATCAGTGTGGCATCGACGATAGTGCCCTGGCGCAGCGACAGGCCGCGATCCCCCAGGTAGCCATTGATTACGCCGAGGATGCCGGCTGCCAGCTCATGTTTCTCCAGCAAGCGACGGAACTTGAGGATGGTGGTTTCGTCGGGAATACGCTCGAGGCTCAGCCCGGCGAACTGACGCAGGATGGTCGTCTCGTAGAGCGCTTCTTCCATGGCCGGGTCGCTGTAGCCGAACCAGTTCTGCATCAGATGGATACGTAACATGGCCATCAGCGGATAGGCTGGACGACCACCTTCACCCTTTGGGTAGTGTGGCTCGATCAGGGCAATCAATCCCTTCCACGGCACCACCTGATCCATCTCGATCAGGAACAATTCCTTACGGGTCTGCTTGCGCTTGCCGGCGTACTCGGCGTCGGCGAAGGTCATCTGCTTCATGGAAAAACTCGGCTGGCGGGATCGGCGTATTTCACCAGATTCAGGAAGTCTTTTTCAGACCTTCCTTAAGGGGTTTGTTTTTATATCACTTCGATTATTTTGGTTTGATTATCATTTTCTTAACTTCGTGGGCCTTGGGGATATTAGGGAAAAGCTCTTGATATTTATCCAATACTGTTAGCTGATTATCGACCTCAGTTTCAGCAGCCTTGGTATATTTTCTCTCCTTAGTTTTATCATTAGCTGCAACTCTCTCAAATGCGCTTCGAGCTTGTTTCAAAAACTTGTCTTGGATCTCTTGGCGTCTCTCTGCGAATAGCTCCCCAATCCATCCAACAACGCCATCAATCAGAGCCGATAAATTCGTTCTGAACAGTTCTAATGTGGCTTGGTCTTTGGCGATTTCTGCACGTATACGGGCAGATTCTGTATTGTTATTGACGATAGTCTGCTGACTAATGGCAGATCTACGGCGATAAGCTTCCGCTTGTTCGTATTCTTCGGCTGTGGCCTGTTCTGCAAGCCTCTGACGCTCTATGGCATCTTTGGCGTCTGTCTTCGCCTGCTCCGCCTTGGAAAGCTGGACAGACACATATTGCTTGGCTTTTTGGGTGTAGTCCTTAGCCTCGGCGGCTTGCTTCTGGGCTTGATTCAGATCCTGGGATGCGTGATCTCTTTTCTCTTTCACCTGCTGATAAAGGCTAAATTCGCGCTCTGATTTAGGCTTTCTTACCTCGCTATTAATGTAGCGCAGTTGCTTCATATGGCTTTCTGTCTTTTCGTTTTTCTTTGCAGTGTATGGTGTGTCTTTCAAAAGCCTATTGTTTGTGAAAACATAAAACATATCCTGTAAATACCCAAACAATAATTGCGACTCTAAAAAATCAGGTTTTTCGCTGATCGGTGTTGTTTCTGGCCTGTGCTTTTTAATGTAGGCGTTTACTTTTTTGATCTGCATTTCACGCAAATCATATCGTCCGGTCTTGCTGCTTTTTGTTGATATAAAAATGTGGGGATGGTCGCTATGGTCTTTTAGATCAGCGTCCTCATCGCCATGCAATACCACAAAATGGATGGGGTATTCTGGAAAGACCACTTCATAAAAATCTTTGATTAGGCTTATTCGCTTCTCTGCACTTATTCCAGAAACTTCATTTTTGGATGGAAATTTAAAAAATGCTTCTTGAATAACGGCCTGATTTTTCTTGATTAGTGGTTTCGGGCCTCGCTCTATCTCATTGTGGCATTCGAGAAACTGCCTTGCAGTATCGAGTTTCTGGCCTTTGCGCTTAATGTCGAACTGATCAAGGTCGGATAAAAGCTGTTCAGTATCTGCAATGCCTGACACATTCAGTATGTTCTGAAAGGCAAGGATGCTACCTTCGTCAGTTTCTTTTTTACTGGCATTCTTGACTTTGTTTTTTAGCTTGGTGCGCGCCTCCAACAATTCGGCCCTGCCGTTCTTAACCAGTGTGGGCGCTTCCGCCTCATCGGTTATTTTGGCAAGAAGCTCTTCCCTCTTTTCCTTCGGATAATCGTCGAGTTTTATCGTTCCGGTTTCTGGTAGCCAGATTAGATTTAAGTGGGATTGTTCATCGAACCATTCCAGCTTCTTGGGCTGGCTTGCTGGTATGCGCAGAGAATGGCGCAAACTTTTGAACAACTGGCGACGGCCACCATGCCCGTTAGTGGATTTCTTTTTGATCTCGTTTGTATAGTTCAGTGTTTTGAAAATCATTGAAGTTATTTTTTTGCCATTCATTTTATCCTCATGTTGATGGTTAATTTTGGAGTCCGCGCTGCTTTTGCTTCTGCCATTCCGGCAAGGAACCCGTGCTTACTACCGCAAGCGAAGCGTCTTAACGAAGTTAAGTGTGGTGGTAAGCCCAACGGGTTAACCTTATGCGGACTTAATCAGTTTAACATTCCAAAAATGGATCTCGGTCTGTTTTTGCTTTTAGCCGGACTTGTTCGGCTGAACCTGACTTGTCAGGTTTTGCTTTGGGCTGGATTTGTCCAGCCTGCACGGATATGTCCGTGCTGCTTTGCTTCTGAGCGAAGCCCTAAAAGGTGCCCAAGCTTGCTTGGGTGCGTTTTAGGGCTGGATAACGATTTAGGCGCTTGGCTTATTTTCCGCCGTGTATCCATCTGGGGTTACGTAGACTCGATCAACGTGCTCATCACCAAGAAAGATATCTATGTAGAAATATTTTTTCTGAATTGGGATGACTATTAACTTTACGGATTGGCCTTGGAGGAAATTATTCACTCTCATTCGACCATGTTCGGTCAGTAGGAGTTTATAAATCCCCATGACATTAATAGTCGATTTGCTCGCAAGGTGTAGAGTGCTAATTCTGTGGCTGATTTCCTGTTCTTTGGCTTTAATCTGGTCGAGTTCTTGGCTCACTTCTTCGATTCTGGTTAGAACGTATTTTTGTGCACTTTCCGATGCTTTTTCTAAGATTGAAAAATTGTTAGCCAGCGCTTTTTCTTTTTGGATCAATAAGCCTGAAATTTCACCATGGGCTTTTTCCAGTGCTTGAATATCTTCTGTTTTCGCAATAATTCTGTGAAAAGGAATTTTAGCCTGATAGGCCAGAAAGATCTCCTCTAATCGTGCATAGCGGTATCTAACGCCTTTTCCGGGCTTTGCTGCTGAGCATCGTCCAGTAAGTGATGCGGAGCAGACAAGATCAACATAGCCACTTTTCTGAGCGTGATAGCGAAAGCCAGATCCGCAAACGCAGTAAACCAATCCTCGTAGAATATTTCTAAACTCTGCCGCCTTTCGTCCTGCCAGTTTCGGATCTTGTCTTTCTTGGAGCTTAACGCTAACTCTATGAAATTCTGCTTCTGTGATGACAGCAGGGTAATAGCCTTTAATTTCTTTCTTCAACTGCACCGGCTTACCTGACTCGTCCCATTCCATCGCAATAAACGAACCATAGATTGCTGGCTGGCGTAAAAATTTACCAACGATGCTTTCTGTGTATTTTTTCGGATGGATCTCGTCGTTCAACGTTTTTGCAATTGCTTGGAATCCCATGTCAAAGCAAAGCTCAACGGCACGGGTGATGGCCCGAGCGTGCTCATTCAAGACGAATTTTCCGTCTGCAAAGCTGATCCAGAACGGGCAACGCTTGGTTATGATTCCGCCGTTTTCACCCTTCAATAGATTTCTTGCCTTGGCATCCGAGATACGATCTGATTTTGACCGGCTTTCGTCATTAGCCCGTTCAAGAATATTTTGGATCAGGCTTATGTCGGCGCTGCTGTCGGTTTTGCGGCGAGAATAAAGGCGATTATCAAAAAGTGTGTAAATGGCGCAGTCGGCCTGGATGATGGAAATTATCAGTTCAAGGGCGTCATAGCCGCCCATTCGGCTGATTCGGTCGAAGGATTCGACCAGCAAAAGGGCATTAGGTAGGATCTCTTTGGCCTTGATCCTTTCCACAAACCGGGCCAACTGGCCGGATTTTAGGTTTTTGCCCTTGAAAGCGGAGACGCCAAGGTCTTCATACCGCTCAACCTGTCGAGCCTGTGGGTATTGCTCGAAAAAACGATTGAGCTGGTCGATCTGCCTCATCTCGCTGAATCCAAGCTTCTGGGCCTTGGATGAAAAGCGGATGTAGCTGTATACGTTGATCCTGTCGTCGCCTTGAAAGACCTCTGAAAAGGCCCGAGGCAGAGGGGTTACGGTGCTCATAGGTGCGCTGATCCTTCGCAGATACGGGATGATAGCATTTTCTACCAAAAGCACTGCTGATTGCCGTGATAGGCATGCTCGAACTGGCGGTGAAGCGCGCCGACCAGGGCCGGGTGGACCGCAGCGCACTGGAACTGGCCCACCATTCAGCCAAGGACCTGCTGGGCCTGATCGGCGATATTCTCGACATCGCGCGCATCGAGTCCGGCCACTTGTCCCTGGCCCCGGAGGCCGTCGACCTCGCAGCCCTGGTCGAATCGGTGGGGCGCATTTTCGAAGGGCAAGCGCGGCAGAAGGGGCTCGCCCTGGAGGTGATCATCACTCCCGCCGCGCGCTGTCATGCACTGCTCGACCCCCTGCGTTTCAAACAGGTGTTGTCCAACCTGGTGAGCAACGCCATCAAATTCACCGAGCATGGCCAGGTGCGCATCTGCGTTGGCCTGCTGGATGACGGCAATACCACGCCCGCAGTGCTGGAACTGGAAGTACGCGACAGTGGCATCGGCATTCATGCCGATGATTTGCAACGCCTGTTCAATCCGTTTATCCAGGCCAACCCGCATAGCCAGGGCGCCCGTGCGGGTACCGGGCTGGGCCTGGCCATCTGCCGCAGCCTGTGCGAAATGATGGGCGGCAGCCTGACCATCAAGAGCCTGGAAGATGTAGGCACCCAGGTGCGCCTGAAGATGCCGCTGCAACGGATTGATGCCGCCACGCTGCCAGCGCCGCTGCTCGAACACCTCGATGTACCCGACCCGCGGCTTAACGTGCTGGTGATCGACGATCACCCGGCCAACCTGCAACTGATGGCGCAGCAGCTCGGGTACCTGGGCCTGGCACACGCCAGCGCCCGCGACGGCCGCGAGGGCCTGGCCACCTGGCGCGCAGGCGACTTCGATGTGGTGGTGCTCGACTGCAACATGCCGCACATGAACGGTTACCAACTGGCAACTGCCGTGCGCACCGAAGAGCGCCATGGCAAGCGGCTGCGCTGCACCATTCTCGGCTACACCGCCAACGCACAGCCAGAAGTGCGCCGCCAGTGCCTGAGCGCCGGCATGGACGACTGCCTGCTCAAGCCCATCAGCCTCGGCACCCTCAGCCAGCGCCTGGCGAGCATTCGCCCGCGCCGCCAGCAAAAGCCCCGGCGCAAGCTGTACCACCTGGACGGCCTGGCTGCCGTGGTCGGGCATGACCCCGCCGACCGCCAGCGCTTCCTGCAGGCCTTGCAGCATAGCCTGCAGGCCGACCTGGCCAGCCTGATGGCGTTGCATCCGGAGCATGACCGCGGCGCCATAGCCGAGCAGGCGCACAAGGTGCTAAGCGCTGCGCGCATGCTGGAAGCCCCCGACCTGATGGCGGCCTGCGAGGCGCTGGAGGCCAGTGGCATGCCTACCGACCAGTTGCGCCTGCGGCGCCAGGCACTGGCGCGGCACATGTGTCGGGTGGAAAAGGCCCTGGCCAAGGAGCTTGGCGTGAGCGGCACAGCCGGATGAGCGCACACCCGTTGGAACAGGAGCATGAAGTGGGTTGATTTTCTAATGAGAAGCATTAGCATGCTGGCACTTTCAATCCATGCCCAGAGAGCCCCAGCACATGCCAAGCCCGCACGACATCGGCGAGCTCTATGTCCAGCACCATGGCTGGGTGGTGAGCATGCTCCGGCGAAAACTGGGCAACCGTGACCAGGCTCTGGACATGGCACAGGATACCTTTGTCAGGCTGCTGCGCAGCGAAATGCCCTCACTGCTGCGCGAGCCAAGGGCCTACCTGGGGACAGTGGCCAACCGGCTATGTATCCAGCACTTTCGAAGGCAAGCACTGGAACGGGCCTATTTGAACAGCCTGGCCTTGCTGGAACCACAGCATCAGCCCGACGAAGAAACCCGCCTGCTGGTGCTGGAGGCGCTGGATGCCGTGGGCCAGGTGCTGGACGGCCTCGGTAGCAAAGTGCGTGAAATTTTCCTGCTGTCGCAACTCGACGGCTGGACCTATCCGCAAATTGCCGAACACCTCGGGCTGACCACCAATGTCGTACAGAAGGCCATGCTCAAGGCTTATCGGCATTGCTACGCTGCCGTGTACGGGCCATGAGTACGCCGTCTTGCAGTGATGCCCAGGTGCTTGACCCCAAGGTGGTGGAACAAGCCATGCTGTGGATGGTACGCCTGCAATCCGGCTTGAGCAGCCAGGCCGAACGTATTGCCTGCCAGCAGTGGCGCCAGGAAAGCGCCGAGCACGAGCGGGCCTGGCAACGCCTGAACGGTATAGGCCAAGGCCTGCGGGAAGGCACCCATGCGCTGACCGCACCCGACGCACGGCAGTTGCTGAGCGCACGCACCCACCTGCCACGACGCGGAGTACTCAAAGGCTTTGCCGGGGTTGCCGTGGTACTCGCCACAGGCCAGGGGATACGCCAACGCAGCCTGCTGCCGAGCGTGTTCAGCGACTATGCAACCGGCACGGGGGAACGACGCAGCTGGGCCCTGGGTGAGGATCTGGACCTGAAGCTGGATACGCGCACCTCCCTGGACAGCGAAGCGCTTGCCAACGGCAGGCTGCTCACCCTCAACAGTGGCCGGGTGCTGATGGAACTGGGTGTCTCCGCCTCGGTGCGCGTGGCCACACCTGAGGCATTGATCCAACCGGCGGGCGGCGCCCGCCTGATGATCAGCCATGGCTTGCCTGGCGCCCTCGGTACCCGTGTGCAGTTGCTGCACGGCGACGCCATGATCGAGCAAGCTCAAGGGCAACGCTTCGAACTGAGTGGTGGCTGGCAGCAGGCATTCGGCAGTGGCCAGGCCGGCCCTGTCACCCGCCTGACCACCGCTGCCAGTGCCTGGGTACACGGGCAGTTGCTTGCCGAGCGCATGCCGCTTGGCGAGCTGCTGGCCGAACTCGACCGTTACCGCCCTGGTTTTTTGCGCTGTGACCCGGCCATTGCGCCATTGTTGGTCAGCGGTGCATTTTCCGTTGATCAACCGGAGGCAAGCCTGGACTTGCTGACCAAAGTACTGCCCGTGCGGGTACACAAGGTTTTCGGCTACTGGGCCAACGTGCTGCCTGCGTAATTTTTTTTGCATTGCAGGCAGGTTTTGCCCACTCACGCATCAAGACAAGGGAAAGGCGCTGAATGCACAGCGTGAAGCCAACCTCCACCCGTCAAGGATTGTCTCGATGTACAGCCCCCCCACCCCGCTTGCCGCTACCATTCGCCCTTTGCTGCTCGGCATTACCCTCGCCGCTGTCACACCGCCACTGATGGCAGCGCAAACCAGGGCCGAAATCAGTGCTGCCAGCGCGTTCGATATCCCGGCCGGCCCTCTGGACAACGCACTGGGGCAATTTGGCCAACAGGCCGGCGTCATGGTTGCCGTCGACGCGCAACTGTCGCAGGGGCTGCACACCTCGGGCCTGAAAGAGCATTACCCGGTGGCCCAGGCCTTGGCACTGCTGCTTGAGGGCACCGGCTTGCAGGCGGTTATGACGGCTGCCGGACGTTATCGGCTGATTGCACGGGCGGGCACAGCCGGCGCGCTGGAGCTCGACGCTACCAGTGTTCAGGCTGACAGCGACCGGGATGACCCCTTTGGCCCCGGTGACGGCTATATCGCCCGCCGCAGCACCACTGCCACCAAGACCGATAGCCCGTTTCTGGAAACGCCACAGGCCGTCTCGGTGGTAACCCGCGAACGCCTGGACGACATGGGTGTGCAACGCCTGGATGAGGCCTTGCGCTACACCTCAGGCGTGCGCTCCGACTCCGGCGGCGCCAACAACGCTGCAGACAACATCTTCCTGCGCGGTTATGCGGTGTCCTTCACCTACAAAGATGGCTTGCGCCTGCGCCCTCTGGGCTTTTTCGGCATGTTCGCCGAGGAACCCTACGGCCTGGAGCGCGTGGAAGTCCTCAAAGGCCCGTCCTCGATCCTGTATGGCCAAAGCGAGCCTGGCGGGTTGGTCAATACGGTGTCCAAGCGCCCCACCGACCATGCCCGCGGCGAGGTCGGCGTGTCGTTTGGCAGCGACCACCGCCGGCAGTTGACCTTCGACAGCAGCGGCCCGTTGAGCGAAACGCTCAGCTACCGCCTGGTTGCCCTTGGTCGCGAGGCCGATGGTGTTTACGACCACACTGCTGACGACCGCAGCTACGTTGCACCCAGCCTCACATGGAAACCCAGTGACGCCACCAGCCTGACCCTGCTGGCGGCCTACCAGAAGAACAAGGCCCTGGCCCCGAGCAATATCCCGTGGGCGGCTGTCAATGGCAGCAGCCCGTATGGCCGAGTGCCAATGGACCGTTTTATCGGGGAGCCGGCGTTCGATTTCGAAGAGGTCGAAAGCAGCTCGCTGGGGTACGAGTTCCGGCATGATTTCGACGAGGTCTGGACCTTCCGCCAAAACGCCCGGTACAGCACCTACGACAATCAGGAGAACTACCTGGCCCGGGTGAGCGGCCTGGTCACAGGTAGCGATGGCGTACCGAACGCCTCGATCAACCGCAACTACCAGATCCGCCACGCCTACGGTGACCACCTGGCGCTGGACAACCAGTTGCAGGCTCGCTTCACCACAGGCCCCGTGGCGCACACCGCACTGTTGGGTGTCGACTACAGCTGGAGCAAATCGACACGTAACGAACAATGGGGCGACGCCACACCCATCAACGTGTTCGACCCGGCCTACGGCACACCCGTGGACACCTCGGCCTACACCGCCTGGGTCAATTCCCGGCAACGTACCAGCCAGTTGGGCTACTACTTCCAGGACCAGTTGAAGTACCAGCAGTGGGTGCTGACACTGGGCGGGCGCCAGGACCACGCCAGGACCCGCACCACCGATCGCTGGACAGGCCAGGAAACCGCCGACCAGAACTGGGATGCCTTTACGGGCCGGGCAGGCCTCGCCTACCTGTTCGACAATGGGTTGGCGCCTTACATCAGCTATGCCGAGTCATTCAACCCTGTCAGCGGGAGCACCTCGCCAGCCCGCGGCAGCAAACCGTTCGACCCGGAAACCGCCAAGCAGTACGAGGTCGGCGTGCGCTACCAGCCGCCCGGCAGCGACACGCAAATTACCCTGTCGGTCTATGACCTGCACAAGCAGAACGCAACCACGACCGACCCACAGAACACCAGCTACAGCATCCAGACCGGTGAGACCCGTTCACGGGGTGTAGAACTGGAAGCCATCACCACCGTCGCCCAACAGCTCAAATTGACAGGCTCGCTGTCCTACAGCGACGTTGAGGTCACCAAGAGCAATGCCGGCGACGAAGGCCAGCATCCGTTCAAAGTGCCCGCCCGGCTGGCTTCGGCGTGGGCCGACTACAGCGTGCCATTCGATCCGCTGCAAGGCCTTAGCATTGGTGTGGGCGTGCGTTACACCGGGTTCAGCTATGGCGATAGCATGAATACCTTCAAGGTGCCGTCCTACACACTGTACGACGCTGCCGTGCGTTATGACCTGGAGCACCTTGATGCCAGCCTGCGGGGTGTCAAAGCCAGCGTCAACCTGAAGAACCTTACCGACAAATACTACGTGGCATCCTGCTTCTTCGCCCTGGCCTGCAACATGGGCGAAGGGCGCTCTGTCGTGGCCGAGGTGAGCTACAACTGGTAGACTGCGCGGCGTTATTACCTAAGAGGATTGTTTCATGGCCACAAACCGCTCCCGTCGTCTGCGCAAAAAGCTGTGTGTCGACGAGTTTCAGGAATTGGGCTTCGAGCTGAACCTGGAATTCAAGGAAGATCTGGATGACCAGGCTATCGATGCTTTCCTCGATGCGTTCCTGGAAGAAGCGATGGACGCCAACGGCCTGGACTATGTAGGCGGTGACGATTACGGCCTGGTGTGCTCGGTCAAGCGTGGCTCGGTCAGCGAAGAACAACGCGCTGCCGTTGAAGCCTGGCTCAAGGGCCGCGGCGAACTGACCAAGATCGAAGTCAGCCCGCTGCTGGACGCCTGGTACCCGGAGAAGCCGATCAACAAGGCTGAGTAATTCCTGCCTGGCTTGATTGCTGAAAAGGCTGCCCTTGCGGGTGGCCTTTTTTATTGGCGGTGCTTTTCCGTCGAACGTGGCGCATCGTCGCTACGCTTGGGGCATAATGCGTACTCTTTCGTCGTGGGGCCACCATCTCTTACAGCCCCAATGCCCTTTTCCCTCGCCGCAGGGTATTTATCCATTATGATCAAAACGCTTCGTCCCCTCGTTCTTGCAAGCCTGCTGTTGCCATTCGCATTGCCCAGCCAGGCTGCCGCCGTCAATACCACCCTGCCCGCCAAAGTGCAGCAGGCACTGAAGGCCAACAAGCTGCAGGACACAGCCCTGTCGCTGGTGATGCTGCCGCTGGACGGCCCTGGCACGCCGACCGTGTTCAATGCCGATGTATCGGTAAACCCGGCCTCGACCATGAAACTGGTCACCACCTACGCCGCCCTCGAACTGCTCGGCCCGACCTTCCAGTGGAAAACCGAGTTCTACACCGACGGCACCCTGAGCAACGGCGTGCTCAATGGCAACCTCTACCTCAAAGGTGGCGGCGACCCGAAACTGAACATGGAAAAGCTGTGGCTGCTGATGCGTGACCTGCGCGCCAATGGCGTGCGCACCATCACCGGTGACCTGGTGCTGGACCGCAGCCATTTCGTGCAGCCCAACCTGCCGCAGTTCAACGATGACGGCGGCGATGAGAACAAGCCGTTCCTGGTCAAGCCCGACTCGCTGCTGGTCAACCTCAAGGCCTTGCGCTTCGTGGCCCGCAACGATGGTGGCAAGGTCACCATCGCGGTCGAGCCACCGATTGCCAGCATCCGTATCGACAACCAGGTCAAGGCAGTGGCCTCCAAGCAGTGCACAGGCGATGTGCGCTACAACCCGGTACCTCAAGCCGATGGCATCAGCGTAACTGTCAGCGGCCAGCTGGGTGACGGCTGCAACTCGCAAACCTACCTGTCGCTGCTCGACCACGCCACCTACGCCGCCGGTGCCGTGCGCGCGATCTGGAACGAACTGGGTGGCAGCATCCAGGGTAGCGACCGCGTCGAGAACGTACCCAAGAGTGCTCGCCTGCTGGCCCGCGCCTTCTCGCCAGACCTGGTGGAAGTGATCCGCGACATCAACAAGTACAGCAACAACACCATGGCCCAGCAGCTGTTCCTGAGCCTTGGCGCGCAGTTCCGCACCGACGCCGATGGCGACGATGCCCGCGCCGCCCAGCGTGTAGTGCGCCAATGGCTGGCGAAAAAGGGCATTACCGCGCCGCACCTGGTGATGGAGAACGGCTCTGGCCTGTCGCGTGCCGAGCGGGTCAGCACCCGGGAAATGGCCGAGATGCTGCAGGCTGCCTGGAAGAGCCCCTACGCTGCCGAGTTCATGAGCTCGATGCCGCTGGTGGGCATGGACGGCACCATGCGCAAGCGCCTGAAGCGCACCGCCATGACCGGTGAAGGGCACATCAAGACCGGCACGCTGAACACCGTGCGGGCGATTGCCGGCTTCAGCCGCGACAGCAACGGCCATACCTGGGCCGTGGCAGCCATTCTCAACGACCCGAAACCGTGGGGCGCTTCGCAGGTGCTCGACCAGGTGCTGCTCGACCTGTATCGCCAGCCGAAGCTGGCCGGTAGCACCGCGGCCAACTGACCTTACCGCCCCTCATCGGCTGGCGCGGTCTGTGTAGGAGCGGCCTTGTGCCGCGAAAGGGCTGCAAAGCAGCCCCAGAAAATTCTGCAAAGTTGCTGAAATCAAGGGGCCGCTTTGCGGCCCTTTCGCGGCACAAGGCCGCTCCTACACCGACCGCGTTAGGGTGACTCGCCTTCCACCCGGTCCCGCCCCGCCTGCTTGGCTGTGTAGACACCGGCATCAGCCCGTAGCAGCAAGGCATCGGCCCCCTCCCCCGGCCGATAGCCCGCCACACCAAAACTCGCGGTCACCTGGCCCACGCCTTCCACCGGCACCGTGCGCACCCCCTGCCACAACTCAAGCGCCAGCAGCCGCGCCTGCTCGGCATCACTGCCTGGGCACAGCACCATGAACTCTTCCCCGCCCAACCGGCAGAATACATCGGTGCGCCGCAAGCGCTGGCCAATTCGCTGGCACAAACTGCGCAACACACGGTCGCCCATGGCATGGCCGAAGCGGTCGTTGATGCATTTGAAGTGATCAATGTCGAGCATGATCACGGCCAACGCCAGGCCCTCGCGCTGGGCGCGTTCCAGCTCGACCTTCAGCCGGTCCTGGAAGTAGCGGCGGTTATGAATGCCCGTCAGCGAGTCGGTCACCGACAACGCCCGCAATTCTTCTTCCACACCCTTGAGGTCGGAGATATCCGTCAGGTAGCCATGCCACAGGGTACAGCCTTGCTCCCCCACCTCCGGCGTCGCTTCGCCACGCACCCAGCGCAATCCGGCCCGCGGCAGGCACACCCGATATTCCTCGCGCCAGGGCGCCAGGTGCTCGGCCGAGTAACGCACTGAGCGGCGTACGCGGTCCAGGTCGTCGGGGTGGATGCGTTCAAACACCAGCGTGGCATCCTCGCGCAACTGCTGCAGGTCGACTTCGTAAATGTCGTACAGGCCTTGGCTGGCATAGGGAAAGCAAGAATGGCCGTTTGCATCCAGGCGGTACTGGTAGATGCCGCCCGGCACCTCGGCACTGAGCTTTTCCAGCAGCCGGTCGCGCGCGGCCAGCGCCTCGTGTACCCGACGCCGCTCAGTGACGTCAATGCAGATGGCCAGGTAACCCACCCACAAACCCTGTTCATCCAGCATGGCGGTAACCAGCATATTGGCCACCAGCTGGCTGCCATCGGCGCGCAACAGGGTCCACTCCATAGGCTCGGCGCCATGCGCTTGCACCGTTTCGGCGAACATGGCCTGGCCACCGGCAATCGGGCGGCCATAGCGCAGGCTCAGCGCGTGGGCGCGCAGGCTCAGCTCTTCGGGCAATACCAGGTGTTCAAGGTGCAACTGGCCGATCGCGTCGCTGGCCGGGTATCCGAGCATACGCTCTGCACCGGCATTGAAGGTACTGACCACCCCCTTGAGGTTGGTGGCAATGATTGCCACCTGGGTCGCCGCATCCAGCACGCTGCGCAGCTGGTTGTGGGTACCTCGCAACGATTGTTCGCTGACCCGCAGTTCGGCAGTACGCTGTTCGACCAGGGCCAAGGCGCGCTGGCGCTGGCTGAA
Source organism: Pseudomonas sp. MM223 (assembly GCA_947090765.1). Lineage (NCBI taxonomy): Bacteria > Pseudomonadati > Pseudomonadota > Gammaproteobacteria > Pseudomonadales > Pseudomonadaceae > Pseudomonas > Pseudomonas sp. MM223. The sequence goes on along the minus strand of OX352322.1, from coordinate 2,032,797 downwards.
CAGGCTGTAGAGCAAGGCGCTGAGCAGCAGGCTCAACAACCCACCCAGCAGGACGATCGCCAGCACTGCCGACGAACGATTAGCCTGCACGAAGGCCTGGCTCGGCAGGATACTCAACTGGAAATGGTGATCGGCCAGGTGCAACAGCTGGTTGCTGGCCAGCGACAAGGGGGCGACCTGGTTCAGCGAGTCGAACAACACTTGCGGCCCTTGCAACCCGGAAGGGTCGACGATGCGCACCACCAGGTTGTCATCCGCCGCCACTGGCCGCCCATCGCTGACCAGCTCGCGCATGCTCAGCAGGGCCATTACGTAGCCTACGGCTGCGCCATGCGGGTTGGCATCGGAAAACACCGGCGCCACCAGCAGCAGACCACGCGCGTACGAAGGAATATCGTACATGGCCAACGGTTCGGACACCGCCATGCTGCCAGGCCCGAGCGCCCGCGCCAGGGCTGCCTGGGCCGCACCCTGGCCGGCAAGGTCCAGCCCATAGGGCAGCCCGGGCATTTCACCGGATTGGGTATACAGCACAGGGAAGTAATGGTCACGCAGCGGTGCGGGGCGCCACTGGCCTTGTGCGTCCTGGTCACGAATCACATAGCCCGGGCCTGAATGCTCACTGGCATCGCGCTCGAACTCAGCGCGTTGTGCAGCTTCCACGCGGGGCGCCCAAGCGTAGGCCAGGGTGCGTTGCAACAACGGCCGGGCGTAGCCATCAAATTCGAGCGGGGTTACTTCGTTGGAAAAGCTGAAGAACCGCCGCAGGCCATCCAGGCGCTGCTGCTGCTCATCAAAGCGCTCGGCAATGCGGCTGAAACGTTCGCTGGCCAGTAATTCGAAACGCTGGCGCAACTGCTGCTTGTAGAACGTCTGCGCGGCAAGCGCCAGGGCGGCCGTCAACAGGCCGCCCGCCACCAAGGCCACCAGTGCCACCGCCCAGGCGGGCACCGCTTCTGAGCACAGGCCAAATAACCGCGCACGCACGCCACACTTTGACATACACCCATCTCGTCACGTCAGCGTCCTGCGGATTATCTTGCCCTGCCCTCATTTATAGCTATTGGCCATTAGCCGCGCAATGTACCTCGTCGGCTCAACGCAATTGCAGGCGCCAGGCGCGGTGGATCCGGTTGTTACGGGCAAAGTCCGGGTCCAGCGTCTGGGCGGTGATTTCCTCTACGGCATAGCGCGCCATCAAGTGCTCGTCGAGCTGGAACTTGCGGAAGTTGTTGGAGAAGTACAACACGCCTTCCGGCGCCAGGCGAGCCATGGCCAGGTCCAGCAGCTGCACGTGGTCACGCTGCACATCGAACACGCCCTCCATGCGCTTGGAGTTGGAGAAGGTTGGCGGGTCGATGAAGATCAGGTCGTAGCTGTCGCGGTTGCCTTCCAGCCAGGCCATCACATCGCCCTGCTCCAGGCGGTTGCGCTCGGAGAAGCCGTTCAGCGCCAGGTTGCGCCGCGCCCAGTCGAGGTAGGTTTTCGACAGGTCGACACTGGTGGTGCTGCGTGCGCCGCCCTTGGCCGCATGCACCGAAGCCGTGGCGGTGTAGCAGAACAGGTTGAGGAAACGCTTGCCGGCGGCCTCGCGCTGGATGCGCATGCGCATCGGGCGGTGGTCAAGGAACAGCCCGGTGTCGAGGTAGTCGGTAAGGTTGACCAGCAGCTTGACGCCACCTTCGTTCACTTCGAGGAAGCGGCCCTCGGTGGCCTGGCGCTCGTACTGGCGGGTACCACTCTGCCGCTCGCGGCGCTTGAGCACCACACGCTGTGGCGAAATGCCCAGTGCCTGGGGGATGGCCGCCAAGGCATCGAGCAGGCGCGACTGGGCCTTGTCCGGGTCGATCGAACGTGGCGCGGCGTACTCCTGCACATGCACCCAGTCGTGGTACAGGTCGACCGCCAGGGCGTACTCGGGCATGTCGGCATCGTACAGGCGGTAGCAGTCAACCTGCTCGCGGCGGGCCCACTTGCCCAGTTGCTTGAGGTTCTTCTGCAGGCGGTTGGCAAACATCTGCGCCCCTTCCGACAGGCGCGCGGGCTCGCTGACTACCGGCGCTTGCTCACGGACTTCAGTGTTGTCAGCCTGAGCCTCGCGGCGCTCGCCCGTCACGAACTGGTCGGGCTGCACCTTGAACAGCAGCAGCTTGCACGGCAAGGCGCCGTTCCAGAACGCATACTGCTTGTGGCTGCGAATACCCATGCGCTTGCCCAGCTGAGGTGCGCCGGTGAACACCGCTGCCTCCCAGCCCATGCAGGCCTGGCGCAGGCGCTCGCCGAGGTTTTGGTAGAGGTACAGCAGGCTGGCTTCGTCACCCAGGCGCTCGCCATAGGGCGGGTTGCTGATGACCAGGCCTTTCTGGTTCTGGTCCGGGCGTGGCTCGAAGGTGCTGACCTCGCCCTGATAGATCTTCACCCAGTCGCCCAGGCCGGCGCGCTCGACGTTGTTACGGCCCGGCTGGATCAGCCGCGGGTCGGCTTCGTAACCGCGGATCCACAGCGGCGGCTTGGCCAGGCCGGCCTGCGCCCGCGCCTGCGCTTCGTCGTGCACCTTGCGCCACAGCGCCGGTACGTGGCCGAGCCAGGCACTGAAGCCCCAACGCTCACGCTTGAGGTTAGGCGCGATATCGGCAGCAATCATCGCCGCCTCGACCAGGAAGGTACCCACACCGCACATCGGGTCGGCCAGTGCGCCACCTTCAGCGGCAATGCGCGGCCAGCCCGAGCGGATCAGCACTGCTGCCGCCAGGTTTTCCTTCAGCGGCGCAGCACCTTGCTGCAGGCGGTAGCCGCGCTGGTGCAGGCTGTGGCCGGACAGGTCAAGGGAAAGAATGGCTTCGCCGCGGTCCAGGCGCAGGTGCACACGCACGTCCGGGTCGATTTTTTCCACCGACGGGCGCAGGCCTTCACGGTTGCGCAGCTTGTCGACAATCGCATCCTTGACCTTCAGCGCACCAAAGTGGGTGTTGTCGATGCCCGAGCCATGGCCGCTGAACTCCACCGCCAAGGTGCCGTCGGCTGCCAGGTGGTCGGCCCAGTCAACTGCGTTTACGCCGTCGTAGAGGTCGTCGGCGTTCTTCATGGAGAAGCGCTTGAGTACCAGCAGCACGCGGTTGGCCAAGCGCGACCATACACACAGGCGGTAGGCGGTTTCCATGTCGGCGGCGCCGCGAATGGCCGAGGTGTGCTCACGCACCTCCTCAAGGCCAAGGCCCTTGGCCTCCTCGGCAAGCAGGCTTTCAAGGCCTTTGGGGCAGGTGAGGTAGAGTTCGAAACGGTCCGACATGAGTATTCCAGAGCCTTGGGCTATTTGACTGACGAGGCGACGCATCGCCCCGCGATGTTTGCCCGCATGCCTTTCCAGCAGGCGTGCGGGTGGCCTTTTCCGGCACATAAGCGTGCCGCGAAGGGCCGGGCCGCCTGACCGATCTGCGCTCCGCCCAGCGGCAAAGACAGCTTAGATCATCAGGCAGTACAAAAAATTCTGGCGATGCCAGGGCCTATGTGACCCTTCGTCGCATTTCAAATTATTTCTGTCACCCGCGAGCAACGCTGGCGAACTGACGTCAATGATCAGCAAACCCCGATCATAGCGGGCTAAACCTCAAATAAGGTTAAGTCGCATTTATTTACTTATCCCCCTCACCCTAGGAAAGGTTACGTCCTTATGACAAATCGATCATTCACACCGTGACTCGCATTCGTTAGAACTGGTCTCAGGCCGCTTCGCAACGAGGCGGCACCTTCAGCTCGCCACGCCGGCAGCGAGCGCAAACCGGCAGAAAGACTCTGCCCGGCCTCAGAGAGGCCGACGGGACATTACAGTCAACAAGTGAGGGCAACACCCTATGAGAAGACTTAAGCGTGATCCGTTGGAAAGAGCATATTCACGTGGCTACCAATACGGGGTCACCGGCAAATCCCGCGAACTTTGCCCCTTCAATCTTCCTTCTGTTCGCCAAGCCTGGATCAACGGCTGGCGTGAAGGTCGCGGTGATAACTGGGACGGAATGACTGGCACCGCTGGCATCCATAGACTCAACGAAAATCACGCCGTTGGCTGATCGAGGACACTGAATTCGATTTACCATGCACGCCCCATCCGGGCGGCGGGCGAAGGCCCAGGGGCCCCTTTAAGGGGCCCTTTTTTTGCCTGCCGAACCATTAAACCCGTGGCATTGCCGCGATAGCGTCCACCGCCTCGCGGATAAGTGCCGGCCCCTTGTAAATGAAGCCCGAGTAGATCTGCACCAGGCTCGCGCCGGCAGCGATCTTCTCGGCAGCGTGGCGGCCTTCGGTAATGCCACCGGCAGCAATGATCGGCAACTTGCCACCCAACTCACCTGCCAGCACCTTGACGATGTGGGTGCTCTTTTCCAGCACCGGCGCGCCCGACAGGCCGCCCGCCTCGCCACCATACGGCAGCCCCTCGACGCCTTCACGGCCCAGCGTGGTGTTGGTGGCGATCACCGCGTCCATACCCGTTTCCATCAGCGCGGCTGCCACCAGTGCGGTTTCTTCGTCGCTCATGTCCGGGGCAATCTTGATGGCCAGCGGCACGCGCTTGCCGTGGGTAGCGGCCAGTTGCTCACGGCGCACAGCCAGGGCATCGAGCAACTGCTTGAGCGAATCGCCAAACTGCAGGCTGCGCAGGCCGGGGGTGTTCGGCGAGCCGACATTGACGGTGATATAGCTGGCGGCGGTGTACACCTTGTCCAGGCAGATCAGGTAGTCGTCCACGGCACGCTCGACCGGGGTGTCGAAGTTCTTGCCGATGTTGATGCCCAGCACGCCGTTGTAGCGCGAAGCACGGACCCGGTTGAGCAGGTTATCGACACCCAGGTTGTTGAAGCCCATGCGGTTGATGATGGCCGTGGCTTCCGGCAGGCGGAACAGCCGTGGCTTGGGGTTGCCCGGCTGCGCGCGTGGGGTGACGGTGCCAATCTCGACAAAACCGAAACCCAGCTGGGCAAAACCGTCGATGGCCGCGCCGTTTTTGTCCAGGCCGGCAGCCAGGCCCACCGGGTTGGCGAAGTTCAAGCCCATGACCGTAACCGGCAACGCCGACGGCTGCTTGCACAGCACGCCGTTGAGGCCAAGGCGGCCACCGGCACCGATCAGGTCCAGGGACAGGTCGTGGGAGGTTTCCGGAGAAAGCTTGAACAGCAGCTGGCGGGCCAGGGTATACATGGGCGGGCAAGGCTCGGGGTAAGTGAGGGGGCGATTATAGCCACCGTGGCGCTGGCAGGACAGCAAATCATGGGGCGGTTGCTGCCCTGGCACATCGGTTGCACCGGTTTGGCCCACAGCCTAATCAGTACAGGCGAGGAACCTTGTGAACACTGTACCCCGAGCAACGCCCCTGGCCTGGGTCAATGGCAGCGATGCGCCCGAGAAGCACAGCCTGAATATCGGCTACATGGCCCTGACCGACTGCGCCTCGGTGGTGGTCGCGGCCACCCAGGGCTTCGCCCAGCAACACGGCCTGACCCTCAACCTCAAGCGCCAGGGCTCCTGGGCGGGGCTGCGCGACAAGCTGGTCAGCGGTGAACTGGACGCCGCGCACTGCCTGTATGGCCTGGTCTACGCCGTGCACCTGGGCATCGGTGGCGTACCGGCCAGTGATATGGCGGTGCTCATGGGGCTGAACCAGAATGCCCAAGCCATCAACCTGTCCCCGGCCCTGCAGCGCAAAGGCGTGACCAACCCTGAAGCACTGGCGCGGCTGGTGCACCAGTATGGCGCGCGCCTGACCTTCGCCCAGACCTTCCCCACCGGCACCCACGCCATGTGGTTGTATTACTGGCTGGCCAGCCAGGGCATCCACCCACTGCGCGACGTCGAAAGCGTCGTGGTACCGCCCGCACAGATGGCCGCGCATATCCAGGCCGGGCGTATCGACGGCTTCTGCGTGGGCGAGCCCTGGGCAGCCGATGCGGTGGCCAACGGCCAGGGCTTCACCCTGGCCACCAGCCAGTCAATCTGGCCAGACCACCCGGAAAAGGTCCTGGCTTGCGCCCGCGCCTTTGCCGAACAATACCCCAACAGCGCCCGCGCCCTGATCAAGGCAATCCTCGCCGCCAGCCGGTTCATTGAGCAAAGCCCCGAAAACCGCCGCAGCACCGCGCAACTGCTCAGCGGCAACGCCTATCTGGATACACCACTGGAGAGTATCGAGCCACGCCTGCTCGGCAATTATCAGGATGGCCTGGGCAACCAATGGCAAGACCCGCATGCCCTGCGCCTGTTCGACCACGGCCGGGCCAACCTGCCCTACCTGTCCGACGGCATGTGGTTCATGACCCAGTTCCGCCGCTGGGGCCTGCTGCGCGAAGACCCCGACTACCTCGGCGTGGCCCGGCAAGTCCAGCAACTGGTGCTTTACAGCGAGGCAGCGCAAAGCCTGGGCATTACGTGCCCTGCCCAACCCATGCGCAGCAGCCTGCTGATCGACGGCACCCGCTGGGACGGCAGCGACCCCTACGGTTATGCCCGAAGTTTCAGCCTGCATGCACTGGGCGACCTGCCCGATGCCCGTGTCGGCGCGTGAGGGGGACCAACATGTTGCGCATCCTGCTGATCGACGACACCCAGCACAAACTCGGCCGCCTCAAGGCGGCGTTGATCGAGGCCGGCTTCGAGGTCACCGAAGCCCCAGGCTTGACCATCGACCTGCCTGCCTGCGTCGAAACGGTGCGTCCGGATGTGGTGCTGATCGACACCGACTCACCTGACCGCGATGTGATGGAACAGGTGGTACTGGTCAGCCGTGACCAACCGCGCCCCATCGTGCTGTTCACTGACGAGCATGACCCTGGGGTGATGCGCCAGGCGATCCAGGCGGGGGTCAGTGCCTATATTGTCGAAGGCATCCATGCCGCCCGCCTGCAGCCGATTCTGGACGTGGCCATGGCCCGCTTTGAAAGTGACCAGGCACTGAAGGCGCAGTTGCTGGCGCGCGACCAGCAACTGGCCGAACGCAAACGCATCGAGCAGGCCAAGGGTTTGCTGATGAAGATGAAAGACTGCAACGAAGACCAGGCCTACACCCTGATGCGCCGCCAGGCCATGAGCCGGCAGCAGAAGCTGATCCAGGTGGCCGAGCAGATCATTGCCATGCACGAGATGCTCGGCTGACTGCAGCAGCCCCAGGATTTCTGCTTCGCCGCACAAATTGCCAGGGCTGCTGCGCAGCCCATCGCGGCACAAGGCCGCTCCTACAAGGAGACCGCGTCACATTGTGAATGTTGGCCCATCTCTTGCTGAACAAACATCACCGGTAGCCAACGGCGGTTGCCCCACTTAAATCCCGACAAAGACGTCGCTCTCCCCCTCCACCTGCGTGGAGCGGGTAGCGGCGTCTTTTTCGTTCCGTTGCATTGCCGAGTGAGGTGTTCGATGAGTACCAGCTTCTGGAAATCCGGGCATGTGCCCACGCTGTTCGCTGCGTTCCTGTACTTCGACCTGAGCTTCATGGTCTGGTACCTGCTGGGCCCGCTGGCAGTGCAGATTGCCGGCGACCTGCAACTGAGTGCACAACAACGGGGCCTGATGGTGGCGATGCCGATCCTGGCCGGGGCAATCTTGCGTTTTGCCATGGGCGTACTGGTCGACCGCCTGTCGCCGAAAACCGCCGGCCTGATCGGCCAGGTGGTGGTCATCGTCGCACTGGCGGCGGCCTGGCACTTCGGCGTGCACAGCTATGAACACGTGCTGCTGCTGGGCATATTCCTCGGTTTTGCCGGCGCCTCGTTCGCCGTATCGCTGCCGCTGGCATCGCAGTGGTACCCGCCGCAACACCAGGGCAAGGCCATGGGCATTGCCGGCGCCGGTAACTCCGGCACGGTGTTCGCCGCCCTGCTGGCCCCGGCGCTGGCCGCCGGCTTTGGCTGGAACAATGTGTTCGGCTTCGCACTGATTCCATTGACGCTGGCACTGGTGGTGTTCGCCCTGCTGGCACGCAACGCCCCAGAGCGCCCAAAGCCCAAAGCCATGGCTGACTACCTCAAGGCCCTCGGCGACCGCGACAGCTGGTGGTTCATGTTTTTCTACAGCGTCACCTTTGGCGGCTTCATCGGCCTGGCCAGCGCACTGCCCGGCTACTTCAGCGACCAGTACGGCCTGAGCCCGGTCACCGCTGGCTACTACACTGCCGCCTGCGTGTTCGCCGGCAGCCTGATGCGCCCGCTCGGCGGTGCCCTGGCCGACCGCTTCGGCGGCATCCGCACCCTGCTGGGCATGTACAGCGTGGCCGCCATCTGCATTGCCGCAGTCGGTTTCAACCTGCCGTCAGCGGCCGCCGCATTGGCGTTGTTCATCAGCGCCATGCTTGGCCTGGGCGCTGGCAATGGCGCGGTATTCCAGCTGGTGCCACAGCGCTTCCGCCAGGAAATCGGCGTGATGACCGGGCTGATCGGCATGGCCGGTGGTATCGGTGGCTTCCTGCTAGCCGCCGGGCTTGGCACCATCAAGCAACACACCGGCGACTACCAGCTGGGGCTGTGGCTGTTCGCCAGCCTGGGCCTGCTGGCCTGGTTCGGCCTGCACGGCGTGAAACAGCGCTGGCGCACCACTTGGGGCTCGGCTGCAGTCACTGCGGCGCGGGTCTGAGGCACACCGATGAGCCTGCAACTGAGCTTTGCCCAGGCCAGCGCCACCGGGCCGCGCGCGGAAAACCAGGACGCCCTGCGCCTGGTAACCCCGGCGCCGGAGCTGGCCGCCAGCAAGGGCTATCTGTTCGCCCTCGCTGACGGTGTCAGCCAATGCGCCGATGGTGGCCTGGCAGCACGCGCCAGCTTGCAGGCGCTGGCCCTGGACTACTACGCCACCCCCGCCACCTGGAGCGTGGCCCAGGCCCTCGACCGCCTGTTGCTGGCGCAGAACCGCTGGCTGCGCGCCCAAGGCAGCGGCCAGCCATTGTTGACCACCCTCAGCGCGCTGGTGCTGCGGGGCCGGCGCTTCACCCTGGCGCATGTCGGCGACTGCCGTGTGTACCGCTGGCACGCCGGGCACCTGCAGTGCCTGAGCGAAGACCATGTGTGGGACCAACCGGGCATGCAGCATGTGCTGAAGCGCGCACTGGGCCTGGACCAACACCTGCTGGTGGACTACCTGGAGGGCGAGCTGCAAGCGGGTGAGTGCTTCCTGCTGCTCAGCGACGGGGTTTGGGCCAGCCTGGGCGACCAGCACATCCAGGCGGTGCTGCGCGAACAGCCTGATCTGCAAATGGCCGCCGACACCCTGGTTGCCAGCGCGCACCTCAATGGCAGCCAGGACAACGCCAGCGCCTTGCTGGTGCAGGTCGAGCAACTGGGCACGACCAACCTTGGCGACACCCTGGCACAACTGCAGCAATGGTCGGTACCCGGCCCGCTGCGCGAAGGCCAGGTGATCGATGGCTGGCACGCCGAACAGCTGCTGTCACACAGCCGCCAGTCGCTGCTGTACCGGGTGCGCGACAGCCAAGGCCAAGCCTGGCTGCTCAAGACCCTGCCTGCTGCACGCGAGCAGGAGCCAAAGGCGGCGCAGGGGTTGTTGCTGGAGGAATGGTTCCTGCGCCGGGTCGCTGGCCGGCATTTCCCCGAGCTGCATGCGGCCAGCCAGCGGCAACACCTGTACTACGTGATGCGCGAATACCCCGGCCAAACCCTTGCGACGCTGCTGGCCGAACACGGCCCGCTGCCCGTGCCGCACTGGCTGGAGATGGCCCGGCAACTGCTGCAGGCGGTCGGCGTGCTGCACCGGCGCAACCTGCTGCACCGCGATATCAAGCCAGACAACCTGCACCTGGGCAGCGATGGCCAGCTGCGCCTGCTGGATTTCGGCCTGGCCTTTTGCCCGGGCCTGTCCGAAGACCCGCTTCACGACCTGCCCGGCACGCCCTCCTACATTGCCCCGGAAGCGTTCGATGGCCAACCGCCCAGCCCGCGCCAGGACCTTTATGCCGTGGGCGTGACGCTGTACCACCTGCTGACCGGGCATTACCCGTACGGCGAGGTGGAAGCCTTCCAGCGCCCGCGCTTCGGCCAGCCAGTCAACGCCGCACGCTACCGCCCCGACCTGCCGGAATGGTTGCAGCACAACCTGCAACAGGCAGTGGCTGCCGACCCGGGGCAACGCTTCGAAACGGCCGAACACTGGTTGCTGCTGCTGGAACGCGGCGACCGCCAGGAACTACCCAGCCGGCCACGGCCACTGCTGGAGCGCGAGCCGCTGAAAGTGTGGCGCACCCTGGCCTTGGTGTCCTTGCTGTTAAACCTGATTTTGCTGATTAGCCTGCTAAAAGGCTGAACGCACCCTGCCGATGAGGAATACCCGATGAATGCAAAAGTCTGGCTGGTCGGTGCTGGCCCTGGCGACCCTGAACTGCTCACCCTCAAGGCCGTGCGTGCCTTGCAGCAAGCCGCCGTGGTGATGATCGACGACCTGGTCAACCCGGCAGTACTGGAACATTGCCCGCAGGCCCGGGTAATTGCCGTGGGCAAGCGCGGTGGCTGCCGCTCCACACCCCAGGCATTCATCCAGCGCCTGATGTTGCGCCATGCGCGGCAAGGGCGTTGCGTGGTGCGGCTCAAGGGTGGCGACCCGTGCATTTTCGGCCGCGGCGGTGAAGAAGCATTGTGGCTTCAAGGGCACGGCATTGAGGTGGAACTGGTGAACGGCATCACGGCGGGCCTGGCAGGCGCCACGCAATGTGGCATTTCGCTCACTTCACGCGGTATCAGCCGGGGGGTGACGCTGGTGACGGCGCATACGCAGGACGACAGCGAGCTGAACTGGACGGGGCTGGCACAGGGCGGGACGACGCTGGTGGTGTACATGGGTGTGGCGCGGCTGGAGCAGGTACGCCAGGGGTTACTTGAGGGGGGCATGGCACCGGGCATGCCAGTGGCGATGATCGAGAATGCCTCGTTGCCGCAGCAGCGCGAGTGCAGGAGCGATGTGCGGGGGATGGTGGAGGATGCGCGGGGGTTTGGCTTGCGTAGCCCGGCGATTCTGGTGATTGGGGAGGTGGTTGGGGATCAACAGGCTCTGGAGCTGGTTTCAATTGCGGGCTGATTACCCGTCACTGTAGGAGCAGCCTTGTGCTGCGAAGAGGCCATTACAGCAACAGAATATCTTTGCCTTAACCGGCCTCTTCGCAGCAAAAGGCTGCTCCTACAGGTGCTGTGCAGGCTTTGAGGCCGGTTAAAATCCAGGCAAAGAAAAACCCGGCCGAGGCCGGGTTTTTCGTGAAACATCAGGCCAATTACTTGGACTGAGCTTCTACCTGAGCTTCAACGCGACGGTTGACAGCACGGCCTTCTTCGGTGGCGTTGTCAGCAACCGGACGGGTTTCGCCGTAGCCAACCGAATCAACACGGCTGGATTCTACGCCGTACTGCTGGGTCAGCACTTGCTTGACAGCGTTGGCACGACGCTCGGACAGCTTCTGGTTGTAAGCGTCTGGACCCACGGAGTCAGTGTGACCTTCAACCACGGTGGTGGTTTGTGGGTACTGCTTCATGAAGTCAGCCAGGTTCTTGATGTCGCCGTAGCTGTTAGGCTTGACGACCGACTTGTCGAAGTCGAACTTGACGTCCAGCTCAACACGAACGACTTCGGCAACAGCCGGGCAGCCGTCAGCGTCAACGGTAACGTTGGCCGGGGTGTCTGGGCACTTGTCGACGTTGTCGCAAACGCCGTCGTTGTCGGAGTCGGAGCAAACTTCAGCAACTGGAGCTGGAGCGGCTTCGGCTTGCTTCGGGCTACCGCCGAAGTTCAGGCCAACACCAACGCTTGGGGCCCACTCGGTGTCGCCCTGGTCGATGTTGTACTGAGCTTCAACGCCGGCACGGGCGTAGAACATGTCGGTGATGTACCACTTGGCGCCAGCGCCAACGTTGGCGAAGGTGGAGTGGTCACGACCGCCACGGCCGGTCTGGCCCAGCGACTGGTGCGAGAAACCAGCGGAAACGTACGGACGGATGGCGTCATACGGGTTGTTGAAGTGGTAAACGGCATCCAGGGCGGTGTTCGAGCCCTTGATGTTCTTGCCGTCTTCGCCACGAGCGTTGTGAACTTCGTCGTAACCCAGGCGCAGTTCAACGTCGTCGGTCAGGAAGTAACCGATCGAGCCGCCGAACAGGTTGCCGTCGTTCTTGAAGTCGCGCTGGCTGTCGAAGAATTCTTTCTTGTAGAAGCCTTCGACTTCCACAGCGCCTGTGCCTTGTGCCATAGCGCCAATCGAGGTAGCGGCTACGAGCGAACCAATGGCCAAGCCCAAGGTGTTTTTCAATTTCATCCGTTAAATCCCCATCTGGTGATAGTTAAGCAGTCCCACCACAAACAAGGGGGACAACTCGACGGCAAGTCTAGCAGAACTCGCCGGTTCGTTAGAGATATTTGCACGCCACTAAGTTTCATCAAGGCCGGCAAATTTCTCACGAAGCTTGTCTAGCGCGCGCTTGTAACGCATTTTCGTCGCGCTCAGGCCCATGTGCATGATGTCTGCAATTTCCTGAAATTCCAGCTCTGCGACAAAACGCAGCACCAGAATTTCCCGGTCAATCGGGTTCACATGCACCAGCCACTTGTCCAGCCCGCCTTTTTCTTCCGGCTTCGGGGCCTTGTCTTCGGACGCCTCTTCAATAGGGTCCAGACTCAAGGCATCCATCAACCGGCGTTTACGGCGCTCCTTGCGGTACTGGGTAATGCACTCGTTGTAGGTGATGCTGTAGAGCCAGGTCTTGAACTTGGATTTACCCTCGAAGTTCTTCAGCCCGTACAGCACCTTGAGCATCACTTCCTGACAGACATCGTCCGCGTCACGGTCGTTCCCCAAATAACGCGCACAGACGTTGAACAGGGTCCGCTGGTAGCGCCGCATGAGCTCCTCATAGGCGCGGGTAACGTGGTACAGCTCCTCATGCGAACGCGCCACCAACTCTTCGTCGGTGAGCTCGCGGGGGTCATAACGCATGGGCGGCGAATGAACTTTATTCAAAACGGATCTGGCCGACAGTCAGGTCAATGTCGCCGCGCGACCCCGTGGGTCGAATTTCGCGGCGGCATACATTAACAGCTTTTGTGCGGTTAGCGGCTATTGACACGCTGCTCAAGCAACTCGCGATTGGACAGCGACACCAGTTCGCCATCATCGGTCAGCAGCGTTGTCTTGACCGTGCCGATTTCCTCAATGTGCCCTTCGACCTCTCCAATTCGCACCTGCTGGCCGACCTGGTAAAGCTCGCGCACGTAAATACCGGCCAGGATCTGCCCGGCAATTTCGCGGCTGCCAAGGCCCATGGCCAGGGCTACGGCCAGACCAACGGTAATCAAACCGATGACAATCACGTGGTTCAGCAGGTCGGTTTTCACCTCCAGCTGGCTGATGGCCACCGAAATGCTGATGATGATGACCAGGCCTTGGGTAATACGCCCAAGGCCTGCCGAATACTCCAGGCCGATGCCTTCGGCGGCGCCGCGTACCAGGCCGTTGGCCACCTGTGCCAGCAGCACGCCGACCAGCAGCACCAAGGCCGCGCCGAACACTTTAGGCAGGTACAGGGCGAGCATGTCGAGGGTTGCCGAAACCCGCTCCAGGCCTAGCGATTCAGCGGCCGAAACGAGGAAAATGAGCAGCACGAACCAGTAGACAATCTTGCCGATCAAGGTCGAGATCGGCACCTGGATGCCGACCCGGCCAAGCATCTTGGTGAGGCCGGTGCCGGCCATCAGGCGGTCCAGGCCAAGCTTGGCCAGCAGCTTGGACAGCAGTGTGTCGAGTAGCTTGGCCACCACGAAACCGAGCAGCACCACGACCAGCGCGCCGAACAGGTTGGGGATGAAGTTCGCTACCTTGGTCCAAAGGGCGGTCATCGCGGCGACCAGGCTCTGGGTCCAGAGATCGAGTTCCATATTCAATCGGCCTTATCTGCTTTGCTGCCGGTGGCAGCGTTGCGGGAAGAGTGGCGACGCACCGGCGCGACATGCGCCGAGCCATTATTGACGGCAATCAGCAGCGCCTGGCTCCAGCGGCCAAGCAGGCTGAACAGATCACCCGCACCAACCTGGCGGTTGGCGGTTTTCAGCACGCGACCCAGGCAGGCAGCGTCGTCCCGGTCATCCCGGTCATTGCCGGAGGGTGACGCCTTGAGCAGGTCACGCAGGGATTCTTCAAACGGATCGTGCATGGGCACCTCGCGCAGTGTCAGCAAGAGACGAGATGGCCGGGCGATGGGTCACACATCCTGTTGGGACGAATGTTTCAAAATGCATGGCGGTTGCCTGTACCGGCCCTATCGCCGGCAAGCCAGCCCCCACACATACACCGCAGGTTTCAAGGCTTGCGCTCCCCCTGTGGGAGCTGGCTTGCCGGCGATAGGGCCGGTACAGGTCAACGTGCATCTAGACCCACCGCAACCGCCGGAACATCCACCACTGCCCCACCGCCAGCCCCAGCACGACGATGCAGGCAAACAGGAAGCCGTAGGGGTTTTCGGCCCCCGGGATACCGCCGACGTTGATGCCCAGCAGCCCGGTGATGAAGCTCATGGGCAAGAAGATGCAGGTGATGATGCCAAAGCGGTACATGGTGCGGTTCATGCGCTCGCTGCGGCGGCGGTCTTCGCTTTCCAGCACCAGTGCGGCACGCTCGCGGGTCAGTTCCAGTTCTTCGAGGTAGCGGATCAGGCTGTTGTTCAGCTCGTTCCAGTAATCGGCATCAGCATCGGCAAACCAGGCCCATTTACTGCGCGACAGCTGGGCGTAGATCTCCCGCTGTGGGGCCAGGAATCGCCTCAGGCCCGCTGCACGCCGGCGAATCTGCTGCAAGCTGCCATTCTCCGGGGTGTACCGTTCGTCGGCTTCGACCTTTTCTTCTTCCAGGTCGACCAGTTCGGACAGGTCACTGACCAGGCCCTGGACCTTTTCGGTCAGCAACTCGCCCATCAGCAGCAACAATTCGGACGCCGACTTCGGCCCCCTGCCCTGCTCCAGCAGCTGAAGAATCTCGTCACTGGCGCGCAATGGCCGCAAGCGCAACGATATGACCCGCTGCGCCTGGGCGAAGATGCGCACCGAGACCATGTCTTCGGGCTCTGCGCCCGGGTTGAGGTTGACCCCACGCAAAAACAGCAACAGCTGTTCGTCTGCCATGGGCAGCAGGCGTGGCCGGGTGTTTTCTTCCAGCAGCAGCTCGCAGGCAAACTCGCTCAGGCCGCTGTCGTGCAGCAGCCAGGTGCGGGTTTGAGGATGGCTGCGGTCCCAGTGCAGCCACAGGCTCTGCTCCGGTTGCAGCTGCAGGTCGTCCAGTTCGGTACGGGCAATCGAGCGCGCGCCGCCTTTACCATCGAGCACCAGGGCATGCACCAGCCCCCACTGCGCGTTGTCTTCCTCGAACATCAAAGCTCCATCAGCGCGTGCGGCGCATCACTCCGGCATTTTCAGCGGGCTTGGCGATACCAGCACGCCATTGTTGTCGGCATACACGTATTCGCCCGGGCGGAAGGTTACCCCGGCGAAGGTGACCACCACGTTGAGGTCGCCAATACCGCGCTTGTCGGTTTTCATCGGGTGGCTGGCCAGGGCCTGCACGCCGACGTCGGTCTGGATCAATACATCCACATCACGCACGCAACCGTAGATCACCAGGCCTTCCCAACCGTTTTTGGCGGCCTTTTCGGCGAGCATGTCGCCCAGCAGCGCCCGGCGCAACGAGCCGCCGCCATCGACCACCAGCACCTTGCCCTTGCCGTCGAGTTCGACCTGCTCCTTGACCAGCGAGTTATCCTCGAAGCACTTGATGGTGACGATCTGGCCACCGAACGAGTCGCGGCCGCCGAAATTGCTGAACATCGGCTCCAGCACTTGAACCAGGTCGGGGTAGGCGTCACACAGGTCGGGCGTTACGTAATGCTGCATGGGAAGCTCCTGTCAGTCACAACGAAAGCGGGTATCGGCCAAGGCTACACCTTGGAGGCTGTCGCAGTCATCCAGGACCGGGCGGTCATTTGTATTCATCCTGTACCGGCCCTATCGCCGGCAAGCCAGCTCCCACAAGTACACCACAGGCCTTGAGGTCAGTGGAAAACTTGTGGGAGCTGGCTTGCCGGCGATAGGGCCATTACAGGCAATGCAAGATCAACTGACCGCCACTGGCTCCGCAGCCACAGTGGACGCATGCACCGGCAGCAACGGGTCACGCAACCAGCGCTCTACCAACGGCCACACCTGCACCTGCGCGGCCTTGCTCACCAGCATGTCGACATGCCCGAAAGCATCAAAACCTTCCTCACGCCCCAGCCGCAGGAACTGCTTGCGCTCGCCCCCCAGCTGCTCGAACAGCTTTCGACAGGCCCACACCGGGTCCTGGAAGTCCCCCGCGCCAGCCACCGCCAGCAGCGGCACATCCACCTCTGCCAGCCCCGCCCACCAGTCGTTCTGCTTGTCGCCAAAGCGCCCGAACAGGCCGTGCCAGCGCATGCTCTCCAGCGCCAGGCCGATCGGCTCATCCTCCGGCCCGCGCTTGAAACGCGGCCCGGATATCTGCCCCCAGCGCTTGAGCACCAGCTTCGCGCCCCACGCCAGCGGCGGCACTTTCAGCGGCCAATAGACGCGGCTGATCTGGGTGCCGAACAGTGCCACGCTGGCCACCTGCTCAGCCGCCAGAAAGCCACCGCCCAAAGCTGCCGCCAGGGTGGTGCCGCCGAGGGAGTGGCCAACCCAGTGCGGTGCCTGGCCCGACTGCTCACGCACAAACGCGGCAATCAGTGGCAGGTCATCACGGGCATAGGCGGCAACGTTGTTGTGCTGCCAGGCGTGGTTACGCGGCGACAGGCCATGGCCACGCATTTCCGGGATCCACACATCGAAACCGGCACGGGCGAGATAGGCGCCCAGGCCAACGCCTTTGGGCGAATACCAGAAACGCCGGTTGGAAAAACTGCCGTGCAGGAGAATGACCGGCACGCCCTGGGCCTGGCCCTGATCGGCCAGCCCCAGCCGGGTAAGGGCAAGCTCGACGCTAGGGTCAGGGCTGGTGCCAGCCTTGATCCGGTACACGTCTTCGCTGAGGTCACCGCGGCGCTCGGCACTGAGCAGGGCCACGGGGAATAGAATGCTGCTGCTTTGCATATGGTTGCTTGGTGCACAAAAAAGGGCGGGAACCATTACTGGAACACGCCCTGGAAAAAACCAGGCGGGGGGACGCCAGACGTCCCCCCGCGTTTTACTGCGTCAGGCCGCGCCCTGGCCCTCGGCCAGGAAGAACCAGGTTTCGAGTACCGAATCCGGGTTCAGCGACACGCTTTCGATGCCTTGCTCCATCAGCCACTTGGCCAGGTCCGGGTGGTCCGACGGGCCCTGGCCGCAAATGCCGATGTACTTGCCGGCCTTGTTGCACGCGGCAATGGCGTTGGCCAGCAGCTTCTTCACCGCCGGGTTACGCTCGTCGAACAGGTGGGCGATGATACCCGAGTCACGGTCCAGGCCCAGGGTCAGCTGGGTCAGGTCGTTGGAGCCGATCGAGAAGCCGTCGAAGTACTCCAGGAACTCTTCAGCCAGGATGGCGTTGGACGGCAGTTCGCACATCATGATCACGCGCAGGCCGTTGTCGCCGCGGGCCAGGCCGTTTTCGGCAAGCAGGTCTACAACCTGGCTGGCTTCGCCCAGGGTGCGCACGAACGGCACCATGATCTCGACGTTGGTCAGGCCCATCTCGTTGCGCACACGCTTCAGCGCGCGGCATTCGAGCTCGAAGCAGTCACGGAACGATTCGCTGATGTAGCGCGAAGCGCCGCGGAAGCCCAGCATCGGGTTTTCTTCTTCCGGCTCGTACAGTTTGCCGCCGATCAGGTTGGCGTATTCGTTGGACTTGAAGTCCGACAGGCGCACGATGACCTTTTTCGGGTAGAAGGCCGCAGCCAGGGTGCTGATGCCTTCGACCAGCTTCTCGACATAGAAGCCGACCGGGTCGCTGTAGCCGGCAATGCGCTTGTCGACGCTGTCCTTCAGCTCTGGCGGCAGGCCTGCGTAGTTGAGCAGCGCCTTGGGGTGCACACCGATCATGCGGTTGATGATGAACTCCAGGCGCGCCAAGCCGACACCGGCGTTGGGCAACTGGGCAAAGTCGAAGGCACGGTCCGGGTTACCAACGTTCATCATGATCTTGAACGGCAGCTCTGGCATGGCATCAACCGAGTTCTGCTTGATGTCGAAGCCCAGCTCGCCTTCAAAGATGAAGCCGGTGTCGCCTTCGGCGCAGGACACCGTCACACCCTGACCGTCTTTCAGCAGTTGGGTGGCATTGCCGCAACCGACCACAGCCGGAATACCCAGCTCACGGGCGATGATCGCCGCGTGGCAGGTACGGCCGCCGCGGTTGGTAACGATGGCACTGGCGCGCTTCATCACCGGTTCCCAGTCCGGGTCGGTCATGTCGGAGACCAGCACGTCGCCCGGCTGGACCTTGTCCATTTCCGAAACGTCGTTGATGACGCGCACCTTGCCGGCGCCGATGCGCTGGCCGATGGCACGGCCTTCGACCAGCACGGTGCCCTTTTCTTTCAACAGGTAGCGTTCCATGACATTGGCGCTGGAGCGGCTTTTCACTGTTTCCGGGCGTGCCTGCACGATGTACAGCTTGCCGTCGTCACCGTCCTTGGCCCACTCGATGTCCATCGGGCGCTGGTAGTGCTGCTCGATGATCATGGCCTGCTTGGCCAGCTCACTGACCTCGGCATCGGTCAGGCAGAAGCGTGCGCGCTCGGCGCGGTCGACTTCGACAGTCTTGACCGAACGGCCGGCCTTGGCTTCTTCGCCATAGACCATCTTGATGGCCTTGCTGCCCAGGTTGCGGCGCAGGATGGCCGGGCGGCCTGCCTGCAGGGTGTTCTTGTGCACGTAGAATTCGTCAGGGTTGACCGCACCCTGCACCACGGTTTCGCCCAGGCCATAGGCGCCGGTGATGAAGACCACGTCGCGGAAGCCCGACTCGGTGTCGAGGGTGAACATGACGCCGGCGGTGCCGGTTTCGGAGCGGACCATGCGCTGCACGCCGGCAGACAGGGCCACCAGCTTGTGGTCGAAGCCCTGGTGCACGCGGTAGGCAATGGCGCGGTCGTTGAACAGCGAGGCGAACACTTCCTTGGCCGCGCGGATCACGTTATCGACGCCGCGGATGTTGAGGAAGGTTTCCTGCTGGCCGGCGAACGAGGCATCCGGCAAGTCTTCAGCAGTGGCCGAAGAACGCACGGCAACGGCCATGTTGTCGTTACCGGCGGCCATTTCGGCGAAAGCGGTTCGGATTTCCGAATCCAGACGTGCCGGGAATTCGGCTTCCATGACCCACTGGCGGATTTGTGCGCCGGTCTTGGTCAGGGCATTGATGTCATCCACGTCGAGCGCGTCGAGCGCGGCGTGAATCTTGTCGTTCAGACCACTCTGTTCGAGAAAATCGCGGTACGCCTGCGCCGTAGTGGCAAAGCCGCCCGGCACCGATACACCAGCACCGGCAAGGTTGCTGATCATCTCGCCCAGGGATGCGTTCTTGCCCCCCACATGCTCTACATCATGGACGCCGAGCTTATCGAGGGAAACTACGTACTCTACCAAGGTGATCTCTCCACTAACTGTGTTGGAAAAGCTCAAAAAGGCGCCCGCCTGTCTTCGGTGACTTGGCCGGGCGTTTGTGGCCTGTACCTGGAAAATAAGTGAGAATGCCGACAGCCGCATTCGGCAAACCGAACTTATCATATCCAAGAATCGTCATCAGCTTAAGGCCCAGATCGCAAATGAAACGAACCGCGTTCTTCATCTCCGACGGCACCGGTATCACTGCCGAAACCCTGGGCCAGAGTTTGCTCGCGCAATTCGAGAGCATTCCGTTCAACAAATTCACCCGCCCATACATCGATTCGCCAGACAAAGCACGGACCATGGTCCAGCAAATCAATGCCGCCGCCGAGCGTGACGGGGTACGGCCGATCATCTTCGACACCATCGTCAATCAGGACATCCGGGAGATCCTGGCGACGTCGAACGGCTTCATGATCGACATCTTTTCTTCGTTTTTATCCCCGCTCGAGCAGGAATTGACCGCCCATTCGTCGTATTCCGTGGGCAAATCGCACTCGATTGGCGGCAATTCCAACTACATGGAACGCATCGAGGCGGTGAATTTCGCGCTGGACAACGACGACGGTGCGCGTACCCACTACTACGACAAGGCCGACCTGATTCTGGTGGGTGTGTCACGGTGCGGCAAGACCCCCACCTGCCTGTACATGGCCATGCAGTTCGGTATCCGCGCCGCCAACTACCCGCTGACCGAAGACGACATGGAGCGCCTGCAGTTGCCGGCGGTGCTGAAAAAGCACCACAACAAGCTGTTCGGCCTGACCATCGACCCCGACCGTCTTACCGCCATCCGCCATGAACGCAAGCCCAACAGCCGCTATTCCAGCTTTGCCCAGTGCGAGTTCGAAGTGCGCGAGGTAGAGAGCCTGTTCCGCCGGGAGAACATTCCCAACATCAATTCCACGCATTTTTCGGTGGAAGAGATTTCGGCGAAAATTTTGGTCGAAAAAGGCGTGGAGCGGCGGTTCAAGTAGGAGCGGCCTTGTGCCGCGAAAGGGCCGCTTAGCGGCCCCGGCAATATCAGCCTGAGGCACAAATTGTGGGGGCGCTTCGCACCCCTTTCGCGGCACAAGGCCACTCCTACAGGGACCGAGAGAGGGCAAAGAAAAAGCCCCGGCATCACTGCCGGGGCTTTCTTTTAGGACGGCACTACCGCCGCCTGCCCGCTCATGGCCAGGTCGACCAGCTCGCGGTTGGCCACCGCGTACATCGCATAGTCGGTACCGGTGGCATTACGCAGGTCGTCCAGCATGGCACGCCAGCGTTCCACCATCACCCGGTGCTGCTCGGCCCACAGCGCCACGCGAGCGTCCATGTCATCCGGCGCATCGGCCATCTGCAATACCGAAATGGTGATTGCCCGCTGCTGCAGGTCGATGTCATCGCGGAACGCCTCGCGGGCCAGGGCCTGCCAGTTGTTCTCCACCGGCAGGTTGCTGATTTCCTGCAGGTACCAGGTCAGGTCCAGCGCGCTGCCAACGGCGAAGAACGCCTTGGCCACCTGCGCCGGTTCATGGCCCGTAACGTCAGCCGCTTCGATGATCGGCAGCAAGGTGTACAGGTGGCTGGTCCCCGCCACCATACGCGCCAGCAGTTCTGGCACACCGGCGTCGACAAAGCCCTGGTAGCGCACCATCCAGCGTTCGCGGGTCGGCCCTTCGAGCAGTTCATCAAGCTTGAGCCCCAGCTGCGCGATTTTCGGCCCGAAGTGCGCGGTATCACGCCCGGCGTCCTGCTCGTTGCGGCGGCTGCGCAGGAACCAGCGCGTGGCACGGCGGCCCAGGCGCATCAGCTCGTCCATCAGGGTGAGCTGGATTTCTGCCGGCACCTGATAGTCCAGCGCCTCGATCTGGCGGAACCAGTGCGGCAGGTGGAAGATGTCACGCACAATCACGTAGGCGCCAGCGACGTTGGCCGGGCTCATGCCGGTCGACTCCTTCAGGCGCTGGACGAAGGTGATACCCATGTTGTTGACCAGGTCGTTGGCGATCTGGGTACTGACGATTTCGCGCTTCAGGCGGTGGCGGCGCATGGCCTCGGCAAACTTGCTGACCAGCGACGGCGGGAAGGCGGTTTCCATGTCGCGGGTGAGGTAGTCGTCGTCCGGTACCAGCGACTTGAGCAGCTGTTCCTTGAGGTCGATCTTGCTGTACGAAATCAGCACCGACAGCTCGGCGCGGGTCAGCCCCTGGCCAGCGGCCAGGCGTTCGGCCAGCTGCTCTTCAGACGGCAGGAACTCGATGGCGCGGTCCAGCTTGCCACGGCCTTCCAGGTCGGCCATCAGGCGCTTGTACTCGGCAATCCGCTCGCGGGCGCGACGGGCGGCCAGCGACAGCGCCTGGGTCTGCTTGTAGTTGTTGCCCAGCACCAGGTTGCCGACTTCGTCGGTCATGCTGCCCAGCAGCTGGTTGCGCTGCTTCTCGGTCATGTCGCCACCCTGCACCACTTCGTTCAGCAGGATCTTGATGTTGACCTCGTGGTCGGAGCAGTCCACGCCACCGGCGTTGTCGATGAAGTCGGTGTTGGTGGCGCCGCCGTTCAGGCCGAACTCAACGCGGCCAAGCTGGGTCATGCCCAGGTTGCCGCCCTCGCCCACCACCTTGCAGCGCAGTTCGTTGCCGTTTACCCGCAGCGCATCGTTGGCCTTGTCGCCGACATCGGCGTGGCTTTCAGTGCTGGCCTTCACGTAGGTACCGATGCCGCCGTTCCATAGCAGGTCGACCGGGGCCTTGAGCAGCGCGTTCAGCAGCTCGGTCGGGGTCAGCCGGTCGGCTTCAATGGCGAAGCGCTCTTTCATCTGCGGGCTGATGGCGATGCTTTTGGCACTGCGCGGGAAGATGCCGCCGCCTTCAGACATGATGCTGGTGTCGTAATCGCTCCAGGCCGAACGCGGCAGGTCGAACAGGCGCTTGCGCTCGGCAAAGCTGGACGCAGGCTCCGGGTTGGGGTCGATGAAGATGTGCAGGTGGTTGAACGCCGCAACCAGTTGCAGCTTGTCCGACATCAGCAGGCCGTTGCCGAACACGTCGCCGGCCATATCGCCCACGCCGATGACGGTAATCGGGTCTTCCTGCACATTGATGCCGCGCTCGCGGAAGTGACGCTGCACGCCCACCCAGGCGCCGCGTGCGGTAATGCCCATTTTCTTGTGGTCGTAACCGGCCGAACCGCCCGAGGCAAAGGCGTCGCCCAGCCAGAAGCCGTAGTCGATGGCAATGCCGTTGGCGATGTCGGAGAAGGTTGCGGTGCCCTTGTCCGCTGCCACCACCAGGTACGGGTCGTCATCGTCATGACGCACCACGTTGGCCGGCGGCACCACGCCACCGTCCTTGAGGTTGTCGGTGATGTCGAGCAGGCCGGAAATGAAGATGCGGTAGCACGCCACGCCTTCGGCGGCGATTTCATCACGGCTGCCGCCCAGTGGCAGGCGGCGCGGCAGGAAACCGCCCTTGGCGCCGACCGGCACGATGACCGAGTTCTTCACCTGCTGGGCTTTGACCAGGCCCAGTACCTCGGTACGGAAGTCTTCCTCGCGATCAGACCAGCGCAGGCCGCCACGGGCGACGTTGCCAAAGCGCAGGTGCACGCCCTCGACACGCGGCGAATAGACGAAAATCTCGAACTTGGGTACCGGCTTGGGCAGTTCGGGGATCAGCTTGGGGTTGAACTTGAAGCTGAAGTACGACTTGTTCTGGCCGTTGGCGTCCGGCTGGTAGAAGTTGGTGCGCAGGGTGGCCTTGATCAGGTCCAGGTAGCGACGCAGGATGCGGTCTTCGTTGAGCACCTGCACGTCGTCCAGCGCGGTCAAAATCGCTTGTTCCAGGCGCAGTTGCTTGTCGTCCAGGTCTTCCTGGGTGAGCTTGCGGGCCAGGTAGAAGCGGGTTTTGAACAACCGCGTCAGTTCTCGGGCGATGTCGGTGTGGTTGTTCAGGGTGCTGGCGATGTAACCCAGGTCGAAGCCCAGGCGGATCTGCTTGAGGTAACGGGCGTAGGCGCGCAGCAGCGCCACATCGCGCCATGGCAGGCCGGCGGTGAGCACCAGGCGGTTGAAGGCATCGTTCTCGGCATCGCCGCCGACGATGTGGATGAAGGCGTCCTGTAGCGTGTCGTTGAGCTGCTGGATATCCAGGCTCAGGCCTTCGCTGTAGGTGAAGGCGAAGTCGTGGATCCAGTACTCGCGGCCGCTGGCATGGCGCAGGCGGTACGGGAACTCGCCCAGCACACGCAGGCCGAGGTTTTCCAGGATCGGCAGCACATCGGACAGCGCCAGTGGGGTGTCGGCGTGGTACAGCTTGCAGTGCAGGATGCGTTCGCCCACCTGGGTCAGCGGCTGGTAAAAGCTCATCGCCAGCGGCTTGCTTTCCGACAGGTTCAGCACATGCTGCAGGTCGACCACTGCCGAGTGCGCGGCGAAGCGCTCACGGTAACCGGCCGGGAAGCCCTTGGGGAAGTCGGCCAGGATGTTGGTGCCCTGGGCTTCGCCAAAGTTCTCGACCACCAGCGTCGAGTAGTCGTCATGCCACGAGCGGCAGGCCTGGATCACTTCGCGTTCCAGCTGCTGCGGGTCGATGTCGATGCGATTTTTCGGGTCTACCCGCAAAATCAATTGCACACGTGCCAGCACCGACTCGGAGAAGAAGGTCCAGAACTCGCAATCGCTGGCCTTCAGGCGCTCCATCAGCACCTGCTGGATTTTCTGCCGCACTTCGGTGGAGTAGATCTCCCGCGGACGTAGGCCAGGCAGTAGCAGAAGCGGCCGTACGGGTCCTTGCGCAGGAACACGCGGATCTTGTTGCGTTCCTGGATCTGCACGATCGCCATGACGGTGGTGAACAGCTCATCGACCGGCGTCTGGAACAGGTCGTCGCGCGGCAGCACTTCCAGTACCTGGGCCAGTTCCTTGCCCAGGTGGGCCTTGGCGTCGAAGCCCGAGCGGCGCTCCACTTCGGCCACCTTCACGCGGATATACGGAATGGCATGCACGCTTTCGCCATACACCGACGAGGTGTACAGGCCCATGAAGCGGTGCTCCTTGATGACCTTGCCGTCGGCGTCCAGCTGGCGGATCGACACGTAGTCCGGGTAGGCCGGGCGGTGTACACGGCTGGGCAACGCGGCCTTGGCAAACGACAGCAGCAGGGGCTCGTTGAGGTAGGCCACGGCGTAGTCTTCGATGCGCAGCTCTTCGGCCGTCAGGCCCACGCGCAGGCGGCGCGGCAAGCCGAGGAACGATTGCTCGTCGTACACCATCTGGCCGCCATCGGTGTCGCCCTTGACGGTGAACTCTTCATAGCCCAGGAAGGTGAAATGGTTGTCCAGCAGCCATTCCAGGAAGGCCTTGACCTCGCCTTTTTCATGCTGTGCCGGGCCAAAGGCGGTCTGCTCCACCTGCGCCACCACTTCACGCAGCTTGGCCTTCATCGGTTCGAAGTCGGCTACCGCCACCCGTACCTCGGCCAGCACCTGCTCGATCTCGCGGGCCAGCACGGTCAGTTCGGCGGCATTGGCGCAACGGTCGATCTCCAGGTACATCAGCGACTCATGGCGCACGCCCTCGCCCTGGGTGCCCTTGGGCAGCAATTCCAGCAGCTCGCCTTTGGCGCCGCGGCGCACGCTGAGCACGGTGGTTTGCAGGGTGTGGATGCTGTAACCGCGGCGGTTGAGCTCGGTGCGCACCGAGTCGACCAGGAACGGCAAGTCGTGGTGCAGTACTTCGACCACGGTATGGGTCGACTGCCAGCCATTGCGTTCGTAATCAGGGTTGTACACCCGTACTTGCGGGTATTCGGGGTCGAAACGCTCGATGATGCGCCAGGCTGACAGGGTGCAGCCGGCCAGGTCGGAAAGCCTGCGCTGGGTGAGTTCGTCCAGAGAGATGATGCCGAAGAACTGCTCGGCGAACAGCGCCACTTGTGGCAGGGACTGCTCGCTGATGTGCTGCGCCAGGGCCGCTTGCAGTTGATGCTGGAAGTCGGCTTTGCTGGCTGCGGTGAAGAACGCCATCTGTGGTACTCCGCTTGGGCTTTGTAATAGTTGAAGCGTCGCTGCGTGCGCCGTGTACGGATCAACGATAGCCAACCCGTGGCAAGGCGGACGGTAAAACCAGGCGTTGAACGTGCGCGGGCACGCCCAGGGCTCGCCGAAGCTTAACGACTGATCGGTCATCTACGCTTGCAGCGCTGCGACAATTTCGGTCAAGGGGCGGTAACTTTACGTTTATGCCTGTACGCAAGACTGTCAGAATTCCCTTCCGTTTCCTTTGATCCGAGCCTGCTCATGCAAATCAACACCGCCCTGCTGTTCGCCACCCCTTGCGATGACGAGGAAGACAACATGGCGACCCTGTGTTGCCACAGTGACAAGGGTCAGATGTTCCTGCTTACCCGCTACCCGGACGAAGACACCGTCGACCTGACCCTGGATGACGAGCCGTCGACGCTGGATGGGCTAAAAGTGACGCTGAGTGCCAAGCGCCTGCTGATCGAAGTGGCGGCTGGTGACCGGGATGCACTGAAGGGCGTTGAGGTGCTGGAAATCAACCTGACCAGCGACCTGAGTGACCTGGATGAAGTGAAGCAAACCCTGGAAAACATCCTGGCCGGGACCGGTACATTTGTCTGCGAGCTCTGAACCGCACATTTCACATATGGCCCGACCTGTGTTGCCTGTACTGGCCTCATCGCCGGCAAGCCAGCCCCACAGGTACTGCACATGGCTTGAGGCAGAAGAGGTCAGTGTGGGAGCTGGCTTGCCGGCGATGAGGCCGGTAAAGGCAGCACAGCCCCCCTAAGGAGAGCCACGCGCTAGAGCAATGCCGCCTGCATCTCTTTGGCCTGCACCCGCAGCGCCTCGCAAAACGGCTCCACCGCTGCCGATGCCGGTCTATGGTCCGGGCGTATCAGCATCACCTGGTACGGCACCGACACCCGCAACCTGCGGATGGACAGCCCGCCCTGCGCCGCCTCCAGCCCGCTAAGCGGGTTGATGATCGCCACCCCAAGGCCTTGCCTGACCATGGCGCACACCGAGGCGGCACTGGTGGTCTCGATCACCGTGCGGCGGTTCACACCCGCTGCGCGAAAGTGCTGGTCCAGGCGCTGGCGGTAGGTGTCCAAACTGGCCAGGTTGATGAAATCGACTTCGTGAAAATCGCCCAGCTCTCCGCTCGGCCTTGGCCTGCAACGGGTGGTGCTCGGGCAGCACGCACACCATGTTGGCGCTGAACAGCAACTCGCCATAAGCGCCGCGCGGTATCTGCTCGACCTCGGTCAGGCCAAGATCATGCTGCTGGGCGACCAGTGACTCCTCCAGCAGCGGTGATTCTTGCGCCACGATGCTCACGCTTACGCCACGGTGCTGCTGGTGGAAACGCTGGCAGGCCTTGGGCAGCAAGGTTTGCGAGAACAACGGCAGGCAGGTGATGGCCAACCGCCCCTGCTCGAAATTGCGGATGGCCTGGGCAAAGCGATCGATGCGTTCCAGCCCGACGTAGGCACGTTCGACCTCTTCGATCAACAACAGCGCTTGGGCCGTCGCCACCAGGCGCCCGCCCTCGCGCTCGAACAGGTTCAGCCCGGTCACCTGCTCCAGGCGTGCCAACTCGCGGCTGACGGTGGGCTGCGAGGTGAACAGCAGGCGTGCCGCACCGGTGACGCTGCCAGCGGCCATGATGGCGCGGAACACTTCGATATGGCGGACAGACAGTTTCACGGGGGTACCTGTTGAATCGACAATGGGCATATCAGATATGAATGGCTTACAGAAAAATAGCTATTTTTCTGAATTCCCGCTTTGGCTCATGCTCGTGGGCTTCCTTATATGAGTAGCGCCACCATGACCGCACCCTTCACCCTCCTGGCCGAGGCTGTCCGCCAGCACGGTTCGCCACTGTGGGCGTACGACGCCAGCACCATCGCCGAACGTGTCCAGCAACTGAACGTGTTCGACACCGTGCGCTTCGCCCAGAAAGCCAACCCCAACCTGCATGTGCTGCGCCTGATGCGCGCCCATGGCCTGGTGCTGGATGCGGTATCGCTGGGTGAGATGGAGCGGGCTTTTGCTGCGGGTGCGAGCGTGGACGGTGACCCGGCCGGCGTAGTGCTGACCTGCGACGCGCTGGACCGGCCAACCCTGGAACGGGTGGTGGCAGAAAAGATCGAAGTCAACGCCGGCTCCATCGACATGCTGCGCCAGCTGGGTGAACGCTCGCCCGGCCACCGCGTGTGGATCCGCATCAACCCGGGCTTCGGCCATGGCCACAGCCGCAAGACCAACACCGGCGGCGAAAACAGCAAGCACGGCATCTGGCACGAAGAGCTGGACGAGGCGCTGGCGTGCATCAAGGCCCATGGCCTGCACCTGGTGGGCGTGCACATGCATATTGGTTCCGGGGTGGACTACCAGCACCTGGAACAGGTGGCCCGCTCGATGATCGAATTGATCGGCCGCCTGGGCGTGGATATCGAAGCCTTTTCCATCGGCGGCGGGCTGTCCACCCCGTACCGCAGCACCGACAAGCCGGTCGACCTGCAACGCTACGCCCAGACTTGGGCGGTGGCGCGCAAGGAAATCGAAGCCATGCTGGGCCACCCCGTGCGTATGGAAATCGAGCCAGGGCGTTTCCTGGTGGCCGAGTCGGGCTACCTGGTGGCCGAAGTGCGTGCCGTCAAGCAAGTGGGCCGCAATACCTTCGTCATGATCGACGCCGGTTTCAACGACCTGATGCGCCCGGCAATGTACGGCGCCTACCACGGCATGACCCTGCTCGACGCCAACGGCCAGCCAGTGGACCGCCCACGGCAGCCGACCGTGGTGGCCGGGCCCTTGTGTGAATCGGGTGACGTGTTCACCCAGGATGACCAGGAACTGACCCCGCAAGACCTGCCCCAGGCACAGGTGGGCGACCTGCTGGTGATTCACGATGCCGGGGCCTACGGCGCGTCGATGTCGTCGAACTACAACAGCCGGCCGTTGCTGCCAGAGTTTCTGATCGAGGACGGGGCGCTGCGGATGATCCGCCGGCGGCAAACGGTGCAGGACCTGCTGAGCCTGGAGGCCGGGCTCTAAATCACCGTACTTGGGGCTGCTGCGCAGCCCATCGCCGGCAAGCCAGCCCCACAGGGATGTACAAATCCTGAGGTTTGCGCTGTACCTGTGGGAGCTGGCTTGCCGGCGATGGCCGCAAAGCGGCCCCCATGACACAAACCCTCCTTGCAATCACCATGACTCATCGCGACAATGCGATCAATTCCTATTCATATTGCGAATTTGACGCCATGTCGACGCTCGATCCCCAGGCCCTGCACCAGCTGTACAGCGAAAACAACGGCTGGCTGAAGGGTTGGCTGCGCGCCCGCCTGGGCAACGCAGCCGATGCCTCCGACCTGGCGCACGACACCTTCCTGCGGGTAATGACCGCGCGCAATCAGTTGCCGATCCGCGAGCCACGCAGTTACCTCAGCGCTATCGCCCGCTCGCTACTGATCGACAAAGCCCGCCGCCGCACCATCGAAAAAGCTTACCTGCAAGCCCTGGCCCTGCGCCCAGAGCCGGTTGAGGTATCGCCAGAGGTGCGCTTGTCGATCATCGAAATGCTGGTGGCCTTGGACAGCCTGCTCGACGAACTCGGCGCCAAAACCCGCGCCATCTTCCTCGCCGTTCAACTCGAAGGCCTGACCTACGGTGCTGCGGCAGAGCGCTTCGGCGTGTCGGTTACCACCGTGAAGAACCACCTGATCAAGGCCATGACCCGCTGCCTGCTGGCAGTGGAAGGCTAAGATCGATGGACCTCAAGACACTCGAAGCCGCTGCCACCTGGTACGTGCAGCTCAATGATGGCGCCAGCAACGACGCCCGCACCCTCGCCTGGCGGCAGTGGCTACAGGCCAGCCCACAACACGCTGCCGCCTGGGCGCGGGTAGAAAAGCTGCAGCAGCAATGGGCCATGGTCCCGCCGCAGGCGGCGTTGTCCAGCCTGGGCGCAGCACAGGCACAGCGGCGCGATGTGCTGAAGGTACTGGGCCTGTTGCTGGCCATGGGCGGCGGTGGCTGGCTGGCAGCCGAACAGGTGCCCTATCGCGCCTTGCTGGCCCAGCAACGCACCGGCGGCGGCGAACGGCGTACCTTGCAATTGGAGGATGGCTCGCAGCTTGAGCTGAACGTGGATACTGCGCTGGACGTGCGCTATGACGCTAAAGTGCGGGCGATTCAGCTGTACCAAGGCGAAATCCTGGTGCGCCCGATCAGTGGCCCTCAGCTGCGCCCGTTCATCGTGCACACCGAGGACGGTAGCGTGCTTGCCCGTAGTACCGAGTTCAGCATCCGCAAACGTGCGCAGCAGACCCGCGTGGGCGTGTTGCGTGCCGCTGTCGAAGTACGCCCGCAGCGCCACCCGGATCGGGTGCTGCAGCTGGTGGCCGGGCAGCAGGTGAGTTTTGACCGCGACGACTTCGCCCCCGCCCAGGCCCTGCCCGTCGACTCCACGGCCTGGCTACAGGGCATGCTGAGCGTGAACGACTGGCACCTGGGCGACTTTATCGAAGAACTGGGGCGTTACCGACCAGGCGTGCTGCGCTGCGCGTCCTCGATCCGCTCCATGAGCATTTCGGGTGCATTTCGCATCGACGATACCGACATTGCACTGGCCAACCTGCCGAAAACCTTGCCCGTGAAGGTGCACTACCTCAGCCGCTACTGGGTGAGCGTGGAACCCGTTTGAGTCACTGCCCAAAAATAATTTCACCCACACCTTGCTGATTTCGATTCTCGCCCGTCCCTGACACAAGCCGCGACGACAGCGACTTTCTGCCATGACACGGAAGGATCACGCAATGCCCCATCTGCACCCCACCCCTGCAACCAAGCTGAGCCAGGCCGTGCGCCTGGTGCTGTTCGGCATGTCCCTGGCCAGCGCACCGGGCTTGCTGCTGATGCCTGCCCAGGCCATGGCCCAAAGCCAGACCGCCTACGATGTTCCCGCTGGCCCGTTGGGCAATGCCATCACCCAGTTTGGCGTGCAGGCGGGCGTGACCATTTCGTTCGACACCGCGCAAACGCACAACCTGAACAGCGCAGGCCTGGAAGGCAGCTACAGCGTCGATGAAGGGCTGATCCGCCTGCTGGGCAACACTGGCTTGCAGGCGCAGCGCCAAGGCAATGGTGGCTATGTGCTGGTGCCGGCAGACAACGGTTCGGCCATGGAACTGGGGCCGATGAACATCGACGCCAACCGGCTGGATGCAACCAGCGAGGGCACCCAGTCGTACACCGCCCACGCAGTAACCATCGGCAAGGGCGTACACACGCTGAAGGAAACCCCGCAGTCGGTCACCGTGATGACCCGCAAGATGCTCGACGACCAGAACCTCAACACGCTGGAGCAGGTGCTGGACAAGACCCCGGGCATCACCGTGTACGACTCGCCCATGGGCGGCAAGTACTTCTACTCCCGCGGCTTCAACCTGGACGGCCAGTACCAGTACGACGGCGTGCCGCTGGACGTGGGCGGCAACTACGTGCAGGCCAACAGCTTTTCCAGCGATATGGCGTTCTACGACCGCGTCGAAATCCTCAAGGGTGCGGCGGGCATGATGAAGGGCTCCGGCTCCTCCGCCGGTGGCGTCAACTTCGTGCGCAAGCGTGGCCAGGAAAAGGCCGCCACCACCGTCACGCTGTCTGCCGGCAGCTGGGACAACTACCGCGGCCAGGTGGATGTGGGCGGCCCGCTGAACGCGTCGGGTACCGTGCGCGGTCGCGCCGTGGCAACACTGCAGGACCGCCAGTATTTCTATGACACCGCCAAGCGCCAGGACCAGATACTGTACGGTGCCATCGACTGGGACGTTGACGCCGACACCACCCTGGGCTTTGGCCTGGCCTACGAGGATGTCGATGCCACACCGTGCTATGCCGGTGTGCCACGCTACGCCGATGGCAGTGACCTGAAGCTGTCGCGCTCCACCTGCCTGGGGGCCAGCTGGAACGACCTGCAAAGCCAGCGCATTACCGGCTTTGCCGACTTCAAGCACCGCTTCAACGATGACTGGACGCTGAACTTCGCCTCGATCTACACCCACAACAACCAGAACATCGAATACGCCTACTCCGAAGGCACGGTACCGGTCGGCGCCAGCACCGCCAGCATGAATGTCCGAGCCGGTCGTTTCGATTACGACCAGGACGACTACGGCTTCGATAGCTATGTCGATGGCAAGTTCGAGGCGTTCGGCCTGCAACACGAGCTGATCATTGGTGCCAACGCCAGCCGGCAGAAAACCCATGATTACTTCGCGCTGATTTTGCTGGACGGCAAACAGGACCCGTTCGCCCCCTCGGCGAACTTTCCGCACCCGTCCAAGGGTGACTACCTGGTCAACCCGACCCGCGGTGGCAGCGTGCCCACCGACTCTACTACCACCCAGTACGGCACCTACGCCAACCTGCGCCTGAAACTGGCAGAGCCACTGACCCTGGTGCTGGGCGCGCGGGTTAGCTGGTACCGCAACAAGAGCGACTCGTATACCCAGTACTACGAGTACTGGGTAAACAACCGCAGCGAAGAAAACGGCCAGGTCACACCATTCGCCGCCGTGCTGTACGACCTGAACGATCAGTGGACCGCCTACGCCAGCTACGCCGACATCTTCCAGCCGCAAAGCGACAAGGTAAACGCCGAGCGGCAGTCGCTTCAGCCCAAGACCGGTGCCAACTACGAGGTTGGCATCAAGGGCGAGTTGCTTGGCGGCGCGCTGAACACCTCGTTCAACCTGTTCCGCACTGTCGAGAAACACCGCGCAGAAAGCGACTACATCGAAGCCTGCCCGTCAGGTGATGGCTATTGCTACACCGACAGCGGCAAGGTGCGCGCAGGGCTTCGAAGCCGAGATCAGCGGCTCGCCGATCGAGCGGCTGCAACTGCTGGCGGGTTACACCTACACCCAGACCAAGTACCTGAATACCATCGAGGACACCGACCCCACCGAGCTGACCTTCACCTCCAGCTTCATCCCACGGCACATGCTCAAGGTGTGGGGTGACTACCAGCTGGGCGGTGCGCTGGAGCGCTTCACCGTCGGTGCCGGCCTGAACAGCCAGAGCGAAAACTTCCGTACTACCGGCACTACCCGTGTCGAGCAGGCAGGCTACACCGTGTGGAACGGCCGCGTGCAGTACCGCATCGACCCGAACTGGACCGTCGCCCTCAACGGCAACAACCTGTTCGACAAGAAGTACTACGCCACCATCGGTGCGCCGGCGTGGGGCAACTTCTATGGCGAGCCGCGTAACTTCATGGTGACGTTGCAAGGGGCGTTCTGATACCCCTCCATACCGTGCGCCAGGGGGCCGCCATGCGGCCCTCTCGCGACACAAGGCCGCGCTCACCATGGCGTGCACCACTCGCCTGAATTGCCGCAGATTTGATTTAGTCAAATATCCCCTCCCCGCATAGATTCGACGTCACCGCCTGCAAACAGCCTCCCACTCCACGCACCTCTTTCTGGCGCGGCGGTCACGGCTGCGCCCGGCGGACGCTGCACACGTGTTTTAGCTGCCTGCCTAACTCGAACAATATGGGAGCAATACATGCATCATCTCGCTTCAGCAGCGCTGACCGCTGCTGCATTGGCGCTCGCCTCGCAAACAGCCCTTGCCGTGCAAGTCACCGACAACCTCGACCTTGGCGGGGCCATTCGCACCCGTTACGACTACGACCCGGACCGAGACATCAACAAATTCAACTTCGACACGTTCTTCCTCACTGCCCGCTACGCTTCGGACAGCTGGATTGGCGCTGCCAAGTACCGGTTCTACGGCAAGGCCTATCCCTACCAGTACACCGACGCCGTCGGTGATATTTCCTTCGCCGAATATGCCTGGGTAGGCTACAAACTGGACGAACAGCACCAGGTCCAGCTGGGCCTCAACCAGGTGCCGTTCGGCAACCAGCCCTATTTCGGCAGCACCTTTGCCGAAACCCTGGGCTATGTGCTGGGACTGGAGGACTTGTCGATGGTCGGCGCCAAGTATGTTCAGCAGTCAGGTGACTGGAACCTGCAGGCTGGCTACTACCTGCGCCCGGCCTGGCAAGGTAAAGGCACCAGCGAAGGCGGTGTCACCTACTCCAACGTGGTCTCCAGCCACGACCCGTATGTAGAGAACGGCAGCGACAACCACGAACGCAATACCGTGGTCGCGCGCGTGGCGCGCAAGGTAAAGGCAGCCGGCTGGGATGGCGAAGTAGGGGTTTCAGGCTACACCGCCGACCTGAAAAACAACGACACCCACAACACGGGCCGACGCAACGCTGTTGCTGTGCACTATGCCGGCAAGTACGGCGCCTGGGGCCTGCAACTGCTGGCGGCACGCCAGGTGATGAGCCCGCGCAACCCGGAAAATGACGCTGCGGTGACCTTTGGTGGTTACGACAGCACGTTCAACGTGGCCAGCCGCGGCAACCTGTACGTAGCCGATTTAAGCTACGACATCCCCGGCCGCTACCTGTTCGACCAGGTCAGCGGTATCAGGCTGTACGCCGACTACAGCGAATACGCCAAAAGCGACAGCGGCTTCAACGACTCCCAGCGCGTCATCCTCGGCAGCCATTCTTCATTGGCAAGCAGGTACTGATAGCCACGGAGTGGATGCACGGCAAGAACGACCCTTATGTCGGCGGCAGCAGTTACACCCAGAGCCTGGCCGCCGGTGGCAGTGACCAATGGGAAAACCAGCTGAACATCAACATCGGCTATTACTTCTGATCGTCCACCAGCGCTGCAGAAGCCTTGGCGGTTCTCGACTCAAGGTCCGCAGCGCTGGCCCGCAGCTTGTCCAGCAGGTAATCGAGCATCAACAGTTCCTGATCATCCAGCGGCGCCAGCAATGACTGGTTGATGCTGCGGTAACGGCCGAGGATATCGTTGTACAACTGGCGCCCCTTGTCGGTCAGCACCACCTGGGCAAAGCGGGCATTCTGCGGGTTGGACAAGCGCCGCAAAAAGCCTTCGCGCATCATGGTGCCAATGGTGCGCGAAGTCTGCGCCATGTCCAGCTCCGCACGCCTGGCCAGCTCGCTGACGGTGATGCCCTCGCAATGCACCAGGCTGAAGATGATCCGCAACCGCCGTCGGCTGATGCCATATTCACGCTTGCAGACCTTTTCCGTGACATACCCACAGTCCCGGTAAACCAGGTACAACCGGTAATCGATCATGTCTTCCAGCGTGCCCGGGTACTTGATGCCATGCAGGCGTTCAGCCTCGGTCTGTATTGTTTTTCTATCGCTGATCACGGCTCTACCCTCATGACTGCCACGCTTTCAAGAGCGCCCCGCATGGTAGCAAGTATCGCCCGCCGCGCACGGGCTGGCGGCAGATTTGACTGAATCAAACCAGCACACCTCTCCTATAGTCGGGCGGCCTCTGTCCCCAACAACAAGAACTGTTTGTTCGCCTGGCCGTGAGACTTCACAACATGAAAAACAAGACGCAGGACAACGCCCAAGTGCAAGCATTGCTGGATAGCCAGGTTCCGGGGCAAACCCTGGACCAGGCGTTTTACACCAACCAAGCCCTGTTCCAGTTCGAGATGGACGCCATCTGGCATCGAGAATGGCTGTTCGCCGGCATGAGCCGCGAAATCAACAGCGCCGGCAGCTGGTTCAAGGTGGATATCGGCACGGCCTCGGTGGTGCTGATGCGTGGTCGCGACGGGGCCATCCGAGCCTTCCACAACACGTGCCGGCACCGTGGTTCACGTATTTGTCTGGGCGAAAAAGGCAAGACCCGCAACCTGATCTGCCCCTACCACCAGTGGACATACGACGACACCGGCGCGCTGATTTTTGCCCGGGAAATGCCCGAAGCCTTCGACAAGGCCGCCAACAGCCTGCATCAGGTGCACGTGCGCGAACTGTCGGGCTACCTGTTCATCAGCCTGGCCGAGAAGCCAGCCCCGTTCGACACCTTCGCCAACGTGGTGGCACCTTACCTGGCCGCGCACGAACTGTGTGAGGCCAGGGTTGCCCACGAGATGACCATCATCGAAGAAGCCAACTGGAAGCTGGTACTGGAGAACAACCGCGAGTGCTACCACTGCCGCAGCGGCCACCCGGAACTGCTCAACACCATTGCCGAGGTCGAGGATGTGAACGACCCGCAATGTCCGCCCGAGTATGTGCCCAAGGCCGCCGCCGACCAGCGCCGCTGGGATGAACAAGGTTTACCTCACCACCTGCATGCCAGTGCGGACGGCTGGCAGATCGTGCGGGTGCCCATGTACCGAGGCCTGTCTTTCACGATGGACGGCCAGCCTGCTTCGCAACGGCTGATGGGCCAACTGCCGGACTTCGATGTAGGGTCGGTGCGCCTGCTGCACTTCCCAAATACCTGGAACCACGCGCTGGGTGACCACGCGATCGCGTTCCGGGTGCTGCCGCTCGGCCCACAAAAAACCGCTGTCACCACCAAGTGGCTGGTGCACAAGGACGCGGTCGAGGGCGTGGACTACAACCTCGACAACCTGCTCAAGGTGTGGCTGTCCACCAACGCCCAGGACAAGACCCTGGCCGAGAACAACCAATTGGGCATCAACTCGCCGGCCTACCGCCGCGGCACTTATTCGTCGTCGGCAGAATACGGCGTAATGGCGTTCATAACGTGGTACCTGGACGCCATGAAGCGCGCAGGCGTAGCCCCATGAGTGGGCCGCTGCACACCCTGAAAGTGCACAGGCGCGAGGTGCAAGGCGGGAACGTGGTAGTGCTCGAACTGGTGGAGCCGCAGGGCCGGCCATTGCCGGCGTTCAGCGCCGGTGCCCATGTGGATGTACACCTGGGTACCGGGTTGGTGCGCCAGTACTCCCTGTGCGGAAACCCTGCCGACCTGAGCCGTTACCGACTGGGCATATTGCGCGCCCACAACTCGCGCGGAGGTTCGCTGGCTGCGCACGAGCAGCTACATGAGGGCGGTGAAGTCACCATTGGCATGCCGAGAAACCTGTTCCCGCTGGCCCCGGCAGCACGCCGCTCGGTCCTGATCGGTGGTGGCATCGGCATTACCCCCCTGCTGGCCATGGCCCACCAGTTGCACACCCAAGGGCAGCCGTTCGAACTTTACTACTGTGGGCGCTCACGACAACAGTCGGCCTTTGTAGATGAACTGGAACGGGCTGCTTTCGCCGCTTGCGTGCATACCCACTTCGACGACGAGCACGCTGGGCGAAAGCTCGACCTGGCCGGCGTGCTGGGCAACGGGCAACCCGGCCTGCATCTCTACACCTGCGGCCCGGGAGGGTTCATGGACTGGGTAATCGGCCACGCCCAGGCGGCCGGTTTTACACCCGAGCACATCCACCGCGAGTACTTCCAGGCGTGCGCCGAGCGGGCTGGCGATGCCTTCGATGTGGTCGCCCTGCGCAGCGGCAAGACCGTTCGCGTCAGCCCTGGCCAGAGCATCGCACAGGCACTGGTCACAGCCGGGGTGAAGCTACAGGTGGCCTGCGAACAGGGCATGTGCGGTACGTGCCTGTGCACTGTGCTGGATGGCCAGCCCGACCATCGCGATGTATACCTGACAGACGAGGAAAAGGCGGACAACCAACAGATTCTCACCTGCTGTTCACGGGCATTGTCCGCCACCTTGATACTGGATATCTGAAGCGGGTAAGACCGAAACTGGCAAGTTGTGCAGTTTCGGCGCCGGCCTTCATTCAAACGTTCAAGTTTTCAAACTTCCACTGCAACTGGAACATTGCCTACAACGCTTGGCCATTCTTACAGCATTTTGCATGCAAAAATGCATGGACAGCATGTTGAATGGTGGTTTGCGCCGCTAAAAGTCGATACGCAAAATCAAGGCTCACGACGAGCCTTTGTGATCGAACAATAATGAATATCAAACTTCTTCCCGGCGATGACCAGTCCAACGGCTGGTCTGCACTCGCCCCTTGCAGAACCCCGACAACATCACTGGCCAGCCATCAGCACGCCGACTGGCTGATCATTGGTGCAGGCTTTGCAGGCCTGGCGGCGGCCAGGCGGCTGGCCGAACACCACCCTGGCCAGCGCATAGTCATTCTTGAAGCCGGAGTAGTGGGCGACAACGCCTCGGGACGCAATTCGGGGTTCGCCATCGACCTGCCCCACCAGGTCGGCCACCCCGATGTACTGGCAGGCCAACGCTATGCACGACTGAGCCGGGCCGGTATCAGCCACCTGGAAGACGCCATTGCCCGACACACCATCCCGTGCGACTGGCAGCGCCAGGGCAAGTACCACTGCGCAGTGTCGGAGAAGGTCAGCAGTAAGCTGCTTAACGCCGATATCCAGCTGCTGGAGCAGATGGGCGAGCCCTACACATGGCTCAGCCGCGACGAGCTCGCCGCGCGCACCGGCCTTGGCCATTACCATTCAGGCGTATACACCCCCGGCACCGCCCTGCTCAACCCCGCCACCCTGGTGCGTGGCTTGGCCGATTGCCTGCCGCAGAACGTCACGCTTTTCGAAAACAGCCCGGTAGTGGCATTGCAGACCGATGGCAGTATCCGCGCCGAAACGCCCAGGGCGGTGGTGTCGGCCAAGCAGTTGGTGCTGGCGGTAAATGGCTTTGCTGAACAGTTCGGCTTCCTGAAAAACCGCCTGCTGCCCTTCGTGCTGTTCGCCAGCCTGACCCGGCCGATGAGCCCCGCGCAACAGCAGCAATTGCAGGGCGAACGCAGCTGGGGCATCACCCCGGCCCTGGGCACGGTCGGCCCGACCCTGCGCAGGACCCAGGACCAGCGCCTGCTGATCCGTGGCGGTTTTGCCTATTCACCCTCGATGCGCTGCACGACCAGTGCCCGAGCGCCATTCAAAGCCCTGCACCAGAGCATCCTCGACAGACGTTTCCCCCGCTTCGCGGAAAAACTCGATATCGAACACTTCTGGATGGGCTGGCTGACCATGACCGGCAACGGTGCCCCGGGCTTTGGCCAGTTGACGAGCAACGTGTACTGCGCCGTCGGTTGCGGCGGCGTGGGCATAGCCAGGCAAACCGCCGCAGGCATGGCAGTTGCCGACCTTGCAGCGGGCCAGGACAGCCAGCTGGTTGCCGACATGCGGTCACTGGGCCAACCGTGCGCGCTGCCCGGCCGGCCGATCATCGACCTGGGCGTGAATGCCTACCTGTTCAAGGAGAAACTGACCGGCCGTGTAGAAGCCTGAGCGTCGCCCCTTTCATTTCTGCCGTACCAAAAAAACAATTAAAGGTAAGAAATCGCCATGTACCTACCCCATGATGAAGCGGTGTTGGCGGACAACACCGCCGCCACCACCCCGCGTGCAACGACCCCATCGCGCATCGGCTACAGCGCTTGGCTCATGCTGTTCATGCTGGTGATCGTGTATGCCGTGAACATCGCCGACCGCTATGTACTGTCCACCTTGATCGAGCCGCTGAAGCACGACCTCGGCCTTTCCGATACCTCGGTGGGCTTCCTCACCGGGGTGACCCTGGCGGTGTTCTACGTCACCGCTGGCATCCCCATGGGCGTGCTGGCCGACCGGGTCAACCGCAAACGCCTGACGGCCGCCTGCATTGGTGTGTGGTCGGGCATGACCGTGCTGTGCGGCCTGAGCCAGACCTACTGGCAATTCGCCCTGGCGCGGATTGGCGTGGGTATTGGTGAGGCCGGCTCAACACCTTCCTCGCACAGCATGATCGCCGACCGTTTCCCGGCCCACCTGCGGGCCACGGCGTTCACCATCTGGGGCATCGGTGCCTGCCTGGGCGCATGGCTGGGGGGCTCGGGGGCAGCGTGGCTGGTGACCGACCACGGCTGGCGCGGCACCCTGGTGATCTTTGGCCTGGCCGGGTTGCCGGTAGCCGCATTGCTGTGGTTGCTGGTACGCGAACCGGCCCGCGGCCAATACGATGTGAAACGCTCACAGGAGCAGTCGACGATCCGCCAGACGATCCGCTTCACCCTTGGTCAAAAGTCGCTGATCCATGTGCTGATCGGCACCACTGTACTGACCTATTGGGGTTGGGGGTTGATCTGGTGGACGCCGTCGTTCCTGGTGCGCTCACATGGCCTGAGCGTCAGCGATGCTGGCGCCATGCTGGGTTCGATTCATGGGGTGGGCGGGTTGCTGGCCATGCTGGTGACGGCGTTGATCATGAGCAGCAGCAAACTGAGTGCGGAGTTTCAGGCGCGCTTTGTCGGCTGGGTCACGATAGCAGGCACGTTGGCCACCCTGATGATCTTCTCGCTTGACGACTTGCCACGGGTGGAATGGCTGCTGTGGATTTTCGTGCCATCAATCTACATCTACCTGGGCCCGACTTCGGCGCTGCTGCAGAACCTGGTGAAAAGCTCGATGCGTGGCAAAATCGTGGCGTTGATGCTGTTTGCCGCGAACATCACCAACCTGGTGCTGGCACCGCTGGTGATCGGTTTTCTCAGTGATCGGGTTGCCGAGCATGTTCCCGACCCGCAAAACTCGCTGAAGTATGTGTTGTTCGCAATGGCCTTCACCGGGTTCTGGGCCGGGTACCATTACCTGCGCTGTACCCGCTGGCTGCGCAGGGACATGATTGCAGCCGGGGCAATTGCCCAGTAGTCCTTTTTTACGCCCCCCTTGTGGGACCACACAGGCCAGCGAAGCAAGGGCGCGGTTGTTCAGAACACCGGCGCCCCTTCCTCCTGCGAAAACGCCACCAGCAAATCCCACACCCGCTCCACGGTCGGCCGCTCTTCGGCATAGCAGGCGCTCACCAGGTACTCCGCCATGCCGGTGGCCACATAAGCCTCCAGCGGCCGCACCAGGCGTTTGCTCCTGAGGATTTCCTGGGGGCCGTAGTTCCAGGCCAGGGTTACGCCCTGCCCGGCTTCGGCAGCCCGGTACGCCAGGTCGTGGTTGGACACTTTCAGGGTCGGCACCTGGCTGAAGGGGCCGGGTAGCCCGGCCTGGCTGAACCACTCCTCCCAACTGCCGCACACCGAATCCACCGTTACCACTTCGATCAACGTGCAGCGGCTCAGGTCCTCGATCGTTTCGATCCGATGCTCGCCAGCATATTGCGGGCTGCACACCGGAAAGATCACTTCGTCGAACAGTTTGTGCACCTTCAGGTTCGGCCACGCCCCGTCGCCATACAGAATGGCCAGGTCGACCGCCTCGCGCGAGGGGTCCAGCACATGGTCGTTGGCGAGGATGGAAACGTTGATCTGTGGCGCCAACTGCTTGAACTTGAGGATGGCCGGCATCACCCAGAAACTGGACATGGCAAGGCTCGCCGA
This sequence comes from Pseudomonas sp. MM223, assembly GCA_947090765.1. Classification (NCBI taxonomy): domain Bacteria; kingdom Pseudomonadati; phylum Pseudomonadota; class Gammaproteobacteria; order Pseudomonadales; family Pseudomonadaceae; genus Pseudomonas; species Pseudomonas sp. MM223. The sequence goes on along the minus strand of OX352322.1, from coordinate 1,991,904 downwards.
AATGCTTACCTGGCTACTGTTGAGGCGCTCGATGTCCTGCACGGCATGGCGGATCGATACCAGGCTCTGGCAAATCGCCCGGTAGAAAATATCGCCCGCCCGGGTCAGCTCGATCTTCTTGTGGCGCCGCTCGAACAAGCTCGTGCCGATGCGCTCTTCCAGGCGCTGGATCTGCCGGCTGACCGCGCCCTGGCTAAGGCTCAGCTCTTCGGCGGCACCGGTAAAGCTCATCAACCGCGCGGACGCCTCGAATGCGGCGATGGTGTTCAGTGGGGGTAGCCGCTTTCTCGAACCACTCACTGCACGCTCCTGAATTTTATTGTTGCATGCAAAAGCGAATGCATTGCATGTTTTATATTCGGTTTATTCAATGGCAATTGCAGATTAACTTTGCACTGTTATAAGTGCAAGGACAACAAGACCAATGAATATCACCAAAGCACCCGACATCCAGTATAAAGACCGCCCAACCTCCATCCTTCATGGTGTTTCGAAGATCGGCTGGGCAATGGATACTCAAAGTTCCCGACTCATGGCCGGCCTCGGAATATCGGATGGCAATGAAACAACATTCAAGACACTCAACTACGAAGAAATCATCTATGTCATTTCCGGCATGTTCGGCGCGGAAATCGATGGCGTGGTGCATCAGGCCCATGCCGGCGATGTGATCCACATCGCGGCAGGCTCGACCGTGCGCTATGTGTCGCACGACGCCCGCATCTTCTTCGCCATTACCCACCCCACCACCGACTGACTCAGGGAGGTGGAGATGACCACTTCGATACGCGTTGCCGATTACCTTTTCCAGCGACTGAAACAGGCTGGCGTCGATCACCTGTTCGGCGTGCCGGGGGACTACAACCTGGGGCTGCTCGAAGCACTGTTGCAGCATGACCAGATCAAATGGACCAGCAACGCCAACGAACTGAATGCCGCTTATGCCGCTGACGGCTATGCGCGGGCCAAGGGGTTTGGAGCGCTGGTCACAACCTTTGGCGTGGGTGAGCTGAGTGCCCTGAATGGTGTTGCCGGCAGCGCCGCAGAGCACGTGCCGGTACTGCACATTGTCGGCGCGCCACCCTTGGCCGTGCAAGCATCCGGGGCGCCGCTGCATCACACTTTTGGCGACGGCGATTTTGAACGTTTCCTGCGCATCCATGCCGAAGTGGCCGTCGCCTGCGCCATGCTGACACCGGCAACAGCAGCCAGCGAAATCGACCGGGTGCTGGGGCTGGTGATCGAGCAGAAAAAACCGGGTTATCTGGTGCTGCCAATGGACGTGGTCAATCACCTGGTACATGTGGATGAACCCCACTCCACCCGCCCCGCCCCCAGCGCCGCACTGCCCGCCTTCAGGTCCGCGCTCGCCGCCAGCCTGGCGCAACCCAGGCGAGTCTCGCTGATCGCCGGGCACCTGGCTGAACGCTTCGCGGCCAAGGCCAGCGTGCGCGCAATGGTCAAAACACACGGCCTGATGTCTGCCTCACTGCTGATGGGCAAAGGTACGCTCGACGAGCAAGCGCCTACCCACATCGGCCTGTACGTTGGCGGGGCCAGTGCGCCTGCCGTGAAGCAGGCCATCGAGGGTTGCGACCTGGTGATTGCCGTGGGGGTGACCTTTACCGATGCCGTGACCGGTGGGTTCACCGACAATTTGCCGCGCAGCAAGGTGCTTGATATCCAGCCGTTCTCCACCCGGTTGAACGAAGTGGACTACGCCCTGCGCATGCATGAGGCCTTGCAGTGCCTGGATGACGTGCTCAAAGATCACCGCCCCCTGCCGGCCACGCCGTTCATCCACGCGCCGACAGCCAGCTTCGATGCAGCTACACAGCTCAACCAGGTCGACTTGTGGACCATCGTAGGCCAGGCACTCACCGACAACGACATTGTTGTCGCCGACCTGGGTACCACCTTTTTTGGCGCAGCGGCCATCAGCCTGCCGTCAGGCGCCGGCTTTGTCGCACAACCCCTGTGGGGTTCGATCGGCTTTTCGATACCGGCCGCCTACGGCACACAGAAGGCCGCACCCGCCAGCCAGGTGTTACTGATTGTGGGCGATGGCTCCGCCCTGCTGACCGCGCAGGAAATCGGCAACATGCTGCGCGATGACCTGTCGTTGACCATCCTGCTGCTGAACAACGACGGCTACACCATCGAACGGCTTATCAGCAACCCGCAACGCGCCTACCATGATGTGCCCGCGTGGGACTGGACCAAGCTGCCTGGCCTGATGGGCAAAGGCAAGGCCTCCCAGGTGCAGACCGTGACCACCAACCAGCAACTGGCAGAAGCGCTGGCCGCCCGGGATCAGCAGGTTGGGCTGAGGTTCATCGAGGCTGTATTGCCAAAGCTGGATGCACCGGTGCTGATGACCACCATCACCGATGCGATCAGCAAAAAGTAACGCCAACGCGCTGGCGTATCATGAAGACACTGTGCGCAAGGCGCTCGGTATCGATCATGTACATGGCCGGGAAATGCGCGCCGCTCCCACAGGGTAAGTGGCGCTTGCCGAAGCCTTGCTCCATGCGAGACAGCGCAGAACAACGGGCTAAGTGATCTCCTGCAGAGGCCATGTCAGCCCGGTATTTTTGTTAGCAGACAGGGAAATCGCTCATGCGCCCGAATAAAGCCTGCCCCGTGGTCCTTTCGTCCACGTTGCCCCCGAAAATTCTGCTGTTCCGCCACCCACTGGCTGGCGTGCAGCTGGTCAAGGGCACCATAGAAGAAGGCGAGGCACCGGCCGCAGCCGCCTTGCGTGAATTGAGCGAGGAATCGGGCATCACCAAAGCCACGCTCAAGCAAGACCTGGGCTGCTGGGATGCCGAACACCTCGGGCAGGTCTGGTCATTTCACCTGTGCCAGGTGGAAGGTGCCCTGCCCGAGCACTGGTCCCATCAGACACAGGATGACCATGGCCACCTGTTCAGGTTCTTCTGGGCCGCGTTCGACGACCTGCCCTGTAACGACTGCCATCCAGTCTTCCAGCGAGCGTTGGAGTACCTGAGAAAAACCCTACCCCTTGCATCAGGGGCCACTCAAGGCACTCGGTGACTCACGCCCCTACCCCATTACTACCCGCCAGGCTGGCGTTATCGATGACGAAGCGGTACTTCACCTCACCACGCAACATGCGCTCGTAGGCATCGTTAATGTCCCCGGCCTGTATCAGTTCGATGTCGGCAACAATGCCGTGCTCGGCACAGAAGTCGAGCATCTCCTGGGTTTGCGGGATGCCACCGATCATCGAGCCGGCCAAGGTGCGGCGCTTCATGATCAGGTTGAATACATTGGGCGCTGCGTGCGGCGTGGCCGGTGCTCCCACCAGTGTCATGGCACCATCACGCTTGAGCAGCACCATGAAGGCATCCAGGTCATGGGGTGCAGCGACGGTATTGAGGATGAAATCGAAACTTTTCAGGTGAGCAACCATTTCCTCCGGGTTGCGCGACACCACCACTTCATCCGCCCCCAGTTGCAACGCCGCTTCGCGCTTGCTTGGCGAGGTGGTGAACGCCACCACATGCGCACCCATCGCATGCGCCAGCTTGATACCCATATGACCAAGGCCACCAATGCCCACTACGCCGACTTTCTTGCCAGGGCCAACCTGCCAGTGGCGCAGCGGCGAATAGGTGGTGATGCCCGCACACAGCAACGGGGCGACAGCCGCCAATTGGGTTGCGGGGTGAGTGATGCGCAATACGTAGCGCTCGTGCACCACGATTGACTGCGAGTAGCCGCCCTGTGTCCAACCGGGCGCGTCAGCGGTCGCGAAGTTATAGGTGCCGATCATGCCGTCGCAGTAGTTTTCCAGGCCTTCGTCGCAATCAGCGCAGTGTTTGCAACTGTCGACGATACAACCGATACCAACCAGGTCACCCTGTTTGAAGGTGGCAACGTGCGCCCCCACCGCGGTCACGCGGCCAACAATTTCGTGGCCGGGCACACAGGGGTATTGCGTGCCTTCCCATTCCGAGCGCACCTGGTGCAGGTCGGAATGGCAAATGCCGCAGAACGCGATTTCAATCTGGACATCGTGAGCGCCGGGCGTGCGGCGGGTGATGCGCAGTGGTTGCAAAGGTTGGTTGCCAGCGTGTGCACCGTAAGCATTGACGAGCATGAATCGACCCTCCTGCATGTGGTGAGGGCCATTCTCCCGGTGGGCGTGCGCCGAGCAGTAGCGTGATCCCGGGCAATGCTTGCCTGATCCTGCAAATGTTCGCGGCTAGAGCCCGATCGCCACCTCGCACTCGCCGCCCATGTATTGCTGCAGGCGGCTGCGCAGCCAGCGCTCGGACGGGTCGCTGTCGGTAGTGCTCAACCAGACCATGGCCAGCCCAACGCAGCCGTCTCGAACGGCAGCGTCTCGGCCTGCAGGTTGCCCCAACGCTCCATGCCTTGCGCAGCGTAGTCCGGGCAGCAGGCCAGCAGGTCGGTACCGGCCAGAATCGCTGGCAACGAACTGAACTGCGGCACCGACAACACCACCTTGCGTTCGCGACCGATCTCTTTCAGCCAGTCATCGACCACACCCTGCGTATTGGCGGTGGGCGATACCTGAACATGCGGGCGGGCGCAGAACTCATCCAGCGTCAGCGGCGTGGCTGACTTGTCGGCGCGCACCACCCTGCCCTGCATCGTACGCAGCACCTTGCGCTTGGCGTTGGCCGGCAGCCCCTTGGTCTGGCTGATACCGACGGTCACATCGCCCGCGGCCAGCAAGTCTGGGATGCGCCAGTAATCGACATGCTGCACGACCACCACCACATTCGGCGCCTCTACCCTCAGTGCCCGCAGCAGCGGCGGCAACAACCCCGACTCGACATCATCGGACAAACCGATGCGGAAGGTCATCTTGCTGGTCAGCGGGTCAAAATCATGGGTCATGCTGAGTGCGGTGGACATCGCATCCAGCGCTGGGGTGAGGTACTTGATAACCTCCTCAGCCCTGGCTGACGGCTCCATGCGGTTGCCCACACGGATCAGCAACGGGTCGTTGAACATCGCCCGCAACCTGGCCAGCGCGGCGCTGACCGTGGGTTGGGCGACAAACAGCTTTTCTGCGGCACGGGTGAGGTTGCGCTCCTGCATCAGGGCTTCGAACACCACCATCAGGTTGATATCGGCTTTGCGCAGTTCGTTGCGGTTCATTGGGGCTCCGGGCCATGGCCATGACGTGCGGATTCCATTCCAGCATCGACAGGGACTACAGTCGAGTCAAAACCTGAAGTCGCCCCCCACGCGCGCACTGATCAGGAAGCGCTGCTGGACAGCGGCACCCGCGCGTCCTCCTGCTTGAGGTCCATGCGCTGGATCTTGCCGACGATGACCAGGTAGCAGAACATCGCCACCAACGCATTGGCCGCCACAAACACCAGTGCTGTTTCAAACGAGCCGGTTGCCTGCAGGATCAAGCCAATGATGATCGGCGTGGTGATCCCCGCCGTATTGCCGAACGCATTGAATACGCCCCCGCACAGGCCGGCGATAGGCTTGGGCGCCGTGTCGGCCACCACGGCCCAACCGATCGCACCAAAGCCCTTGCCAAAGTAGGCCAGCGCCATGATCGCGACGATCATCCATTCGGCATCCACGTAATTGCACGCGACCATGCAGGTGGACATCAGCATGCCCAGCACCAAGGGCGCCTTCCGGGCGAAGGTGAGCGAGTGGCCGTTGCGGATCAGCGCATCGGAAATAATGCCCCCCAGCACGCCGCCGAGGAACCCGCACACTGCCGGGATCGAGGCGATGAAGCCGGCCTTGAGGATCGACATGCCGCGCTCCTGTACCAGATAAACCGGGAACCAGGTCAAGAAGAAGTACGACAGCGTGTTGATGCAGTACTGGCCAATGAACACGCCCATCATCATGCGGTTGGTCAACAGTTGCCGGAAGCTGGCCCAGGTCGGTTTTGGCGTATCCTGCTTGTTGCCCGCCTGATCCATGTCGATCAAGCCACCGCCTTCGGCAATATGCTTCAGCTCAGCTTCGTTGATACGCGGGTGCTGCTTCGGTGCGTACACCGTCTTCAGCCACACGCCAGTCATAAGCACGCCTAGCCCACCCATCACCACGAACACGTAGTGCCAGCCGAACTGGTAGACGATCCAGCCCATGAACGGGGCGAACAGCACCGTGGCGAAGTACTGCGCCGAAGTGAAAATACCCGCGGCGGTTCCGCGCTCTGCCGACGGAAACCAGGCTGCCGCCATGCGGCTGTTGCCAGGGAACGAGGGCGACTCGGCAAGCCCGACCATGAAGCGAAGCACGAACATCACTACCACCGCGACCGACACGCTGTACCAGCCAACGGTGGCCTGCAGGATGGTGAAAGTGGACCAGAGAAAGATGCTCCAGGCATACACCCGCTTGGTGCCGAAGCGGTCGAGCAGCCAGCCGCCGGGAATCTGGCCGAGTACATAGGCCCAGGCAAAGGCCGAGAACAGCAGGCCCATTTGTACCGGAGTGATGCCAAGCTCTTTCTGCATCGACGAGCCGACAATGGACAGGATCGCCCGGTCGGCGTAGTTGACAGTGGTAACCAGGAACAGCAACAGCAGGATAACGTAACGAACACGGGTAGGACGCGCATTCATGGCAGGGACCTCTTGTTATTGTGAGGCTGGCAGCCGCGTCGGGCTGCCAGCGGGTCGAAGCGGCATGGTTACTTCACTGGCACGCGAGCAATCATGTGCGGTGGCCGCAGGAATTCGAAATCACAGCCTTTGTCCGCCTGAGTCATCTGCTCGTAGAACAGCTTGCGATAGCCACGTTCGGCATCCACCGGTTTGGGCAGTTGCAGGTCCTGGCGACGTGCCTGAAGCTCCGCTTCGCTGACCAGCAACTCGATGCTGCGCTGCTGAACACTCAGGCGTATGCGGTCACCGCTGCGCACCAGGGCCAGTGGCCCGCCGAGTGCAGCCTCGGGCGTGACATGCAGCACGATGGTGCCCGCCGCCGTGCCGCTCATGCGGCCATCGGAGATGCGCACCATGTCCTTGACCCCCACCTTGGCCAGCTTTTTCGGGATGGGCAGGTACCCCGCCTCGGGCATGCCAGGGGCACCGATCGGGCCGATGTTTTTCAGCACCAGAACGTCATCGGCCTTCACATCCAGATCCGGGTCATCGATGCGATTGGCCATGTCTTCGGAGTTTTCGAACACCACGGCACGGCCTTCGTGCTCCATCAACTGCGGGTCGGCCGCTGATTGCTTGATGATCGCGCCGTTCGGTGCCAGGTTGCCCTTGAGGAAGGCGATACCACCCGCAGGGTAGATCGGGTTGGCGAAACTGCGCACCACGTCCTGCCTGTACTCAGGGAAGTCTTCCAGCTCTTCGCCCAGCGTGCGGCCACTGACTGTCAGGGTGTCCAGATGCAGTTGCGGCTTGAGTTCGCGCAGCACGGTTTGCAAGCCACCGGCGCGGTGCAGGTCTTCCATGTAGTGCTGGCCTGACGGTTTCAGGTCAACGAGTACCGGGGTTTCGCGGCTCATGCGGTCGAACGCCTCAAGGTCGATTTCGTAACCCATGCGCCCGGCAATGGCGGTGAGGTGAACAATACCGTTGGTAGAGCCGCCAATGGCCAGCAGTACCCGCAGGGCATTTTCGAATGCCTTCTCGGTGAGGATCTTGTCAGGTGTCAGGCCATTGCGGGCCATGATCACTGCTCGCCGCCCGCTTTCCTCGGCTATGCGGATCCGGTCGCTGGTGACTGCCGGTGGCGTGGCACCACCTGGCAGCACGATGCCCAGTGCTTCACCGATGCAGGCCATGGTGCTGGCAGTGCCCATCACCGAGCAGGTGCCAATGCTGGCCACCAACTTGTTGTTCACTTCGTTGATTTCCTGCTCGTCGATTTCCTCGCCACGGAAGCGCCCCCAGAAACGTCGGCAATCGGTGCAGGCGCCGACCCGCTCGCCACGGTGCCCCCCGGTAAGCATCGAGCCGGTCACCAACTGGATCATCGGCACATTGGCCGAGGCCGCCCCCATCAATTGCGCCGGCACGGTTTTGTCGCAGCCACCAATGAGCACCACCGAGTCCATGGGCTGGGCGCGAATCATCTCTTCCGTGTCCATGGCCATGAGGTTGCGCAGGTACATGCTGGTGGGCTGCGAGAAGCTCTCGGCAATGGAAATCGTCGGGAAATCGATGGCCAGCCCGCCCTCCATCATCACGCCCCGTTTGACCGCCTCGATCAGCTGCGGCGCATTACCGTGGCAGGGGTTGTAACCGCTTCCGGTATTGGCGATGCCGACGATGGTGCGGTCGAGCGCATCGTCGCTGTAGCCGGCGCCCTTGATGAACGCTTTGCGCAGGAACAACGCGAAGCCGGTATCACCGTAGTTGGTCAACCCTTTACGGATGCCGGTCGGCTTGATGACAGGGGATTTATCAGGCATGGCTCACCTACCAGAACATTATTGGATTTATCGTCAACATGATTATTGATAATCTGTCTGGGCACATGAGAGCACGATCGGCAGCACTGCGCAAGCGCCCTTCATCCCCCCTTCATTTCAGGCTCTGCTGCGAATCGGCGCGATTTGTGGCAGTCTCAGGCTCTGATCAGCCCGTTACGCCAAGGCACCGACCCATGCAACTGCTTGACCCCGTCACCCCCGTTACCGGCCTTGAAGAGGCCGTGCGCATTCTTGAAGAAGAGATCGTCCTGGGCTTTCTGCACCCGCGTGAGCGACTGGTCGAGGACGACCTGCTCGAACGCTTCGGGTTGAAGCGCCATGTGGTGCGCCAAGTGCTGGTGGAACTGGAGCGCATGGGGCTGGTAGAGCGCAAGCGCAACATCGGGGCGCTGGTGAAGGCCTATACGGCCAAGGAAGTCGAAGACTTGTATGCCGTGCGCGAATTGCTGGAATGCCAATGCGTACGGCTGATCAAGTTCCCAGTGGCCAGCAGCGCCTTGGACGCACTGACCGCCACCCAGCACACGCACGATGCAATGGTGCAGTCCGGCAACCTGCGCGGCGCCTTCCGCGCCAACATGCGATTTCATGAACTGCTGTTTGGGCTTTCCGACAACCCGGTACTGCTGGCTGCCATCCAGGACCATGCACAGCGGGCGCATTCGGTGCGCTCATCGTCACTGGTGGTGGCTGACCAACTGGAGCGGGCACGACGTGAGCACTGGCAAATAATCGAAGCGCTGCAACAGGGCGACGTTGAACGGCTCGCGCAACTGTGCAGTGACCACCTGAAGCCATCGCGCGATACCTACCTCGCGGCCTACCATCGCCGGGCAGGGCAGTAAGCCTTCAAGTGCAGTGCATGGCAGATGACCAGCCGCTGGGCTTCATCGGTTTCAATGAAAACCACGTGGAAATGCTCTTCGTCGACCCCGAGCAACATGGCCAGGGAATTGGCCGTGCGCTGCTGGATTTTGGCCGTCAGTCGCGCAGTGCGATGAGTGTCGATGTCAACGAGCAGAACCCCCAGGCAACCGGGTTTTACCAGCACTACGGCTTCGTCCAGACCGACCGCTTGCCGCTGGATGGCGAAGGCCGGCCGTTCCCCTTGCTGCATATGAGCTTGCCCGCCGAGGCGTGACGAGCAGGCGTGTAAGGCCTACTGAAATCCAAGAACGCTTGCTTTACAGCAATAATTCGCCAGATTTATCCACCAGCAAGCCATTTTGCTTCACGCAATGCCGTTCACCGGCCACCCTTCGCAACTCGGCACAGGTTCATCACCGTATAATCGGATCCAATACCGAGGATACCCCGCATGCAAGCACTGGAAATGGACTACGGACACGGCGAAGAGGTGGCCAGCCACTGCCACGCCGAAGACCAGCTGATCTACGCCGCCAGCGGGGTGATGCGGGTCGGCAGCGAGGATGGTAGCTGGGTGATCCCTGGCGGGCATGCGTTGTGGATGCCCGCCGGGGTCAGCCATGCCATCCGCATGGAAGGCGTGGTCTGCATGCGGACCTTGCTGCTTGAGGCACGTATCGAGCGCTGCCAGGTCATCGTCGTATCCGGCCTGCTGCATGAGCTGATCCTGGCTGCCTCACGCATGCTCGACCTGCGTGACGGCGAGCACGTACGGGCACTGATCCAGCTTGAGTTGGCCACGGCCAGGCGCATCGATGCCTTTGTGCCGCGGCCGCACCATGCACGGCTGCGCACCTGGTGCGAGCGCTTCCTGCAGGACCCGGCCCAGGACCTGACCCTGGAGCAATGCGGCGCGCAACTGAACATGAGTGCCCGCAGCGTGGCACGGTTGTTCCAGCGCGAGGTGGGCATGTCGTATGGCGAATGGCGCGCCCGTGCCCGGGTGATGCTCAGCCAGCAATGCCTGGCCGAAGGCAAGCCGATCCTGAACGTGGCGCTGGAGCACGGCTACCAGAGCGCCAGCGCCTTTGCCGCCATGTTCAAGCGCATCCTTGGCTACGCGCCGAGCGATTGGCAAAACAGTACCGCACGCGGGTACTGAGCCGCAGGTTGTCCCACTTGCGCGCAGGGTTGTCCCGCTTGCGGCAGCGGCGTGCGCCCTACCCTCGTTAACCTCGCATCACTCCCCTTGAGCGACATGTGTGATGCCTTTACTGCCTTCATTTCCCTCCCCTGCCCGGCTTGCCGTACTCGGCATGCTCGGCGTACTGGCGGCGTGCACCCGGCAACCAGCACCCGCGGAGCCACCTGCAGCGTTGCAGGCCAACCCGCTGGCGAATGTGCCAGCCGGTATCAGCCGGCAACCCTTGCCCGAGCAATGGTGGGCGCTGTTCCAGGACCCGCAACTCAACCACTGGGTGCAGCAAGCCCTGGCGCACAATCAGGACCTGGCCAAGGCCCAGGCCAACGTACAGGCCATGCTGGCCGGGATAGGCGAGTTTGATGCCAGGCGCTGGCCGTCAACATCAGTGGGCTTTGCCGCTACCTATGGCAAGAGCGCCGATGACCAGACACTGGCCGAGGCCACCGACAGCCACGCACCTTCACAATGGCAATTCAACCCGGGTATCGAGTTGGCCTATCAGGTGGATGCCTGGGGCCAGGTGCGCGCCGCCATCAAGCGCGCCCAGGCCCAAGCCGAAGCCAGCGCTGCCGCGCTGGACCTGGTGCGCCTGCAAGTGGTCGCCCAAACCAGCCGTGCCTACATAGACCAATGCGTCTACGCGGCGCGCCTGGGCGAGGCAAAGCAGTCCTTGCAAACCCTCGACCACAGCCTGCAACTCAGCGAACGCCAGCGCCAGGCCGGTGTAGCCACCGCCCTCGACAGCGAGCGCCTGCTGGGCCTGCGGGAACAGGTGCGGGCGCAACTGCCGATGCTTGTAGCCCGTCGGCAGATGGCGCTTTACGAACTGAGCATGCTCAGTGGCCAGGCCTCGCTGGCCGACACTGCGACCTGCACAACCATCCCCACGCTGTCGACACCGTTACCGGCTGGCGATGGCTGGCATTTGCTTGAACGCCGGCCAGATGTGCGCCAGGCCGAACGGGAACTGCTGGCTGCCAGCCTGGAAACCGACATCGTCAGGGCAGACCTGTACCCGAAGGTCAGCTTCGGCGCTTCGCTGACGTCCTCGGACCATCACCTCGCCAACCTTGGCGACAGCCGCGCGGTGATGTTCGGGATTGGCCCGCTGATCCATTGGGAGTTCCCCAACATCAAGGCCAACCGCGCACGGGTCGGCAGAGCCGAAGCGTTGCAACAGGCCCAGGTTGCCCATTACCGCGGCATGGCGTTGAGCGCGCTCAAGGACGTGCGCCAGGCCCTTGCCCGCTATGACGGTGAACGCCAGCGGTTGCAGGCGCTGGATGCCGCACTGGCACACAGCCAGCGCGGTTATGGCCTGGCCCAGGGCAACTACCGCGCGGGCACCGTGGACGGGTTGGCCTTGCTCGACAGCGAGCGCGAACTGATTCGCCTGAGGGCCAGCCATGTAGAAGCCCGAGGGCGCCTGGCGCAGGCGCAGGTCAACCTGTTCCGCGCCCTGGGCGGACGGTGGTAGCCGATAACCCATTGCAACGGGCTGCGCCGACCTTTGTAGGAGCGGCCTTGTGTCGCGAAAGGGCCGCACAGCGGCCCCGGCAATTTGTGCACTGCCGCTGAAATCCTGGGGCCGCTGCGCAGCCCTTTCGCGACACAAGGCCGCTCCTACAACTGACCGCGTCAGCTTGTCGGGCAGTAGTCGTACTTCAAGAACGGAAACCGGACATGAATGTTGCCGTAGAACAAACCGCACCAGTCGAAACTGAACAGCGGGCCAAAGCCAGATCCCGTCGCCGCCTGGCCTACACCGCCAGCGGCAGCCTGGCAGCCATCGCGCTGCTGGCCTTCACCAGCTACTGGCTCACCACCGGCCGCTATCTGGAGACCACCGACGACGCCTACGTCCGTGCCGACTGGGTGGCGCTGAGCCCACGGGTGGCCGGCTACGTGGCCGAGGTCGCGGTGGCAGACGACCAGCCAGTAAAGGCCGGCGATGTGCTGGTGCGCCTGCAAAGCCGCGACTACCGCGCCCGCCTCGACCAGGCCCGGGCCGGCGTGTCCGAAGCACAGGCGGCACTGGCCGCTGCCCAGGCCCGCCAGCAGGTGGCGAGCGAGCGCATCAACCAGCAACAGCAGGCCATCCTGCAGGCTGAAGCTGCCACGCGCAGTGCCACCGCCGAACAGCGGCGCAGTGCCTTGGACATGCAACGCTACCGTGGCCTTGTGCGTGACAACGCCGCAACCGTGCAACGCCTGGAAACGGCCAGCGCAAATGCCACCCAGGCGCAAGCTGCGCTGCAAGGTGCCCAGGCCGCGCTGCGCCAGCAACGCTCACAACTGACCATGGCCGAGGCTCGGTCAGCCCAGGCTGAAGCCGAGCTGCAACAGCGCGCAGCAGCCCTGACCCGCGCCCAGGCCCGTCAACAGCTGGCCGAACAGGACGAGCAGGACACCGTGATCCGCGCGCCGATCACGGGCGTGGTCGGCCAACGTCGTGTGCGCGCCGGCCAGTACGTGGTGCCGGGCCAGCCGCTGCTGGCCGTAGTGCCCCTGCAGCAGGCCTATGTAGTCGCCAACTACAAGGAAACCCAGTTGGCCAACATGCGCCCGGGGCAGCCAGTAGAAATCCGTGTCGACACCTTCGCCAGCCAGCCACTGCACGGCCATGTGGCCAGCTTCTCGCCGGCCTCGGGCAATGTCTTCGCACTGCTGCCGTCGGACAATGCCACCGGCAACTTCACCAAGATCGTCCAGCGCTTCCCGGTGCGCATCCTGCTCGACATACCGCTGGATGGCCCACAGGTGCTGCCCGGCATGTCGGTGGTAAGCACGGTCGACACGCGCCCCGCAGAGGTGGCCGATGCACACTGAACAAACCGTTTCGCTGCGCGCCTGGGTGGCGGTGCTCGGCGGCCTGTTCGGCTGCTTCATGGCCGGCATGAACGTGCATGTCACCAGCGCGGCGCTGCCAGAGATCCGCGGCTCGCTGGGTGCCAGTTTCGAGGAAGGCTCATGGATTTCCACCGCTTACCTGGTGGCGGAAATCGTCATGATTCCGCTGACGGCCTGGCTGGTGGACGTGTTCTCGTTGCGCCGGGTCATGTGGACCGGCTCGCTCATCTTTTTGATAGCCTCGGTGGCCTGCTCCTGGGCGCCCAACCTGGAGGCGATGATTGCTATCCGGGTGATCCAGGGTGCTGCTGGCGCGGTACTGATTCCCTTGTCGTTTCAGCTGATCATCACTGAACTGCCGGCCAGCAAGATGGCCATGGGCATGGCGCTGTTCAGCCTGGCCAACAGCGTGGCGCAGGCGGCCGGGCCATCGATTGGCGGCTGGTTGACCGATGCCTATTCGTGGCGCTGGATCTTCTATTTGCAACTGTTCCCCGGCATTGCACTACTGTTCGCCATCGCCTGGTCGATAGAAGCCAGGCCGATGAAGCTTGAGCTGTTACGCAAAGGTGACTGGCTGGGTATCGCCGCCATGGTGATCGGCTTGGGTGGCTTGCAGATCGTGCTGGAAGAAGGCGGTCGGCTGGACTGGTTCGGCTCGCCATTCATCGTCGGCATGAGTGTGGTCGCCGCCATTGCCCTGGTGGTGTTCGTGGTGACCCAGCTGTTCGGCCAGCGCGCCTTCATCAACCTGCGTTTGCTCGGGCGCTACAACTTCGGCGTCGCCAGCGTGGCGATGTTCATCTTTGGCGCGGCCACATTCGGCCTGGTGTTCCTGGTGCCCAACTACCTGTCGCAGTTACAGGGGTTCAGCGCCCGCGACGTGGGTGTGGCGTTGATTGCCTATGGCGTGGTGCAACTGCTGCTGGCGCCCTTGATGCCCCGGCTGATGGGCTGGACCAGTGCCAAGTTCATGGTCGCCAGCGGCTTTCTGATCATGGCCCTGGGCTGCTGGCTGGGGGCGAGCCTGAGCGCCGACAGTGCCGACAACGTGATTATCCCGTCCACGGTGGTACGCGGGATTGGCCAGCCGTTCATCATGGTGGCGCTGTCGGTGCTGGCGGTGGCCGGGCTCGACAAGCGTGAAGCCGGGTCGGCTTCGGCGGTGTTCTCCATGCTGCGCAACCTCGGTGGCGCCATCGGCACGGCCGGGCTGACGCAATTGGTGGCGAGCCGTGAGCGCTTTCACAGTGAACGCATTCACGAGCAGGTGACGGTGTTCGAGCCTGACGTGCAAGAGCGCATCAACCAGACGGTGCAGGGCTGGTTGCCGCACCAGCAGCTGCTGCTGGAGGGGTTGGCGGGGACCATTCGGCGGGAGGCCTACCTGATGGCTTACAGTGATGCGTTCTACCTGGCGTGTCTGGCCTTGGTGGGGTGTGCATTGGCAGCGTTGCTGTTGCGGGCAAAACACCAACTGTGAGGCCGACACATCTCCCTGTAGGAGCAGCCTTGTGCTGCGAAGAGGCCGGCATGGCCAACACATTTCTTGACCAGTAATGGCCTCTTCGCAGCACAAGGCTGCTCCTACAGGAATTGCATAACGGCTACTGAAGGGGCAGGTGCTTAAAGTGCAGCCCCAGGCGCGCGGCCCAGCACCCGCGAATACTCTTCACGCGCGCTCTGCTCGGTAAACTCGCCCGCCCATTTGGCCACCACCACCGTCGCCACGCTGTTGCCGATGGTGTTGCAAGTGGCCATGGCCATCGACATGAAGCGGTAAACGCCAAACAGCAACGCCAGGCCTTCGACCGGCAGCACACCAATGGCCGTCACTGTCGCAGCAAACACCACAAAACTACCCCCCGACACCGCCGCCGCGCCTTTGGAGGTCACCAGCATGATCGCCAGAATACCCAGCTGCTGCTCCCAACCCAGCGGCACGCCGTAGGCGTTGGCAATGAACAATACGCACATCGACATGTAGATCGAGGTGCCATCCAGGTTGAAGGCATACCCCGTCGGCAGCACCAGGCCCACGCTTTGCTTCGAGCAGCCAAAGCGTTCGAGTTTTTGCAGCAAGCGCGGCAGTGCACTCTCTGACGAGGCAGTGCCAAGCACGATGAAAATCTCGTCCTTGATGTACTTCAAAAAGCGCCACAGGCTGAAACCGGACAACCGGCACACGGCGCCCAGCACCACGAACAGGAAGAAGGCAACCGCTACATAGAACATCAGCACCAGGTTGGCCAGCGACATCAGCACGGCTGAGCCGTTGCTGCCCACCGCATAAGCCACCGAGCCAAACGCGCCCAGTGGGGCAAACTTCATGATCAGGTTGATGAACTCGAAGAAGCATTCCGAAACCCGGTTCAGGCCATCCTCGATCACCGCGCGGCGCTCATGCTTCAAGGCCAGCAAGGCAAAGCCGAACAGCACGGCGATCACCAGCACCTGCAACAGCTGGCCACCGGCAAAGGCGCCGACGAAGTTATCGGGGAAGATGTTGTAGATGAAGTCCATGGTCGACGCCGGCGCGTGGCCTTTGGCGACAGCGGCGCTGGCCGCGGCCGAAGCGGCACTGCTGGCGTGCGCGCCATGCATGCCCGAACCGATACCGATCAGGTTGCCCCACAACAGGCCCAGGGCCAAGGCGAAGGTGGACAGCAGCCGAAGTACACCAGTGCGCGCCAGCCCACTTTACCGACGCGCTTGATGTCACCGGCCGAGGCAATGCCGTGGACCACGGTGAAGAACACCAGTGGCGCGACGGCAGTCTTGATCAGTTTGAGAAAGATGTCCCCGAGGATCTTGAACTTGGCAGCGAGCTCGGGGGCGAGGAAACCGAAGGCGATACCCAGCAGCATCGCAGCGATGACCTGGAACGTCAGGTCTTTGTACAGCGGCTTTTTCGAAGTGGAAGACATGGTTGTTTTCTCATTGTTCTTGTCGCAAAGCAGAGGACGGGGCCCAGCAGCAGCCGAGCCCCAGGCGGATCAGCGGGCGACGGCACCCGGGCGCGCCAGGGCCTGGTCGACCATCTGCGGCGCCAGCCCCAGGTAATGGGTCGGGTCGCACAGCTGCTCAAGGGTGGCCAGGTCGACATGCGCGGTAGCCTCGCCCTGGGCCTTCAGCGCTTCCAGCAGGCTGATGCCCTGGTCGTTGGCCATGCGGCAGGCGGCATAGACCACGTCGTGGGCCACCTGGCGGCCCAGCGCCGGGGCCAGGCCCATCATCACCGCCTCGGCAACGATCAGGCCTTGGGTCATGTCGAGGTTCTTGCGCATGCGCTCGGTGCGCACGTCCAGGCCGGCCAGCATGAAGCGCGCCTGGCCCAGCGATGCGGCGGTCAGGGCGAAAGCTTCAGGGATGGCGATCCACTCGGCCTGCCACGGGCCGGTAGAGCGCTCGAAGTCCTGGATCATGGCGTCGAGCATCAGCCCGGCCTGCTGGCGCACGCCCTTGGCAGCGGCATACATCAGCTCGCAGGAAATCGGGTTGCGCTTCTGCGGCATGGTGCTGCTGGCGCCACGGCCCTTGACGAACGGCTCGTAGGCTTCGCCCAGCTCGCTGGTCATCATCATCATGATGTCCAGCGCCACCTTACCCAGCGAGGCCGTGACCAGGCCCAGGAAGTTCAGGGTTTCGGCCAGGCCGTCACGGGCCACGTGCCAGGTGGCTTGCGGCACGCCCAGGCCCAGTTCGTCCATCAGCGCAGCTTGTACTTCAAGGCCCTTGTCGCCCAGCGAGGCCAGGGTACCGGCGGCACCGGCAAACTGCCCTACTTCCACCCGCGGGCGCAGCTCCACCAGGCGCTCGGCATGGCGGTCGAACATGCTCAGCCACACCGCGCACTTGTAGCCGAAGGTAATCGGCAGTGCATGTTGCAGGTGGGTGCGGCCGGCCATCGGCGTGTCGCGGTAGCGCAGCGCCAGCTCGGCCAGCAGGCCACGCACGGCCTGGATGTCGCGCTCGACAATGGCCAGGGCGGCACGCACCTGCAGGACTACGGCGGTGTCCATGATGTCCTGGGTGGTGGCGCCCCAGTGCACGTAGCGGCCAGCTTCGCCGCACAGCTTCGACAGCTGCTCGACCAGCGGCAGGATCGGGTAACCGACGATTTCGGTCTCGTGCTGCATCAGCGTCAGGTCCAGCGACTCGTAGCGCGACAGCTCGGCAATCTGCACGGCGGCTTCGGCAGGGATGACGCCGCAGCGGGCTTCGGCCTTGGCCAAGGCCACTTCCACTTCGATGTAACGCTCGATCAGCGATTTGTCGGAGAACACCGCACGCATTTCGGCGGTGCCGAACATGTCGCGGAACAGGGTGGAATCGAAAACGGTGGTGGACATGGGCAGGAATCCTGAAATGTTATTTTTTGACCGGACATAATTATTATGTCCGTACATAATTCTTGCCCTGCCGCTGTTACACTGTCAACCGATGAAATTTGCGAGACAGACCAAAGGTATGAACCCGACGCGCTACACCACCGTGGCAAAGGACTTGATGGAAGGCATCGCCAGCGGCCGCTACCCGGTGGGCAGCCTGCTGCCGACCGAGTTCGAGCTGTGCGACCTTTACGATGTAAGCCGGCACACGGTGCGCGCCGCGATCAACCAGTTGCTCAACCAGGGGCTGGTGTCGCGGCGCAAGCGCGTGGGTACCCGGGTGGAGGCCAGCAGCCCGCGCGGCGGCTATTCGCAGTCGCTGGCCAGCGTGGCCGACCTTGCTCACCTGGCCGAAACCCAGCAGCGGGAAATCCAGGAGGTGCGCCACTTTGTCGCCGACCTGAGCGAGGCGGCGCGGCTGGGGTTGGTACCGGGGGAACACTACTTTTGCGTGTCAAGCATCCGCGTCGACCGCCTGCACAATGCCGCACCGCTGTGCTGGACCGATGTGTATGCGCAGCGCGACTATGCCGAGGTCATCGAACGGGCCCGCGAGCACCCCGACCAGCTGATTGCCGGGTTGATCGAGCAGCACTTTGGCCGGGCGATCGCGGTGGTCGACCAGCAGGTACGGGCGGTGCTGCTGACGGCGGAGATGGCCCGTGCGCTGAAGGCCGAGGCGGGTTCGCCAGGGTTGAAGATCATTCGCCATTACCGCGAGGAAAACGGCGATTTGATGGCGGTTTCCGAAACCGTGCACCCGGATGACCGCTTTACCCTGGTGACCCAGATGCGCCGCGACCGCTCCCCCGCCTGACCCGCCCAGGCCGCACGCCCCCCCTGTAGGAGCGGCCTTGTGTCGCGAAAGGGCCGCAAAGCGGCCCTAGGGTTTCAGCATCAAGGCAACAATCGAGGGGCCGCTTTGCGGCCCTTTCGCGACACAAGGCCGCTCCTACAGGGTTCTGAGTTGCCTTTCGGCATCGATCAATTGCCGCGTGCGCACCGTGGTCACCCTGTGATCCCGCGCCAGCCACCCATAAATCGTCGGCAACACAAACAGGGTGAACAAGGTGCCCACCAGCATCCCGCACACAATCACCACCCCCAGCCCGAAGCGGCTGTTGGCCCCGGCACCGCTGGCGAACAGCAGCGGCAGCACGCCGAAGGTCATCGCCGCGGTGGTCATCAGCACCGGCCGCAATCGTATCTGCGCTGCACGGACGATGGCGGCGGCACGATCAAGGTTGTCGCGCACCTGGATCTCGTTGGCGAACTCCACCATCAAAATGCCGTGCTTGCTGATCAGGCCGATCAGCGTCACCAGGCCAATCTGCGTGTAGATGTTCAACGTGGCCCAGCCCAGCGCCAGCGGCAACAGCGCACCGCAGATCGACAGCGGCACGGTCACCAGGATGATCAGAGGGTCGACCAGGCTTTCGTACTGCGCCGCCAGCACCAGATAGATCACCACCAGGGCAGCCAGAAACGCCCACATCAAGGCAAAGCCCTCCTGCACATACTGGCGCGATTCCGATTGCCAGTCGTGGCTGAAGCCAGGCGGCAATTCAGCGGTGAGCTGTTCGAGAAATGCCACGGCGTTGCCCATCGACACACCCGGCGCCGGGATGGCCTGCAAGGTACTGGCGTTCTGTTGGTCGAACTGCAACAGGCGGTTGGGCGCCACTTCGATATCCAGGTGCACCACCGTGGCCAGCGGCACCAGGCTGCCATCTTCGGCACGCACATACTGGCGGTTCAACGCCGCAGGCGTCAGGCGCTGGTCCTGGATACTCTGCGGGATCACATCGTAGGAACGCCCGAACAGGGCAAAGCGGTTGAGGTACTGCTCGCCCACCAGCACACCCAGCGACTCGCCAATGGCCTGCATGCTGATGCCCAGGCTGGCCGCCTTGGCCCGGTCGACGCGCACCTTGACCACCGGGTTGTTGTAGTCGAGGTCGCTGTCCACCACGGCAAACAGGCCGCTGTCGCGGGCGCGCTGTTTGAGCGCTTCCATGGTCTGGTACAACTCGGGGTAATCCTGGGCGCTGCGCAACACCATCTGCACCGGCAGGCCGCCACTGGAGCCCGGCAGCGCTGCAACCTGGAAGGCAAAGATGCTGCTGCCTTCGATATCCGCCACGGCCTGCTGCAACTGCGCCTGCACCTGTGCGGCAGAACGCTCGCGCGCCTGCCAGGCGCTTAGGTTGATACCCCCGAAACTGGCGGCCGGGCCATCGGTGCCGTTGATGATCCAGGTGTCGGTGGTTTCGCCGATGGACTTCATCACCTGGTCGAGTTTCAGTGCAAAGTGTTCGGCATATTCAAGGCTGGCATGCTGCGGCGACTTGATGGCGGTCAGCACCGCCGCCTGGTCCTCGGGCGGGGCCAGCTCGCGCTGGGGCAGCAGGTAAAGCCAGGGCAGGCTCAGGCACACCAGTAACGCCACGCCAGCGCTGATCCAGCGGTGCTCCAGGGAATAGGCCAGCACCCGCCCATAGGCCCCGGTCAACGCAGCAAACACCCGATCGGCCAGATTAGCCATCGCGCCATGCTGCTGGCCGGGCTGCAACAGCAATGAGCTCATCACCGGTGACAAGGTCAGCGCCACGATGCCGGACACGATCACCGCTCCCGCCAGGGTCAAGGCAAACTCGCGGAACAGCGTGCCGGTCAGCCCGCCCATCAGCCCGATCGGCGTATACACCGCTGCCAGGGTCAGGGTCATGGCAATGACCGGCCCGGCGATTTCCCGCGCCCCGGCCAATGCCGCAGCAACCGGCGACTTGCCCTCCTCGATATGCCGGTGCACGTTCTCCACCACCACAATGGCATCGTCCACCACCAGGCCGATGGCCAGCACCATCGCCAGCAGGGTCAGCAGGTTGAGGCTGAAGCCGAACAGCAGCATCAGGCCCGCGGCACCCAGCATCGACAGCGGGATGGCCACCACCGCGATCAGCACGCTGCGCAGCGACCCCAGGCACAGCCAGATCACCAGCACCACGATCAACATCGCCTCCACCAGGGTGCGCAGCACCTCATGGATCGAAGCATCGATGAAGCGTGCAGTCTCGTAGGCCAGCGCCACCTTCACTCCGGGCGGCAAGGTCTGCTGGATCAGCGGCAGCAACTGGCGAATACCCTCGACGATCACCAGCGGGTTGCCGGTCGGTGTGGGAAACAGCCCAAGGTGCACGGCAGGCTTTCCGTCCATGGTGGCGCTGGTCTGGGTGGCCGCCGCGCTCAGCTCGACAGTGCCGACATCGCGCAGGCGTACCAGGTCGGTGCCATCGTTGCGGATGATCAGCTCACGGAAGTCCTCGACCCGGGTCAGGTCGGTGTCCACCTGGATATCGGCCAGCACGTACTGCCCACGCACCTGGCCCGGCGTCGCCTGGTAGTTGTTGGCCCGCACCGCCTGCGCCACGTCCGCTGCCGTCACCCCGCGCCCTGCCATCTGTTCACTGTCCAGCCACAGGCGCATGGCCAGGCGCTGCCCGCCAAACGACTGCACCTTGGCCACGCCGTCGATACCTGAGAACTGCGGTTCCACCACCCGCGACAGGTAATCGCTCAACTCCGGGATCGACAGGCTGTCGCTGGCAAAGCCTACGTAGGCCACTGCGGTAGAGTCGCCCGCAGACAACTCCACCACCGGGTCGTAGGCCTTTTCCGGCAGGCGATAGCGCACCTGGTTGACCTTGGCCATGGTCTCGGCCAACGCCTGGGTCGAGTCACGGTTGAGCACCATGCGCAAGGTGATCAGGCTGCGCCCTTGTTGCGACGACGAGGACAGGTAATCGATGCCCTCGACCGACGACACTGCCTGGGTGATCGGCTGGGTTACGAAGCCCTGCATCAGCTCGGCGGAAGCACCGGGGTACTCGGTACTGATGGTAATGGTCGAGCTCTCCAGCAACGGGTACTGACGGATCGGCAACTTGCCCATGGCAAACAACCCCATCAGGATGATCAGGCTGCTGACCACCAGCGCCAGCACCGGGCGGCGCACGAAGACATCGGTAAACTTCACGACTGCCGCCCTCCCTGGCTGGCCTGCAAGCTGTCCTGCGCCACGGGTTCGACTGGCATGCCATCACTGAGCTTCAACTGCCCCGAAACCACCACCCGGTCACCGGGCGCCAGGCCGGAGGTAACCTCCACCCGCCCTTGCCAGCGCTCACCGGTGGTTACCCGCACCCGGCTGACCCGGGTGCCATGCGCCGGGTCCTGGGTCGCAACGAATACTGTCTGGCCATAGGCGGTGTAGGTGATCGCGGTTTCCGGTACGGCCAGCACGCTCGACGGCTGCGCGGCATCCAGGCGCACGCCAGCGTACATGCCCGGCTGCAACTGCCCGTCCGGGTTCGGCAAGGCTGCCTGCACCTGCACCAGGCGCGCCTTGCTGACCACCGGGTCGACCGCCACCACCCGGGCCTCGAAGCCTTGCCCGCGCACTGCGTCCACCGTCAGTGCCAGCACTTGCCCGACGTGCACTTCGGGGGCGGCCTGCTCACCCAAGGCAAAATTCACATGCAACTGGCTAATGTCAGCCAGGCTGACGATGGCCTCGCCGGCGCCCAGGTATTGGCCCTGATGCACCCGCCGAATGCCCAGCTTGCCGGCAAACGGTGCGCGAATGGACTTCTGCGCAATCAGCGCTTCGACATGCTGCAGCTCACCACTGGTCACGTCCACGGCCGTGGCGGCGTTGTCCAGCAGCTCTTGCGACACGGCATTCATCGCCCGCAGCTTGCGGCTGCGCTGCAGCACCACTTGCGCGTTACGCAACTTCGCCCGCAACTGCACCCGCTGGGCCTGCTCCGGTGCGTCGTTGAGCTGCACCAGCAACTGCCCGGCCGTTACCACCTGCCCCGACTCAAACGCAATGCGGGTAATGCGCCCCGCCATCTCGGCCGCTACCTGCACCTGGTTGACTGCCTCCAGTTCACCCGAAGCAAAATTCTGCCGCGCCAACTGCACCTGCTCGGCCGTGGCCAACGCCACCTTGGTCGCCGGCCACGCCGCCGCAGCAGGTGGCGCCGAGCCGCTACCCACCAGCGCATAGGCAGCGGCCAGCACAACGGCTACAGCGCCGGCCCAGGCCAGTAACGTCCGTTTGTTCATGCAGAGCTCCGATCATGAGGAAAGCGGTTGCGGGGAAGATCGGGCAGGACTATAAGAGCTCAACTTAACTTGAGGTCAACACACATGGCGGCGGACAACACGCGAATGCTCACAGTGGGTGAAGTGGCCAAACGCAGTGGCGTGGCGGTGTCTGCGCTGCACTTCTACGAAACCAAGGGGCTGATCGCCAGCGTCCGTACGGCGGGCAACCAGCGCCGCTACCCCTCACTGGTGCTGCGTACACTGGCGATTATCAAAGTGGCACAGCGCACCGGTATTCCGCTGGAGGACATCAAGCAGGCATTCAGCCGTTATGCGCCCAACAGCAAGCTTACGGCGGCGCAGTGGGGCGAGATGTCCACGGCCTGGCGCGAAGACCTCAATGCCCGCATCCGCACGCTTGAGGCGTTGCGCGACAGCCTGGACAACTGCATTGGTTGCGGTTGCCTGTCACTGGAGGATTGCCCGCTGCGCAACCCCGAGGATGTGCTGGCCAAGGAAGGATCTGGGGCGCGCATCCTCGAGCAAAAAGCCCGGTAGCCTAAAAGATCTGAGAACTGGCGCGATCTCTGTAGGAGCAGCCTTGTGCTGCGAAGGGGGCATAACTGCCGAACTCATTCTTTTGCCTTACCGGCCTCTTCGCAGCACAAGGCTGCTCCTACAGAGATCGCGCCAGTTTTAAATTTTTCGGCGCCATCACCAGATGGCGATATCGTAGGTAAGGTACAAGCGATTACTGTCACGCCCGCGGGCGAAATCCGAACGATAGACATAGTTACGCAGCTTCACGCCCAGCCCCTTCAGCGGCCCGCCCTGCACCACGTAGGCAAGCTCGGCGTCACGTTCCCACTCCTTGATGCCCTCGGCACCCGAGCGGCCATTATCGCCACTCAGGTATCGCGCCATGAAGGTCAGGCCCGGCACGCCTGCTGCCGCAAAGTTGTAGGCGTAGCTTGCCATCCAGGTCTTTTCTTCTTCCTCGATGAACTTGCCGATACCGACGTTGCTGAACGAATACACCGTCGCACCGCTGATGTAAGGCAACCCTGCCTCACCGTCGAGCACCTGGTAGCCGGCACCGAGGGTATGGCCCGAATGGGCATAGGCCATCTGCCCGCTGAACATGTCGTTGTCGATGGCGCCGCCCTGGGCGGCACCGCTGTCGCGGCTATTGAAATAGCGCAGGTCAGTGCTCAACACACCACCCGCCAGCGGCAATTCGTGTACCAGGCCGACGAAGTCCTGCCGGTAGAAGTGCTCGAGCTGGCCATGAAAGTAGCTCAGGCGCAGGCTTTTGCTGACGGCATAATCGGCGCCGGCGAAGTTGAAGTCACCGGACCTGCCGCCCGCGTACCCATCCAGGTACAGGCCGGTGCTGTCCGATGAATCACGCTGTTTGAAGTGGTCCAGGTGGCCCGCTGTCAGTGTCAGCCCGTCGATATCCGTACTGGTCAGCTGGGTACCCTGGTACGTCTGCGGCAACAGCCGCGCGTCGTTGTAGACCAGCACCGGCGTTTTCGGCAGCAAGGTACCGTGCTTGACCACAGTCTGCCCGACGCGGGCCTTGGCCGTTACCCCGGCGCTGGCGAATTCATCCGCCGCACGGCCGTCGTCATGAACCGGCAGCAGCCCGGTGCCGCTGCGCCCACGGCCAGAGTCCAGCCTGACACCCACCAGCCCGTGGGCGTCCAGCCCCACGCCCAATGCGCCGGGAGTGAATCCGGATTGGTAGTCCAGCAGAAAACCCTGTGCCCACTCCACCCGCTCGCTTTTGGCGCTAGCGGCCGCACGTGCACTCATGCCGTGTTCGTCGCGGAAATTCTCGTTGAAGTAGACGTTGCGTAGTTGAAGCTTGAGCTTGCTGTCATCGACGAAACCGGCAGCGCCGGCAACAGGCAGCCAGCCGCAGAGCAGGCCACACGTGGCCCCACGGAACACAGCACGGGACATGATCGGTACTCTTGTTGTTGTTTTCAGGATGCACAAGGTGCCGGGCGCCGGGCAGCGCCCGTAACGCTCAGACGAAGAAGGACAAGGCCCCTGTGAGCAAAGCCAGTGCAGTGATAACCAGCGAGGTGAGCACGGCCCACTTGAAGGTCGCCTTCTGGAAGTCACCGATGTCGCGGTCGACCATGCCGACCAGCAGCAACGTCGACGCCACCAGCGGGCTCATCAGGTGCACCGGCTGGCCGAGGACCGAAGCGCGGGCAATTTCCAGCGGGTCGATGCCGTAAGCCGCTGCGGCGTTGGCCAGGATCGGCACCACGCCAAAGTAATAGGCGTCGTTGGACAGCACGAAGGTCAGTGGCATGCTGGTCAGCGCCACCACCAACGGGAACCAGTGGCTCCATTCTTCGGGAATCCAGTCCACCAGGGTTTGCGCCAGGGCGTCGACCATCTTGGTACCCGAGAAGATCCCGGCAAAGATACCCGCGGCGAACACCAGCAGCACCACCGTCATGGCGTTACCCGAGTGCGCCAGAATGCGCGCCTTCTGCAGTTCCAGCTGTGGGTAGTTGATCATCAGCGCGGCGACGAAGCCGATCATGAACAGGATGGCGGCATGCATCAGCCCCATTACCAGCGCAGTCATGACGGCGATGACCAGCAACAGGTTCACATAGGCCAGGCGCGGGCGCTTGTACGGATTGTCGCCGAGGATTTCCTTGATGTAGCAGTTGCCGCCACCGGACTCCAGAGCGATGTTGCCGATGCGGCGGCGTTCGGTGCGCCCCAGCAGGAAGGCCGTGAACACCACCCAGGCCGCACCGCCAATCATGGTCGGCAGCATCGGGATGAAGTACTCGCTGGCGTCCAGCCCAAGCGCGGCAATGGCCCGCGTGGCCGGCCCGCCCCACGGGCTCAGGCCGCTCATGATGCTTAGCGACAACATCGACACCGTGGCCAGAATCATCGGGTTCATGCCAATACGCTTGTAGAGCGGCAGCATGGCGGCACAGGTGATCATGTAGGTGGTCGTGCCGTCGCCGTCCAGTGCCACCAGAAGTGACAGCAGTGCAGTACCGATGGCGATCTTGACCGGGTCGCCATTTACCCGCTTGAGGATCTTGCGGATCAGCGGGTCGAACAGGCCGGCATCGATCATCAGGCCAAAGAACAGGATGGCAAACAGCAGCAGCGCTGCCGATGGCGCAACCATTTTCAGGCCGTCGAGCATCATCTTGCCCAATTCGGGGGCAAAGCCGCCGATGACGGCGAACACGATCGGGACAACGGTCAGCGCAACGATAGGCGACAGGCGCTTGCTCATGATCAGGTAGGTGAAGGTCACCACCATGATCAGGCCCAGGAGTGCGAGCATGGTCTTTCTCTCTTGTTTTTATTGTGCGTGGCCGCCCGCCGGGCAGGCAGCCTCCAACCCCACTCGGCATCGCTGCGACGCTGAGTGGAATTCTAAGTCAATGTTCAGTAGTACGAAGGGCGTTCAGCCCTGGCGGTGCGGCTCGGCGGGCCAAGCGTTCTGCCCGGGTGTAGTGCAATCCGGCTGTACCGGTTGTTCACCGTTGAGTATGCGCAGCAGCGTATCCCGCTCACAGGCATTCTCGGACAGCGAGATCACCACGGTGGCCACTGCATTGCTGGCAAGGCTGGTCAGGGCGCGGGCTTCAGACATGAAGCGGTCGACGCCGATCAGCAGCGCCAGGCCGGCCAGAGGGATGTCGTGAATCACAGTCAGGGTCGAGGCCAAAGCGACGAAACCACTGCCTGTCACCCCGGCGGCGCCCTTGGACGACAGCAGCATGATTGCCAGCATGGTCAGCGTCTGCCCCAGGGTGATGTCGATGTTGCAGGCCTGGGCGATGAAGATGGCCGCCAGCGACAGGTAGATGGCTGTGCCGTCGAGGTTGAACGAGTAACCGGTTGGCAACACCAGGCCTACCACACCTTTCTTGCAGCCCAGCTTTTCGAGCTTTTCCAGCATGCGCGGCAGCACCGGCTCGGTGGACGAAGTACCCAGCACCACCAGGAATTCTTCGCGGAAATAGCGCAGCAGTTTCCACAGGCTGAAACCATGGGCACGGCAGATGCCACCCAGTACGACCAGTACGAAGAACGCACAGGCGATGTACAGCGTACCCACCAGCTTGGCCAGGGCACCGAGCGAGGTGATGCCGTACTGCCCGACGGTAAAAGCCAGCGCACCAAAGGCACCCACCGGCGCAAAGCGCATCAGGTAGCCAAAAATGCGGAACACCATGGTCGAGGCTGACTCCAGCACATCCAGCACTGGCTTGCCCTTGTCCCCCATCGACGACAGGGCGAAGCCGCTGAGCACGGCAATGAACAGCACCGGCAACACTTCACCCTTGTTGAAGGCACCGATGAAGGTATCGGGAATGATGTGCATGAAGAAGTCGACCACGCCCAGCTTGGCTGCCGAGGCGGTGTACTGGCTGAGGCCTTCGGTGCTGAGGGTGGCGGGGTCGATGTTCATGCCCACGCCCGGTTTGAACAGGTAAACCGCCGCCAGGCCAATCACCAGGCTCACCACCGTCAGGCCCAGGAACAACAGCAACGTCTTGCTCATCAGGCGCCCCAGCGAGCGCTTGTCGGTCATCCCGGCGATGCCGGTGACAATGGTGCAGAACACCACCGGGGCGATCATCATCTTGATCAGCTTGATGAAGGCGTCGCCCAAGGGCTTGAGCGCAACGGCCTGTTGCGCCCAGAAGTGGCCGACCAATACGCCCAGCAGGACGGCGCAAAGGATCTGGAAATACAGCGATTTGGCGAGTTTCATGGGGCATCACCATTGTTGAAATTGTGCGGATGCGCTTGGTGCATGTATGAAGCAGGCGGCGTGCCGCCTTTGACTACCCTGCCAGCCTGCGCAAGGTAGGGGCGTAGACAAAGCCTGAGAAGAGCCGCCGAGCGGTTCGTACCACCGAAACCTGGGTTGTCTTGCCGTCGGCACCACTGCGCGACAGCGCCACATCGATGCCGCCGCTCGGGTGCTCCAGGCGCACGTCGGTCAACTGCCGGGCACCCTCGCCAAGCAGGTCTCCGATTACCGTACCGGGGCTGACGCAGGCAGTCGCCAGCCCTACCGCCCCGGTGATGGCCAACGCACGGTGACAGTTGTGCGGCATGAAGTAACGCACCTGCAATGTGCCGTCGTAGCGTGGCGCAGACACCAGCACCGGCTTGGGGATTACCATGCCACTGACGTCGCCAAGGCCCATGGCCTTGCCAGCTTTCAAGCGCAGTGCTTCGAGGCGCTTAAGCAGTTTTTCATTGGCATCGAGTTCTGCAGGGGTTTCCGATCCGGTCACCCCCAGTTGACTGGCCTGCACGACCATCATGGGCATGGCCATGTCGATGCAGGTTACCGGTACGCCATCGATCACATCCGTGGCCTTGCCGGTGGGGAACAGCTTGCCGGTCTTGCTGCCCACGGCATCGAGAAAGGTCAGGTGCACCGGGGCGGCAGTGCCCGGTACGCCATCGATTGCCGTGCGGCCTTCGTAGCGCACGATACCGCCGGGGGTTTCCACCAGCGAATTGACCAAGGTACCGGTGTTCAGGTTACGGATGCGGACCAAGGTCTTGCCATCCTGCCCTTTGACCAGGCCTTGCTCGATGGCGAACGGGCCCACGGCGCACAGCATGTTGCCGCAATTGGGCGCGGTGTCGACACGGCGCTGGGCAACCATCACCTGAACGAACAGGTAATCGACATCAGCCTCAGGGTGCAACGAAGGGCTGACGATCGCCACCTTGCTGGTTTGCGGGCTGCCGCCACCGATGCCATCGATTTCCAGCTCATGGCCGGAGCCCATCAGGTTGATCAGCAACTCGTCACGCTCGACCACATGGGCAGGCAGGTCCCAGGCGTGGAAGAACGGCCCTTTCGAGGTACCACCGCGCATGAGTACGCAAGGAATTCGTTGCATGATTTTGCACTCTTGTTGATCAATGGACATCATTGATGCTGTGAGCAAAAGAGTGACAGGCCTGGATAAATCAATCCAATGCAAATATCGTAGCCATTATTGCGATTCAAACATCAATCAAGCACGGCGACAGTAGCGGGTTTTCTTATGGAATATGAGCTGCAAGACATCAGATCTTTCGTGAAAATCGCCGAACTGGGCAGTTTCCACGAGGCCGCCGAAGCGCTTCACCTGTCCCAGCCGGCCTTGAGTCGGCGGATCAAGAAGCTGGAGGAAGGCCTGGGCACCTCGCTATTGGAGCGCACCACCCGCCGGGTCAGCCTGACCAGCGTGGGCCGCGACTTCCTGCCCAAGGCCAGGCGCCTGCTGGACGATTTTGAAGACTCGATCCTCAGCATCCGCGAGCTGGCCGAGCGCCAGACGGGCCAGGTTACCCTCGCCTGCATCCCCACCGCAGCGTTCTACTTCCTGCCGTCGGTGATCCGCGATTACAACGAGCAGTACCCGAAAATCCGCATTCGCCTGCTGGACCTGAGTGCCAACGACGGGCTCGAAGCCGTGCTGCGCGGCGAGGCCGATTTCGGCATCAACATGATGAGCGGCCAGCACCCGGACATCGAGTTTGTCACACTGGTGCAAGAGCACTTTGTGCTGGCCTGCAGGCGCGACCACCCACTGGCGAACCGGGCCTCCGTTACCTGGACGGAACTGGCTGACTACCGCCTGATCGGCGTCGGCCGCCTGAGCGGCAACCGCATGCTGCTGGACCACGCGTTGTCCGGGCTCAACCTGCGGCCCAAATGGTTCTACGAAGTGCAACACCTGTCCACCTCGCTGGGCATGGTCGAGGCCGGGCTGGGTGTGTCCGCCATGCCCAGCCTGGCCATGCCCGACGCCGACCACCCGACGCTGGTCAGCGTGCCGCTGATCGAGCCGCAGGTTAGCCGCACGCTGGGGTTGGTGTACCGGCGCGGCGCATCGTTGTCGCCTGCGGCGGAGAAGTTCGTTTCGATCTTGCTGGAGAAATGGACCAATCGCTGAGGCTGGCCAATACTGCCGCTGCCTCATCTGTGACCACCCACAGGTTCCGCGTTGAGTGCAGGGCTACGCTATCCCTGTGGGAGCAGGCATGCCCACGAAGCCTCAGTCGTTCTTGCCCAGCATGTACTGGTCAAAATGTTCGATATGCTCGTCGAGGTTGTCCTCGAGCATCATCCGGTACTGCTCGCAGAAGTACTTCAGAATCTCCTCGCGCGCGGTGCCAAGCTCGGCGCCGCTCTTGAAGCTGCGGGCGCTCATCCAGGCGCTGAAGCGCGCGGCACCGAAGGTCAGCGAGGCGCTTACCTTGCCCAGGTCCTCGAACTTTTCAATCTGCTGGTTTGCCAGTTCGATGTGCGCATCGGCACGGTCATAAAAAGCCTGGTCGGTAGCTTGGGTCATTGCGGTTCACCTTGTTGCGGGATACGAGCGGGAGGCCAAGCCTTGCATGTCGCGGCGCATACGTGCAAGGCTGAAAAAGGATCACCCATGACGAAAAGGAAGCAAAGCACCTTATGCTTGGAATCACACGTATCCATCGCTATTTGCGCCCACTGCCTGCAAAAAAGAATGCAGCCAGTGGGCGTGACCTCAAGGCCAAACGAGCCAACCGCCTAGCCTCGAAGCTTGCAAACCTCCTGTGTACCCCCCGCTCT
The DNA here is from genome assembly GCA_947090765.1 of Pseudomonas sp. MM223. Classification (NCBI taxonomy): domain Bacteria; kingdom Pseudomonadati; phylum Pseudomonadota; class Gammaproteobacteria; order Pseudomonadales; family Pseudomonadaceae; genus Pseudomonas; species Pseudomonas sp. MM223. Next base: position 1,961,416 of record OX352322.1, on the reverse strand, counting down.
GCCCCGCCCTATCTCTGCGTCACCCCTGAGCGCCCTCCTGTCGACCGTGTGCCCCCTACCTGACTGCCACCGCATCAGTTCACACACCGTACTCGCCTGTTGCAGGCGGGATGTATGACGCAACAACAAGGGGCAACAACCCATGCTTTTCTTTCACGGTAAACGAATTTTCAGCGCCATCTTCGATATGGATGGCACCCTCTTCGACACCGAGCGCTTGCGCTTCAGGACGCTGAAACAAGCTTCTCTGGAAATCTTCGGCAAAGCGCTGAGCGAACACACATTGATCGGCTCGCTGGGCCTGAGCGCGGCCAAGGCAGAAGCCCTTGCCAAGGCGCATAACGGTGACGACTTCCCATACGCCGAGATCCGCAAACGTGCGGATGAACTTGAACTGGAGTACGTGCGCAATCACGGCGTACCGATCAAGGCCGGCCTGCTGGAGGTACTGGAGCGCCTGCGCAAGTCGGGCTTGACCATGGCGGTGGCCACGTCCAGCCGCCGTGCCATTGCCGAGGAATACCTGATCAACGCCAACGTGCTGAAGTACTTCGACATCACGGTCTGTGGCGATGAAGTCAGCCAGGGCAAACCCCACCCCGAGATTTTCCTGAAAGCCGCCCGCGCGCTCAATTGCGAGCCTGCCCAATGCTTCATGGTCGAAGATTCGGAGAACGGCATGCTGTCGGCCATCCGCGCCGAAGGCCAGGCGATCCTGATCGAAGACATCAAGCCGCCCGCGCCAGAGATCAAGGCGGGCGCGCTCAAGGCCTACCGCAGCATGACCGAGTTCCTGGCCGACTTGAGCGAGTGCGTTCCCGACCTGGGCATGCCCGAACTGAACGAAAGCTTCCCTGCCTCCATGAACCAGTTCCGCGTGGGCATTCATGGTTTCGGCGCCATCGGGGGTGGCTACCTGACGCAGGTCTTTTCCCATTGGGATGGCTACACCCGGCCTTGTGAAATCATCGCCGCGACCCGCTCGCGCATGCTGCGCGAAAGCGTCAATGCCTTCGGCCGTTACAGCGTGCGCTACGGGGCTACATCGTTCGACCAGACCATCGACAACGTGCGCATGATCGACCTGGACGATGACGACGCAGTCATCGGCATGTACACCACGGCCGAAATTATCGGCCTGAGCCTGCCCGAGCAGGCCATCCGCAACCAGGCGAAAGTGATAGCCAAAGGGCTGCTGCAACGTTTCGAACGACGCGGCCGTGAAGCGACGTTGCTGATCGTGCTGAACAAGGTGGGCGGCGCCGCGTTCGTACGCCGCCATGTGCAAGCGGAGCTGGCATTGCTGTGCCCGCCAGCCATCGGCAAGCAAGTGCTGGAGAAAACCCATTTCGCCGAAACAGTCGTCAGCCGCATCGTCTCCAAGCTCAGCAACGACGCACTGGTGCGGCAACTGCGCATCAAGTCGCAGATGTTCCAGAACAGCCTGGAAGACGAGCCGGCAGTCGCCAAAAAGGCATCCACGCCACTGCCTGAATACGAACGACTGATCGGGCGCTTCAGGCCCTTTGCCCAGCCCAGCAGCGCGATGAGCCAGCTGCACCTGATCCTGTTCAACAGCGAACCCGACATGCCGCTGTATGTAGAGCATGGCAGTGACCTGCTAGAACGTCTGCGCCAGGTAAAGACGGTGCCTGACATCAACCAGATTCAGGTCATCAAGAACCGCCTGTGGAACGGCCCGCATGCCATCGTGGCCTGGTACGCCAGCCTGCTGGGCCATGACTCGGTAGGCCAGGGTATGGGCGATGCACGTGTGAGCGAACTGGCCGAACGCCTGATTCGCCAGGAAGTCGGCCCCGCGCTGGTGGCGGAGTACCCGCAGATGGCGGAGGTGGTCAGCCGTTTTGCCGATACCTTCCTGGAACGCTGTAAAACCTCGTTCAAAGACCCCTGTGCCCGGGTGGGGCGCGACCCGTTGCGCAAGCTTCAGCGCAACGAACGCATCCTCAGCAGCATCGACCTTGCACGCAAGCATGGTATTGAAACCCCGGCGCTGGCGTTTGGCGCGGCCCTGGCCATTCACCATGCCCTGCACTGCAAAGACGACAAGGCGCTGGAGGCCCAGGCCATCAGGCAGGTTTATTGGGAAAGCGACGCCAGTGTCGAGGCCGTGCTTACCCATGACGTTGATTGCAACGGCAAGCGTTTTCCGGGGCTGGACCCGATCAGGGATGCGCAGCTGATCACCGCCATTTCAGAGGCTTTCCGGCAGTACCCGCAATGGGATGTGGCAACTCGACTGGACAGCCTTTGCATAGGTGCATAACCCATTAACACCTGTAGGAGCGGGCTTGCCCGCGAAGAATCCTGCGCGATGAATGGCACCGGCGTTGCCGGTGCAGACATCAGGATCTGAACTTCACAAAAACAAGCTCTGGGTCGCCTTCATCCAGGTTTTCAACCTGACCACTGCCGATAAAACCGCACTTCTCAAGCAGTGCCTGCATCGGCAAGTTCGACGCATTGGTGGAGGTGAACAGCTTGGCCCCCAAGGCCTGGGACTCCAGCCCACGAAGAAGGGCTGCGCCTACGCCACGCCGACGGGCAGAATCCCGTACCACGATGAGCGGGATGAAATCCTGCCCGAAAAATGAGTTATCCAGTAAGCCATAGCCCACCAGCAACGCAGTATCGTCAGTATCCATCGCCACCCAGCACTGGCCGCAAGCTACCGCATGGGCAATGAACTCCCGCCGGTTTTCTTCGCGCTGCGCAATCACATCAAGATCAAAGAGCGCATCAAGGTCGGCTTGCCGGGCGAGCCGCACATCTGATTCGTGAGCCATTTCTTCACCGTCTCAATAATTCAGCCAACCACCCGATCAATCGCGGCGCGATCGACAAGGTTCAACTCAGCAAGGCGGCGCAGCGTCGCCATCAGCCTATCGCGCTCCGCAACTGGGGTGACCGGGTCGATGATCCGATATTGGCGGTCGCACCACTGGGCAATTTCGCGCAGCCAGACGGCCTCCAGCACAGGTTCGTTGTCCAGCCGTTTCAGCAGGTATGCCAGTTGCTGCCAGCCTGCCAGCAACTGCAGCATCATCAGCCGACGCTCTGGCGAGCATTCCTGCCAACAGCGATCCAGCCTGGTCGCCAGTGGCTCGCCAAGGGCGGACCACGGCAACTTGCCCAAGCGATTTATCATGCCCTTGAACACCTTGTCGCTGGGGTCTTCCAGCGCGTCAAGCAGCGCGCACAGCGGCCAATCCCCGGGCATGTTTACCGCACGAAGCCGAACAGACGAATAGCGCGAACGCAGGGCAGACCGCCACCAAACCTCAGGCACTTGCTGGTCAAGTTCCATGGCAAGACCAAGCAGCCCCAGCCACTCGCGTTTGTGGTTTGGCATGCTGCCCACCAACGCAGCATTCAGCACCGCCCCGGCATCGATACCCTGTCGTTTGGCCTCCCAACGCGCCAGGCTACGCACGGCTGCCGATGCATCCAGCAGCGCCACACGCAGCACCTCCCGTGGGTCGTCGAGCAAAGGCAGCAGTACTTGCAACGCACCGACACGAACCCGGGCAACCGGCTGCGCCAAGGCTGCATGCAACAGGGGTAATGCCTGCTCCGGGGGAAGCTTGCGACAGGTATCAAGGGCCAGGCAGCGCACCACGATTTCGCGGTGGGCTAGCGCGCTGCCCAGAAGTGGCGTTGCCGGCTCGTCGGTATCGAGCAGCAGCGCAAACAGAAACCGCGCCGCCTTGCCCTGGCGTTCCATGAAGTTGCCCAGCACCTGGGCGCGCACCTGTGGTGCCTGCAGAATCTCACGCACTCTGGCCAGCGTGGCGCCATGGTCGATGCGCTGTTGGCCTGCCAGCGCCATCAACGGGTCGAGTGCATGCAGCAATGACGGTACATGGTCGGTGGACAGGTAGGGCAGTACACCCGCAGCGGCCAGCTCACGCACCTGCGGGACCCAGTCATTCAGGCGCACGACCAACGCCACCAATGCCTGAGGCGAAGCTTCGGTGCTCAATGCCCGGACTGCCACCTCGCGCACAAAACCATTGGAATGACGGCTCAATGCCTCCCAGCTGCCGTCCTGGTCAGCACGCGCAATCAACTCCAGCGCTTCGTTGCGCCGCCAGTCGGCCCATTCGGATACCGTTTTTTTGGCTGTCATCCATTCAAGCCAGCTGCGTACAGAGGTCACCTGGGCTTCCTTTCAGTGGGTGTGTCATCAGACCCTACCATGCCTGCTTGCAGGTATGCGTGGCCCCTGTAGGAGCGCCCCGGCAAAGCCACTCCAGCTGACTGATTTAGGGGTTGGTCGCGGGCAAGTGCTTACAACCAGACGACTAGAATTTGTGCTGAAGGAAAGTTGAGTTTCGCCACACGGAAATATCCGATTTAATTGCAGAAAATAAAATTCAAATTGCTTGTAGGAAGTTTCTGAATTTCGACTGAAGCCACTTGAACCTCTCTTGCTGATGTTAGGTTTCCAACCTGAACCATGCACAGGGAGTTTGTTTATGCGCGTCAGTCACCCATTTCCCGGTTGCAGCGGCTCAACCCGACGTTTGAGCAAGGCTTCAAGGCAGGGGAAATTTTCGTTATCGGTGACCCTGACAACGCAAATGCCTGCACGCGCGAAGAGGGAGCACTGATGGCGGCTGCCGAGCATGCACGCCGCGCGCTGGAAGTACTCGACTACGCCGAAGCGGACTTCATGATGCAGCATCAGGCCGAAATTGCGGGATTGCTCAGCAACGCCAGCCTGTCCATGGGCGTGGACGTGGACGTGGACGTGGACGTGGACGTGGACGTGGACATGGACATGGACATGGACATGGACATGGACATGGACATGTTGGATCAAGGTTTAAGACAGGTCAGTCATACATTGACCAGCATCGAGCAGTTGCACCAGCGAGAGTTCATGCGCCACGGCCACTTGAACAGCCCGGGCTTTTTCGCTGAACGGCGGCGGCTTCTACAGCAGCTGGATGGATAGTTGAAAACGGCATTTCTGAACAAGCAGTTGAACCTTGGGAACTATGAGCGCTTGAGGAAGAGCTGTGGGGGAGATGGTGGGAAAAAAGATCTATGAATCCATCGCTGATTGATATAAATACCTGGCCACTGAAAATCCAACTGATCTTTCTCGCGGCGCCTTTTGCTTTGAGCGCTATTGGCCTTATCGTTAGCGGTTATGTAGCTTGGTCTCGTGAATTTGAGATTGTAAACAGCTCCATACGAAGCAATGCCTACTTAGAGCAGATAAAGCGCTATTTAGGCACCAATTCCTACCGCGGACGATGGATGGTCATCTGTGCGGCCTGCGGCTTACTCACTTTTCCTCGGTTTCATTCAAGAATAGGCGTAGTGAGTGCTAATGAGCTTAAAAAATTCCCGTCAAAGTTAAAGCGCAAGCTGGTTTTTTCGAGTTGGCTAGTAATCATCGGCTCGGCCTGGCTAGTGGTTGCTTTTGCGATGGTAGGACATTAGAAATGTTGAGTGATCAGACCCGCAATTGCGGGTCTTCATCCTTCTGAACTGTCTTGTCATCGCACCGAAACCTGTCCCGCCTTTAAGCCCTCGACTGCCGCCTCCTCCATCCGCATTTTGACCCACACCTACACCCCCAGCACCTACCCGAACGCCACCACGTAGCAGGTTTTCTCGCATTCTTGTTTTTGCGGCAAGTGATGACACATCTCTTGTCAATGACACATTGTGTCATTAAGATCGCCATGTGTCCTGGCAACGCCACTACGACGACCAGCCAGTGCCCGCCCTTTTCCAAGCAGGTACCACCCATGACGACCACCATGCACGCCCCCAAGGACCAGCTGGTCAAACTCGCCCAGCAACAGATGCTGACGGCGCTGACCGACAACACCTACACCGCCCGGCAAAAACTCGCCCTCACCTGCCGCATCCTGTTCGACGGCGGCCACGACTCAGGCCTGGCCGGGCAGATCACCGCACGTGCGCAGGAACCTGGCACCTATTACACCCAGCAACTGGGCCTGGGCTTCGACGAAATCGCCGCCTCCAACCTGCTGGTGGTGGACGAAGACCTCACCGTGCTGCAAGGCCGCGGCATGGCCAACCCTGCCAACCGCTTCCACAGCTGGCTGTACCGGGCCCGCCCCGACGTCAACTGCATCATCCACACCCACCCGCTGCACAGCGCTGCCCTATCGATGCTGGAGGTGCCGCTGGCCATCTCGCACATGGACCTGTGCCCGTTGTTCGATGACTGCGCATTCCTCAAGGAATGGCCCGGCGTGCCGGTGGGCAACGAGGAAGGTGAAATCATCGCCAAGGCGATTGGCGACAAGCGTGCGATCCTGCTTTCGCACCACGGCCTGCTGATTGCCGGTGGCTCGATCGAGGAAGCCTGCGTGCTCGCCCTGCTGTTCGAGCGCGCAGCAAAGATGCAACTGCTGGCCATGGGCGCCGGTGACATCCGCCCCATCCCCGAAGCACTGGGCAAAGAAGCCCACGACTGGATCTCCACCCCCAAACGTCACGGCGCCGCGTTCAGCTACTACGCGCGCCGGGCCTTGCGTGCCCATGGCGACTGCCTGGGCTGATCGAAGCTGTACTCTTTCCTCAACAACGGCAGAGGTGCCTGGTCATGTCTACACCTGTAATTCGCGGCGTTATCGGCTACACCATCACTCCCTTCACGGCTGACGGCACGCTCGACCTGGATGCCCTGGGCACGTCCATCGACAGCCTGATCGCAAGCGGCGTGCACGCCATCGCACCCCTGGGCAGCACTGGCGAGGGGGCCTACCTGTCCGACAGCGAATGGGAAACCGTGGTGCGCTTCTGCCAGGCACGTATTGCCGGGCGCGTGCCCAGCGTGGTCAGCGTTTCCGACCTGACCACCGCCCGCACCGTGCAGCGCGCCCGCCTGGCGCAGGCCTGCGGCGCCACGGCAGTGATGGTGCTGCCCATTTCCTACTGGAAGCTCACCGAAGCCGAAGTGATCGCCCACTACAATGCCGTCGGCGCGGCCATCGACATCCCGATCATGCTCTACAACAACCCCGGCACCAGCGGCACCGACCTGTCGGTGGAGCCTGATCCTGCGCATCCTCGGCGAAGTGCCCAATGTGACCATGGTCAAGGAAAGCACCGGTGACATTCAACGCATGCACCGCCTGTTCAAGGCCACCAATGGCCAGGTGGCGTTCTACAACGGCTGCAACCCGCTGACCCTGGAAGCGCTGGTGGCCGGCGCCACGGGCTGGTGCACCGCCGCACCCAACCTGATCCCGGCACTGAACCTGGCGCTGTGGGACGCCGTGCAGCAAGGCGACCTGGCCGAAGCCCGCGCGCTGTTCTACCGCCAGTTCGAGCTGCTGGAGTACATCACCCGCCGTGGCCTGCCCACCACCATCAAGGCCGGCCTGAAAATGCTCGGCCAGGATGTCGGCGCGCCGCGCCTGCCACTGCAACCGCTGGATGCGCAAGGCAGCGGCTACCTGAAGGGCTTGCTGGAAGCGCTAGGCGCAGCCAACTGACGCCAGAGAAGCCTGCCCGGCAGCCCCGCGCTGCCGGGCAGTTTTTTGCACCATTACCCTAGAGATACGCCATGAACGTCCACTTCATCGTTCACGAATCGTTCGAAGCGCCTGGCGCGTACGAAACCTGGGTAAAGACGCGAGGCCATGAAGCCAGCTACTCCCGTGTCTACGCCAAACAGGCCTTGCCTGTGGACTCCAGCCAATTCGACCTGTTGGTCGTGCTGGGTGGGCCACAGGCCCCGGCCACCACCCTCGCGCAATGCCCACATTTCGATGCCGCCGCCGAATGCAGGCTGATCCAGCAAGCCATCGCTGCCGGCAAGGCTGTGGTCGGAGTATGCCTGGGCGCCCAGCTCATCGGCGAAGCACTGGGCGCCCGCTTCGGTCACAGCCCGGAAAAAGAGATTGGCAAATTCCCCATCAGCCTGACAGCGGAAGGCAAAGCCAATGCCAAAGTCGCCCACTTTGGCGAGGCGCTGCATGTGGGCCATTGGCACAACGACATGCCAGGGCTGACGGCTGATGCAAAAGTCCTCGCCACCAGCGATGGTTGCCCGCGCCAGATTGTCGAGTACAGCCCGCTGGTGTATGGCTTTCAGTGCCATATGGAGTTCACCCGCGAAGTAGTCGAACTGCTGATTGCCGCATCCGAAGCTGAACTGGCCACCCTCACCGACCGACGTTTCGTGCAACAGCCAGACACGCTGCGCGCCAACCATTGGGATGAGATGAACCAGAAGCTGTTCGTATTCCTCGACAGGCTGGAAGCGGAATACCGGGCCAAGTACACCAGGCAAGCGTGACGATACATCGCCGCAGATATTTATGAGCGGGCAGGCCCTAATGCCAGTCAGTTAAGGTTATTGGGGCCGCTTTGCGGCCCATCGCCGGCAAGCCAGGCTCCCACAGGTACAGCGCATGGCTTGAGTGCGACGCGGTCGGTGTGGGAGCTGGCTTGCCGGCGATGGGCTGCGCAGTAGCCCCGATTGGCTTAACTGACTGGCATTAGGGCACGCCCGCTCCCACAGTTACCACGTCGGCTTTGATAGCGGCACTATGCCTTTGAGGGGCGGTTTGTCGGTGGTGGGGCCGACTCGATGCCGTCTAGTATCGCCTCAATCACACCCTCTGCCATTTCAATCGCATGCAGGTTCGACCAGAACATGCCACGGCCTTCTTCGCGCATATAGTCCAGAGCTTTGTAGCCGGTTTCGTAGGCGCTGCGCAGGTACAGGGCTACATGGACCAGAGCGTCCTCGGCGGAAATGTTCGGGTTGACGGTGAAAAGGGGGGCATGGCCGGCATCGCAACGGCCGAAGGGGCGGGTGGAAGTGCATGGTAGGGGTGGATCGGGGACTAGTTTCTTCATCATGGAAAATGCTCCTCAAGGCCGCCAACTATCACTACCACGTGAATGGGTGGCGACTGTACGCGAGGTGGTAGACCCGGGCATTTTCCAATCCAGGCAGGCTCGAAAGCCTCCCACGCACAGCCGCCATAGGCTGTCATGGAAAAAATGCATCCGGGCTACCACACCCGATCGCCAAGTTGTTTGGCGACGGATAGAGCCTAGAGACACGGGTTCCCACTGAACAGGTGTTGGCAGAGGACGCGGGTCGTAGGATATTTCCGAAGCGGCTAGCTGGACAGCCATTTGAGACAAAATCAGAAAAATCTGCGGTGAATTGACCCATAAGCCTGTGGGAGCGGCGGTGCGGCGTACTGTCGACAATTCAGGGCGCCGGGTTCTCATGCACCACGCGCCCCCCTCCCCCGGCCGATTGACGAACAGCACATCCAGCGCACTGTTGCGCAACCCCTTCAACGCATTCCAGTTCGCCGATGTGTGCACGTACCTGTCGCGCAGCAAGCACTGCTCCTGCTCGGTCAAGCCCATCTCACCACTGAAACCCAAGGCATAATCATGCAGCTTGCGGCTGATACCCACCAGTTCATCCGGCACCTGGTGCTCTGCCTGCCCGCCCAACGGCCCAAACGGTACCCCTGCACGCACCGCCAGCGCTCGCATGACACTCAGGTAAACCCGGGAAAGCTGCCCCGCCACCTCCCGCTCGCGGTACACCGCCGCATACACCTGCTTCTGCGCCTCGTCCGGACGCCCGCCGGCAATCGGTTCCTCCCAGGTAATCACCCTTGCACCCAGGCCACCAGACATTGCGGCCAGCAGGCCGCTCACCTTGGCATGCACACACGTCTGATCGGCGCGCATCGTCGATGGCACACGTTGTGACTGAGGTTTGCACAACAGCACCTGCTCCTGCGTAAAGTCCGGGTAACCACCGCCGATGTTCGAATGCACACCCGGCAACACAATGTCGTGCCCGCTGCACACCAACGGGAAGTTGTGCCGCAGTTCATCCCCTGCCACCAGTTGCACCCACTGACGGGCCATGCCCGCTTCCAGGCCCAGGCGTAAACCGCCGTGACGATCGTCCGCAGGGTCAAAGTCGCCCCGCAACGGCGCAATGATCGCCGCCACGGTGTCGTACAGGCCGATGAAGTTGATCGTGATGCCGCAAGGCACTGCCAACAGCCTGCCGCCGTCAGTGTGCAGCAGATTCGCCAGATGCCGCACCGCCGCAGCACCGCGGCTGAAGCCGAACAAGTCGAACTCGACCCCATCAAGCAATGCCTGCGGATGCGCCTGCCCCCACTCCCGCAACTGCTTGGCAATGCCCTCCAAGGCTTCGCTCACCCGCGCCTCGACACCGGTGCGCCCCCGCCCGGTGGCCGAGGCGTAGGTATCATCCGCCTCGCCCGCCAAGGTTCCCGTCCCCTCGACGTAGCGGCTGAGAAACGCCACGGAGCCGTCGGCGCTGGCCCCTTCTGCCGGATAAAGCGCGTGCAACACGGCCACATTACTCAAGGCGTTGGAATAACTGGCGCCCTTGCCGCCATTCGCCTGCGCCGGTATCGCATTGCGCTGGTTATTACCCGTGCCGTCGAAAAACACCCCAAACCTCACGATCATCGTTGCACTCCTGCTTGTGTCAAAAGCACAAGCAGGCGCCAGCCCGCCATCACAGACCATCAGCCTATGGCCAGCCTTTTGCAGGACATTTCTGTATCGATGCGCCCACGGCACGGATAAATTTCCCAGCCTCCATTGGTCGCCACCCCCCCGGATGGATTAAAGTATCACCCCTTGCCAGGGCAGCTGCCTCCAGCCCCGCCTGCGGCCCCATACCAGGAACCGTCGCCGATGGAACACCGTGAAGCGCTGACCGCGCTGCGCACCTTTCTTTCTTCCCAGATCCTAGGCCAGGAAAAACTGGTCGAACGGCTGTTGATCGTGCTGCTGGCCGACGGCCACATGCTGGTCGAAGGTGCCCCGGGCCTGGCCAAGACCAAGGCCATCAAAGAGCTCGCCGAAGGTATCGAGGCGCAGTTCCATCGTATCCAGTTCACCCCCGACCTGCTTCCGGCCGACATCACCGGTACCGAAATCTACCGCCCGGAAACCGGCAGCTTCGTGTTCCAGCAGGGGCCGATCTTCCATAACCTGGTACTGGCCGACGAAATCAACCGCGCCCCGGCCAAGGTGCAGTCAGCGCTGCTCGAAGCCATGGCCGAGCGCCAGGTCAGCGTGGGCCGCAGCACCTACGACCTGTCGCCACTGTTCCTGGTCATGGCCACCCAGAACCCGATCGAGCAGGAAGGCACCTACCCGCTGCCGGAAGCCCAGCTCGACCGCTTCCTGATGCACGTAAAAATCGGCTTCCCCGACGCTGCGGTAGAGCGGCGCATCCTGGCGCAGGCCCGTGGCGAAGCCCTGGGCGGCGAAACCAAGCCCGAGCGCCGGGTCAGCCAGCAGGCCATCTTTGCCGCGCGCAAGGAAATCCTCGGGCTGTACATGGCCGACGCGGTAGAGGAATACCTGGTGCAGCTGGTGATGGCCACCCGCACCCCGGCCAAGTTCGACGCCGAGCTTGCCGACTGGATCGCCTACGGCGCCAGCCCACGCGGTTCCATCTCGCTGGACCGCTGTGCGCGTGCCCACGCCTGGCTGGCCGGGCGCGACTTCGTCAGCCCCGAAGACATCCAGGCAGTGCTGTTCGACGTGCTGCGCCACCGCATCATCCTCTCGTTCGAGGCCGAGGCCGCGGGGATCGACCAGGATCGCGTGGTCCAGCGCATCCTCGACGTCGTCGCCGTTGCCTGAGCCCATGCCCACCGCGCAGTTGGCCGAACCCGGCATCCGCATCGGCCTTGCCGAGCTGATCGACATGCGCCACCGCGTGCGCGAAATCCAGCTGTTTTCCAAGCCCGGCCAGCGCAGCCCGCTGGTGGGCCTGCACCATTCCAAGCTGCGCGGGCGCGGGGTGGACTTTGATCAGGTGCGCGTGTACCAGGCCGGCGACGATGTGCGCAATATCGACTGGCGGGTTACCGCACGCACCCAGGAACCGCACACCAAGCTGTTCCACGAAGAGCGCGAGCGGCCAATCTTCATCCTCGTCGAGCAAAGCCAGCGGCTGTTCTTCGGTTCGGGGTTGATGTTCAAGTCGGTGCTGGCGGCCCAGGCCGCTGCCCTGTTCGGCTGGGCCGCGCTGGGCCACAACGACCGCATCGGCGGGCTGGTGTTCGGCGACAACGACCCGCACGAAATCAAGCCCCGGCGCAGCAAGCAGAGCCTGCTGCAATTGCTCAACCGCCTGGCCAAGGTCAACCAGTCGCTGCACACCGAAGCCTTGCCCCAGGCCGACAGCCTTGGCCTGGCCCTGCGCCGGGCACGAGAAGTACTGCGCCCAGGCAGCCTAGCCATTGTCATCTGTGACGAACGATCGCTGACCGCACAGTGCGAACAGCACCTGGCCATGCTCTCGCGCCACTGCGACCTGCTGTTGTTGCCAGTATCCGACCCGCTCGACCACGCCTTGCCTGCCGCCGGCCTGTTGCGTTTTGCCCAGCGCAGCGCGCAGCTGGAGCTCGACACTCTGGACGCCAACCTGCGCCTTGCCTATCGCAAGCAGGCCGAAGCACGTATCGAGCGCTGGGAGCTGATGGCCCAGAAGTTGCGCGTCGTGCTGATGCCACTCAGCACCCAAAGCGACATGATCGAGCAGCTGCGCGAATACCTGAACGCCCAACGGCCAAGGAGCGCGTCATGAACCCGCTCGACCAGTTACACCCGCTGATCGACCCGGCGCCTGTCGGCCTGTGGCCGCCGGCACCTGGCTGGTGGCTACTGCTGGCCGTGCTGCCACTGCTGGGCTGGGGCCTGTGGCGGCTGCGCCACTGGCGCCCGGGCAAACGCCGCATCGTGCGCGCCGAACAACCCTTGGACCCGGTGCGCGTGGCCGCCCTGGCCGAGCTGGCGCGCCTGCCGCGCCCGTACGACGGCGCCCCGGCCGGGGCCTGGCTACAGCAGATCAACGCCCTGCTCAAGCGCCTGTGCCGCAGCCACTACCCGGGCGCCAACAGCCACACCCTCAACGGCCGCCAGTGGCTGGCGTTTCTCGATAACCGTTGCCCGGCCGCCGGCCTGACTCGCTGGATGGTGCTGGTCGAGGGCGCCTACAAGCCCGAGTGCAAACTCGACGACAAGGCCATTGTCGGGCTCAGCCAAGCCGTCGAAACCTGGATCCGCAAGCATGTTTGAACTGGCCTGGCCGTGGGTCTTCGCCCTGTTACCGCTGCCTTGGCTGGCACGCCTGCTGCTGCCGGCCGCCGACAGCGGCGAGCCGGTGCTCAAGGTAGGCTTCCTCAGCGAACTCGAAGGGCTGGCCGGGCGCCGCGCACGGCTCAACCTGCCCACCTGGCGCCAGCAGGCACCGTTCGTTGTCATCTGGCTGTTGCTGCTGTGCGCCGCTGCCCGCCCGCAATGGTTGGGCGAACCGGTGCCGGTGGCCGCCAGCGGCCGCGACCTGCTGGTGGCGGTGGACGTGTCCGGGTCGATGGACTTCCCCGACATGCAGTGGCAAAACGAAGACATCAGCCGCCTCGACCTGGTCAAGGCGTTGATGGGCGACTTCCTGCAAGACCGTGAAGGCGACCGCGTAGGCCTGATTTTGTTCGGCAGCCAAGCCTACCTGCAGGCGCCGCTCACTTTCGACCGGCGCACTGTGCGTACCTTCCTCGATGAAGCGCAGATCGGCATCGCCGGCAAGAACACCGCCATCGGTGACGCCATTGGCCTGGCCGTCAAACGCCTGCGCCAACGGCCGGCACAAAGCCGGGTGCTGGTGCTGATCACCGACGGCGCCAACAACGGTGGGCAGATCCACCCGCTCACCGCTGCCCGCCTGGCTGCCCAGGAAGGGGTGCGCATCTACACCATCGGCATCGGCGCCAACCCCGAAGCCAGTGGCACCCCCGGCCTGCTTGGCCTCAACCCGAGCCTGGACCTGGATGAAGCCTCACTCAAGGAAATCGCCGACATCACCCATGGCGCCTACTTCCGTGCCCATGACGGTGCCGAACTGGATGCCATCGGCGACACCCTCGACCAGCTTGAGCCGGTCGCCCAGCAACCGACCCAGGCGCGTACGGCCCAGGCCCTGTACGCCTGGCCCCTGGCCCTGGCGCTGCTGCTCAGCGTGCTGCTGGTGGTGGCCGTGCAGTGGCCCGACAACCTGCTGCAACGCCTGCTGCGCAAGCCGCGCTTCTTGCAGCCGCACCCGGAATGGCGCCAGCGCCTGAAGCGCCTGCGCCTGAGGAGGCGGCGATGATCGAATTGTGGCCCCAATGGCTTCGCCCGCTGTGGTTGCTGGCCGTGCCCCTGCTCGGTTGGCTGCTGTACAAGCTGTGGCACCGGCGCAAACGCGCCGGGCGCTGGCAGATGATTTTGCCGCCCGCCTTCCATGGCGTGTTGCTGGGCGGTGGCAGCGGTAGCACCAGCAAGCTGCCGTGGATAGCACTGGGCCTGGCCTGGGCGCTGGTGATCCTGGCCCTGCTCGGGCCCAGCTGGCAGCGCGTGGAAGAAAACCGCCAACGCCCGGCCGACCCGCTGGTGATCCTGCTGGAGCTGACCCCGCAGATGCTCGCCGAAGACAGCCCACCCAACCGCCTGGAACAGGCCCGGCGCAAGGTCCTCGACCTGCTCGAACACCGCCGCGACAGCCAGACTGCGCTGGTGGTGTATGCCGGCTCGGCACACACCCTGGTGCCGCTGTCCGATGACCTGGCCACCACCCGCAACCTGCTGGAAGCCATCGACCCGTCGATCATGCCAAAACCCGGCCAGCGCGCCGACCTGGCCGTGCAAAAGGGGCTGGCCCTGCTGGCCCAGAGTGGCCTGGGCCAAGGCCGTTTGCTGCTGATCGGCTCGTCGCTCAGCGCCCCGGAGCGCCAAGGCATCAGCCAGGCTCTCGGCCGCCAGGGCCCGAGCCTGCTGATGCTGGGCATCGGCAGCCGCGAAGGCGCCCCGGTGCGCCAGGCCAGCGGCGAATACCTCAAGGACGACCAGGGCGGCATCTTGCTACCACGGCTGGACAGCGCCAGCCTCAAGGGCTTTATCAGCGGCACCGGCGGGCGCTACCGGCATGCCCGTATCGACGACCTCGACCTGCGCGGCCTGGGCCTGTTCGACAACCCGCGTACCGCGCGCAATGACGGCCAGACCCTGCAACTGGACAGCTGGGCCGATCAAGGTTACTGGCTGCTGATCCCGCTGCTGCTGCTGGCCGCCTGCGCCGGCCGTCGTGGCTGGCTATTCTGCCTGCCGCTGCTGCTGGCCCTGCCACAGCCAAGCCAGGCCTTCGAATTCAATGACCTGTGGCTGCGCCCCGACCAGCAAGGCCAGCGCCTGCTGGAGCAAAACCGCCCGGCCAGCGCCGCACGCCACTTCCAGGACCCGCAGTGGCGCGGCATGGCCCTTTACCAGGCCGGCGACTACGCCGGTGCCGCCGAGGCGTTTTCCCAGGGCGATACGGCAGCCGCCCACTACAATCGAGGCAATGCCCTGGCCCGCAGCGGTGAACTGGAGGCCGCCCTGGACGCCTACGAACAGGCCCTGGAACGCCAGCCAGACCTGCAACCCGCGCTGGACAACCAGGCGCTGGTGCAACAGATGCTGCAACAGCGCGAGGCCAAGGCCGAAGAACAGCCGGCCAACAGCGATGCCCAAGGTACCCCCGGCAGCGAAACCGAGGGCAACAGCAGCTCGGCCAGCAGCCCGACCCAGGGCACGCCCGGCAGCGACGAACAAGCCAACGCCGAACAGCCCGGTGAAGGCAGCAACAACAGCCAGGCCGCGCCCGGCAACGAGGCGGGTGCTGACGACAATGTCATCCAGCCGCCACAGCGCCCGGTATCTACCAACCTCGACACCGAACAGCGCCAGGCCCTGGAACAATGGCTGCGGGAGATCCCCGATAACCCGGCGGAGCTGCTGCGGCGCAAATTCTGGTATGAACAGCAATTGCATCAGGAAACCCCACGATGAGTCGCTTCGGCGTCTTGCTTCTCACCCTGCTCTGGGCCGTGCTGGCCCAGGCCGAGCCGCTGCTGCAAGCCAGCGTTGACCGTACCCGCCTGGAAGCCGGCGAGAGCCTGGAGCTGACCCTGGAAAGCCAGGACGTTACCCAGTTCGGCAAGCCCGACCTGCATGCCCTGGAAGGTGACTTCGAAGTGCGTGGCACGCGCCAGCTGAACAGCCTGCACACCCTCGACGGCGAAACCCGCGCCAGTACCCGCTGGATCATCACCTTGCTGCCACGGCGCAGTGGCAGCCTGCGCATTCCCGAGCTGCAACTGGGCCAGTCGCACAGCCAGGCCATCGAGCTGCAAGTACTGCGGGCCGATGCCAGCCGCCAGGACAGCGCCTCGCAAGTGTTCATCGAAGCGACCCTCGACAGCAACGACGTCCATGTCCAGGCCCAGGCCGTGCTTACCGTGCGCATCTACCATTCGGTAGCGCTGTACGACGACAGCAGCCTCAGCCCGCTGCAACTGGAGAATGCCAAGGTCGAGCCACTGGGCGAATCGCGCACGTATGAAAAGGAAATCAACGGCGTGCGCCACGGCGTGATCGAAACCCGCTATGCGGTGTATGCCCAGCAAAGCGGCAGCCTTGAGATCCCACCGCTGACGTTCACGGCCACCGCCGCAGCCAGCAATGACGAAGCCCCGCAGGCCAACGGTACGGCCCGTGCCGGCCGCCAGGTGCAGGTCAGCTCGCTGCCGCTGCGCCTGGCCGTGCGCCCCATACCGGCGGCCTGGCCAGCCGGTGTGCCGTGGCTGCCTGCGCGCAGCCTTACCCTGGAGGAGCACTGGAACCCCGCCCCCGACAGCCAGCAGGTGCAGATCGGCGACTCGCTGACGCGCAACATCACCTTGCGTGCCGAAGGGTTGTCCAGCACCCAGCTGCCACCGCTGCCGGCCACAGAGATCATCGGCCTGCGCCGCTACCCCGACCAGCCGCTGCTACGCAACGAAATCAGTGAGCGCGGCATGACCGGCAACCGCGAAGAACGCGAGGCCTTGGTCCCCACCCACGCGGGTACGCTGGCCCTGCCGGCGCTGGAGGTAGCCTGGTGGAACACCCGCGAAGACCACCTGGAACACAGCAGCCTGCCGGCGCGCACATTGAACGTGCAAGACAACCCGGCGCTTAGCGCCGACACCCCGGTGGGTGACACCAGCAGCGCCAGTACCCTGCTGTGGCCTTGGCAACTGGCCACTTTGATATTCGCCCTGACCACCGTGCTTGGCTTTGCCCTGTGGTGGCGCGCCCGCTCACGGCCGGCGGTGCTGCGCGCTGCGCAGAACGGGCCAAGCCCGCGTACCCTGCTGGACGATCTCAAGCGTGCGTGCCTGGCCAACGACCCACAGGCTACCCGCCAGGCGCTGGATGCCTGGGCCCGGCAGCAACCGGAAACCCTGGCCGAGATGGCGGCGCGGTTCGTGCCGTTGTCGGATGCGCTGGACGGGTTGAACGGGGCGTTGTACAGCGAGAGTGGCCAGTATTGGCAGGGTGAGGATTTGTGGCGGGCGATTGGTACCATTCCGCCGGCTGAGCAGGTGTTGCTGCCGGCTGGTGAGAATGGTGGGCTGCCGCCGCTATATCCCAAGTAATTGGCTGCCTGAACCGGCCCTTTCGCGGGTAAATCGGATCGCCACACCGCGCTCCCACAGGTTCGGCGCTTGCCTTAAGGCATGCGCGATCCCTGTGGGAGCGGGCGTGCCCGCGAATACCGGCGCACCATCAACCAAGACACGCCCTCGGTCGATGCCTTGATCCATACGCTCCAACTGATGGCCGGCATCGAAGGCTCGCTGGACGAATACATCTGCGCCAACGCCGGCGAGCCCGGCATCAACATGCTGGTCAATGCGGTGCATCACGTACAGATGACCAAGGCCCTGGCCGAGTTGCTGTTGTACCGGCAAACCGGGGATATCACCTGGCACTGACTACACCAGCCCCAAGACATGCGCGGCCTTGTGTCGCGAAAGGGGCGCTAAGCGCCCCCAGAATCTTCGCATCACCCCGAAATCGCCGGAGCCGCCTTGCGGGGTGAGGTTCAAGACGGTATCTACAGAGAGCGTGATCGGAAACAGGGCTTCATCAACCTGTAAGCATCGTTTGAACTGGATGCTCTCCCACGATCGCCCTGACGGCTCAAATGAACCGCTGCCCCTCAAACGGGTTCCAACCCTGCTGCCCTTTGGTCTGCTTCAGGTAGTAAGCACGGTTAGTCAGGGAACTGTACAGAAACGCAAACGCCATGCTGATGCCGTTATCCACAGGACGTGGGATTTCGCTACCTGTAGCGACCTCGTAGTAGCTCAGGAGTACCCCGATGACGATCATGATGGCCAGCATGACCAGGTTCTTCTTCCACAGTCCCAGCACGAACCAATAGATCGGGCCAAAGAAAAAGGCGATGAAATTGTTGTTGATCAGCAGCTTCTTGCCGAAGGGCAAGGCGCGGAAAGCGGCTTTATAATACTCAGAGGTGGGGGCGCCGTACTGATCGAAGAAGGCGAAGCGCTCCTGCCATTTTGGCTTGAGGGTGCCTGGGGTGGATTGGGTTTGTGGGGTGCCTTCCATGGGTGACTCCTGTGATTATCGTCCGTGATTGTCGACTAGCCATGATCCTGGCCGGACCTGAGGGTAAGTCAGCACGTACTCGAGGGACCAGCGTCTCCGCCCGCACCAGCCGGTTCTCGCAATCATAGGTAAAGTGCTGAAGCTTGCTGTGCCCCGAGCGCTTCTCTACCAGGTTGCCCCACGGGTCATAGCGATACTCCTGGTCACGCCACTGCCTGATCCGGTTGTCCTTGACCTTGTCAAACTGCCGCGCATTGAAGTCCAGGCGGTTGGCCGCCGCGTCGTAGCGAAACTCTTCGCTGCCGATCAGTGAGCCGGTATCGCGGCTGCGCAACTGGCCGTTGGCTTCGTATTCGTACTTGATCTCGCCACGCAGCTTGTCGAGCGTGCGCACCAGTTCACCTGCCGGGTCGTACTGGTAACGGCGGTGAATCGGGTTATACGCATGCTCCACCAACAGCGACGTATTGATGCCGGTGTTGTGTATCTGGGAAAGCTTGTCAGCGGGCAACGTCGACGCAAACTGCCACGCCTTACGCCCCATCGCGTCATAACCAAAGCAACTGGTGAGCTTGCCCTGCGTGCGATACACCTCGCGATGCAGGTCGTCTCGCTCCATGTCGCTGATTACCTGGCCGTCCAGGTTCAGCTGGTGCAGGTGCCCGCTGCCGTAATACAGGTGGTTAACCTGGCGGCCATCCGGCAGGGTCAGTGTGGTCAGGTTGCTGAGTGGGTCGTACTCGTAGCCGAGCGTGCCGTCGGGGGTGATTTCTTGGGTCAGCCGGCCCAGCAGATCGTAGGTGTACTCCAGCTTTTCTTCGGTAATCCCGAGCTGCGTGCCGATACTGCTGGGGTGCCGTTCGATGCTCAGTAAACGGTCGCGCTCGTCGTAGGCAAATTGCTGCTGGGTGTCGCTATTGAGCTTGGTGATCAAGCGGCCAATGCTGTCGCGCTCGAACTGCGTGTGGCGCTGCGGGCGTTCGGCATTTTCGCCGTAGCCAATCTCATCCAGGCGCGTGAGATGGCCACCAGCGTTGTAGCTGAAACGCCGGGTCAGGTTATCCACCCGCACCTCTTCGCTCAGCCGGTCCGACACGTCGTAGGCAAAGCTGTAGGTGGCGTTGTTCTCGTTGACCAGTGCGGTCAGGCGGATGGCCTTGTCGTACTCGTAGCGCACCCGCTGGCCCTTGGCATCCTGGCAGCTGCTCGGCAGGCCACGGGCCGTGCGCATCAAGCGTGTGGTCTGGCCCTTGCCGTCGGGTTGCCCCACGGGTCCAGCGCCACACAAATAGCTCCATACTCCACTTTGTAGGTCATATAATAATTACCCAGCCCAAGGCTTAAGAACTGATCTTGCACGGCATCATTCAAAGCTCCCGAATGGCCTGCCTCACCGTATCAACGAAGAACTCTTTAAAGCTCTGATAAATCACGATTTTTTCCTTGGTACGTTTGAATGAAAGCTCTGTCTCTACGATTACAGGTTCCCCGCTCGCCCCGATAATCGATGTATCAATAGAGTAAATCGGACCATAACCAGATGCCTTTACCACGACCATAAATTCATCTGCATCGCCGTCGGCGCGAGCACTTTTTGTAGCGAAAGCCACGCTAGGGACAGATGTAGCCTCAACACCGCTCTTGGTGATACCGTAATATGCATCACCACCAAAAGATAAAGCTCCATATTTCTTTAGGAACAACTTATAAGACAGCGGAAAGCTCACACCAAGAGCCTTCTCAAAGTCACTCACCATTGTGTCAGTAGCACCACCAGCGAAAGCAGGATCTTCGCCACTCGCATTGATTTCAGACTCAATGACACCTATATAATTCATTTTAAATCCTCAGAAATCCAGAGCCCGGACTTTCCAATAAGTTTTCTTCCAGACATTGAATGGGCCGCGATTCATACTTGCTGGCGCACTACTATATAGCCGCCTCACTCCATCACTTCCGACCCGGCTCTTATCCCACTGATTAGAATACATATGCAGCACCCTGTCATGCTTTGAGTGGAAGCCACTTAAAACTTCAGCCATGGGCCCATGGCTCATCTTGTGTAAGATGATGAAGATTTACTTCTTTTCCGTCCCTACCAATCGGAGCATCGCCTTTTTTCATACGCTGTAGTCAGTGTGGTCAGGTTGCTGAGTGGGTCGTACTCGTAGCCGAGCGTGCCGTCGGGGGTGATTTCTTTGGTCAGCCTGCCCAGCAGATCGTAGGCGTACTCAAGCTTTTCTTCGGTAATACCAAGCTGCTTGCCGACAGTGCTGGGTTGCCTCTCGCTGCTCGGTAACCGGTTGCCATCGTCATAGGTGAACTGCTGCTGGGTGTCGCGATTGAACTTGCTGATCAAGCGGCCGAAAAGATCGCGCTCGAACAGCGTGTGAGCGTTTCGAGTTAACACAGACCTTGCAGATGGAGGTCTCTGAGATTTCTTGCTCGAAGTTTTCTTACCGTAGCGGCTAAAACGTATGTCGCAGCAAAAATTTTAAAGATCAACAGTGGTACTTATTGGTAACTAAACGCACGCCAGCAGACCATTATTCCAATAAACACTATAAAAGTCCGGCAAGCAGTGGAGCATCGTACTCTTTATTCTTAACTATTCTCTTTTAGCTCATCGCCTCTTTTACTTTAGCAGAACTTCCAGCCACCCCATAAATCTGAGCAGCACAATGTATGAATACGGCTGGATAAGAGCATTCATCCAAAGCGGACAGAACATCACCTACTGTCCGCTCAGCAGGCACGATGCAGGCTAAAACCTTAGGAACATAGAAATCCTCCAGCACAAGCTGAACATGAGCGCAAACTTCATCCGCGAAATCGGGATTTGGTGTTTTTATAGCGCCACCAAAGTCGCCACTGAACCATTTATTTTGTTCGCCCGAAGATACAAATGAAAAACAAGCATCGCTAAACAGATTGCTATTATAAGGAGGTGCGAAGTTAGATATGCAATCAAAAATCTCACCTCCATTCACGATTCCTCCAAGCACATAAGAATCAACACGCGCAAGGTGATCAAAGAAAAGCTCACCCACATACTTTTTATCGTGCTTAAATTTTAATTTATTTTTCGATGCCACCGCGCCGTCAAATTTAGAGGCAACAATCTTAAGCTCCCTCAGCAGATTTTTTTTCAAAATACAGCCGATTCTCTGCACTCATAATTTTATGATTTCTTAACTAGGAAACTTTCCCGCACAATAAATATTGAGCAAACTTTCCACCCAGTCAATATCAACCGACTTAGATATTGAATCAGCAATCAGACCTACATCATCCGAAATATAGCCTGCAGCATCCGAATTTCCGGTCAAACTATATATTTTTTTAAAGACATACTCTCGGAGATCAGTTACGGTTTTTTCATCGCCAGCCGACAAGTAATCAATGTTTTTCAAATCTTCAAACGCACTTGACCATGCAGAGTCAAAGTGATTATCATCACGACTATCTAACGCTTCATCCCAATCATTTACGCTAGATACAACAGCCTCAAAAAACCCACTCTCCTGAATTTTGTTCTTCAACCCATCCAAAGAATCTATTTTCATCTTAACCCGCTCTCTTTAAGCCAATTTTCAATTAAGTCAACCGCGGCGCGCGGAGTTACACCTTCACCCAGAACATGAGTTCCATTCGGCGAAACGACATCGACCTTGATGTGTTCCAAATCTTTATATGCCTCGCGATACGCCGCAAAGAGTTGATCATCCGTGCCAGAAAAATCGCCTTGCCTAGGTCCAACCGGCCCTCTTTCTGCCTCATGTAAAAGCCAATGTTCATGCTCTGGATTTTCCCCTTTAGGGAATAAAGTTGGCCTTGTTTTATCAGATCTAGACACTGCGAAAGGTCTACCTTTCGACTTTCGCACCGATGGCACATGATGTCCAGACTTGCTCACCCCCATACCTTTCTTCTCGCACCAACCCCAAGGATCAGTACCTTTGAAAGGACTGGGAACATAACGATAAAGATTGAATCCCCCATCCAAACCTATTGGATCTTGTGTAACAAAGCGTCCAAGCTCAGGATCGTAGTAGCGAAAGGTATTGTAGTGCAGCCCGATTTCACTATCAAAATACTGGCCTTGAAACCGCAGGTTTTGCTCGACCTCTTTGACTGGTAGATTCTCTACCGCCCCCCACGAACGATACGTCGCCTGCCAAACAATCCCGCCCTCGCTGTCCGTCAACTCCAGCGGTGTACCAATCTGGTCAGTATGGAAGTAGTAAACCCTCTGCCCTTCCCCTTCCACCCGATCAACCCGCGCCAGCGGCGCATAGCTACCCGGCTCGTACAGGTACAAGATATCCTGCCCAGGCGTTTCCTCCCGCAGCATCCTCAGCCCTTGCCACAAGAAGCGCTTCTGTTCGACTTCGCCGTTGGTTTCCGCCTGCTTGGCTACTCGCCTCCCCAAGCTGTCGTAACGATACTCGCCTAGGCTTTCCAGTTTGCCATCGACCAACGTCTCCGCCCGCACCAGCCGGTTCTCGCAGTCATAGCTGAAGTGCTGCAACTTGCTGTGCCCCGAGCGCTTTTCGATCAAGTTGCCCCACGGGTCATAGCGATACTCCTGGTCCCGCCACTGCCTGATCCGGTTGTCCTTGACCTTGTCAAACTGCCGCGCATTGAAGTCCAGGCGGTTGGCTGCCGCGTCGTAGCGAAACTCTTCGCTGCCGATCAGTGAGCCGGTATCGCGGCTGCGCAACTGGCCGTTGGCTTCGTATTCGTACTTGATCTCGCCACGCAGCTTGTCGAGCGTGCGCACCAGTTCACCTGCCGGGTCGTACTGGTAACGGCGGTGAATCGGGTTATACGCATGCTCCACCAACAGCGACGTATTGATGCCGGTGTTGTGTATCTGGGAAAGCTTGTCAGCCGGCAACGTCGACGCAAACTGCCACGCCTTACGCCCCATCGCGTCATAACCAAAGCAACTGGTGAGCTTGCCCTGGGTGCGGTACACCTCGCGATGCAGGTCGTCTCGCTCCATGTCGCTGATTACCTGGCCGTCCAGGTTTAGCTGGTGCAGGTGCCCGCTGCCGTAATACAGGTGGTTGACCTGGCGGCCATCCGGCAGGGTCAGTGTGGTCAGGTTGCTGAGTGGGTCGTACTCGTAGCCGAGCGTGCCGTCGGGGGTGATTTCTTTGGTCAGCCTGCCCAGCAGATCGTAGGCGTACTCAAGCTTTTCTTCGGTAATACCAAGCTGCTTGCCGACAGTGCTGGGTTGCCTCTCGATGCTCAGTAACCGGTCGCCATCGTCGTACGCGAATGTTTGGCTCGTGTCGCGGTTGATCTTGGCAACCAGCCGGCCAAGGGTGTCGCGCTCAAACAGGGTGTGGCGCTCTGGACGTTCGGCATTTTCGCCGTAGCCAATCTCATCCAGGCGCGTGAGATGGCCACCCGCGTTGTAGCTGAAACGCCGGGTCAGGTTATCCACCCGCACCTCTTCGCTCAGCCGGTCCGACACGTCGTAGGCAAAGCTGTAGGTGGCGTTGTTCTCGTTGACCAGTGCGGTCAGGCGGATGGCCTTGTCGTACTCGTAGCGCACCCGCTGGCCCTTGGCATCCTGGCGGCTGCTCGGCAGGCCACGGGCCGTGCGCATCAAGCGTGTGGTCTGGCCCTTGCCGTCGGTGTGGCTGAGTACCTGCCCGTACACGTTGTAGGTGAAGGTTTCCGCCGTGCCGTCGGGATGGCTGATGCGCAGCACTTCACCGTCGGGCTTGCGCGCCAGGGTGGTGGTCTGGTTCAGCGCATCCGTGACCGCGACCAGGTGCTGGCGCTGGTCATAGCGGTAATAGGTGCTCTTGCCCGAGCAGTCCTGGTAACGCTCCACCTGGGCCAGGGTATTCCACCACAGGTACTTGGACTTGAAGGTTGCATCGATGATGGTGTGCGGCAGGCCGTCGTCGCTGTTCAGGTACTCGGTCACCTGGCCCAGTGCATCGATTTCGGCGAGCAGGTTGCCCTTGTCGTCGTAGCGCGCCTGCCACGTGCTGCCATCCGGATAGCTGACCTTGGTCACCAGCGTGGTCAGGTGATGATACGCATAGGCGATCTTGCGCCCCAACGGGTCGGTTTCTTCCAGCAGGCGGGCGTATTCGTCGTACTTGAATGCGAGCCGGTTACCGTCCGGCAGGCCCAGGCCGACCATGTTGCCCTGCTCGTCCAGCTCGACGGTGTAACGCTCACCGCCATAGTCGCGGCTGGCCACCACACGGTGATCGGCGTTGTACTGCACTTCCAGCTCCCGACCGAGCACGTCCGTGGCCCAGCTGGTACGGGCATCGAGGTCGTAACGGAAGTGATAGTGCTCGCCATCGCTGGTCCAGTGTTCGACCACCCGCGGCTTATCGCCCTGGGTTTCCCAGCGGTAGTGGCAACCCAGCCCCAAGGCGTTGCCGTGGCTCACCATCAGGCCTTCGGCGTAGCTGAAGCTGCGCACGGTGTCGCCATTGCGGTTGATCACCGCATTCAGTTGACCGTGTTCGTCATAGCGGTACTGGGTGAGCGTTTCGACCGCCTCATTGTTGACCACGCGCTTGATGTCAGTCAGGCGGCCGAGCGGGTTGTCGTAATGCAGGTGCACGCGGGTGCCGCCGGTCGCACTGATGTCGGTCAACGTGCCATCGGGAGTGCGGGTGAAATGCAGGAAGTGACCGAGGGCGTTCTCGATGCGTTGTAGAGGTACTTCGGTGTTGGTGTCTGGTACTTCGCCGAAGTAGAAGAACAGGTTGTCGAGGGTTTGCAGGATGTAGTGGCCGCCCTCGGTGCATACCAGGTAGACCTGTTCGTGCGGGTTGTAGATGCGTTCGCCCGGTTGCAGGGTCACGAACGGGACTTCGCGGCCCTGGTTGTCGGTGAGGTAGATAAATGAGCCCTGGCGGCGCAGGCTTTGCTCCCACGGCAGCACCCAGCCGCGGCCAAGCACGCTGTCCACAGTAAGGTCGCTGGCGTAGAAGCGCGACCACTCGATCGGCATCAAGCCCGGCAGGCTGAAGTCGATTTCATCGGGGATCAGTTTACGGCCAGTGGTGAGGTCGACCGGGTTGCCGACCAGGCCGCCTATGGCCTTGCGGGCCACAGGCTCGACCACGTAGCGGCTGGCTACCTCACCGGCAACGAAGCCTGCGGTGAACTTCAGGGCGCAGGGCATCACGGCTTTCATGCCGGCTTGAGTACCTGCCTTGATCAGCTGGGCAATACCACCAGCAGCGCCCGCAATGGCCATCAGCACATCCACGGTGGTACGCAGCCATTCCGGGATTTCGTCGTCCACTGGCAGGTAGCGGTAGGTGCCGCCGCCAATGATCACGTTGTCCGATCCACCGGAAATGGTCGCGCCGCAGGTCAGCTTGTCACCCTTGCGCGCAGCCGCCACGCTGTTGATGAAGACATTGGTCGAGCCTTCGGCAATCTGCACCGGCCCCGGGTGTTTGTCGCAGGCACCGATGCTTTTTTCGACGCGGGCAGCCTTGCGGCTGTTGATGAAGACGTTGGGTGAGGCAGTGGTTATCGTCCCTGAGGGGGACGAGAACATACTGCCTATCGCCTCTCCGGCAGCGGTCAGCAAGCTGCCTCCAATACCGGCTGCGAGGCCCGCCAGCAACGCCACGCCGAACCCACAGGTAAAGGTGGCGATGGCCACCGTCGCCACCAGGGCAATACCGAGGGCGGCGCCAATCAGAAAGCCCCCCAACGCGCTGGTGTGCGATATGTCGTCGCCGAACCTGGCCGCTTCGAACACGAGGGGTTACTCCTGTTCGGCCAGCTTATGAACGGTAGAAAAGCATCGATGTCCACACCACCACTGCTCGGTCAGATCCCTGATCATTGATGCGTCCTTAGCTTTCAAACCCAAAAAACTAGCGCAGCGAACCGAAGCGGT
This sequence comes from Pseudomonas sp. MM223, assembly GCA_947090765.1. Taxonomy (NCBI): domain Bacteria; kingdom Pseudomonadati; phylum Pseudomonadota; class Gammaproteobacteria; order Pseudomonadales; family Pseudomonadaceae; genus Pseudomonas; species Pseudomonas sp. MM223. The sequence continues at coordinate 1,934,985 of OX352322.1, read as the reverse complement.
AAATAAACAATCCGTTCAGTGCGTTGGTATATTTGTAGGACTTGATAGATAAGACGAGAGGCAAAACTGCCCTGCCGTACTGCCTTGGGTTAACATACCCGGCTGCGCGAAGCCCATCATTCACTCCAAGCCCCCGCTTGCTCGACTCGACACCCACAGGTCTTCCATGCGTCTGTTTCATACCTCCGACTGGCACCTGGGCCAAAGCCTGCACGGCCAGGAACGCGACTTCGAACACGCCTGCTTCCTCGACTGGCTGCTCGGCCAACTGCGCCTGCGGCAACCCGATGCGCTGCTGATCGCCGGCGATATCTTCGACACGGTCAACCCACCGGTCAAAGCCCAGGAGCGCCTCTACGACTTCATCGTCCAGGCCCACGAGCAGCAGCCCAAGCTGGACATCGTGATGATCGCCGGCAACCACGACTCCGGCTCGCGCATCGAACTGCCCGCCGCACTCATGCGGCGCCTGCGCACCCATGCCCTGGGCCGTGTGCACTGGCTGGACGAAGGCCAGCTGGATGCCGAGCGCCTGTTGATTCCGCTGACCAATGGCCGCGGCAAAGTTGCCGCCTGGTGCCTGGCCCTGCCCTTCCTGCGCCCGGCCGAGGTCACCGGCCCGAACCTGGGAGACGACTATCTGCAAGGCATCACCCAGGTGCACCAGCAACTGATCGCCGCCGCGCAGAAAAAGCGCAAGAAAGACCAGGCGCTGATCGCCATCAGCCATGCACACATGGCCGGGGGCTCGGTGTCAGAGGACTCGGAGCGCAGCCTGATCATCGGCAACGCCGAGGCGCTGCCGGCCAAGCTGTTCGACAAGGCCATCAGCTATGTCGCGTTGGGCCACCTGCACAAACCGCAGAAGGTCAACCGCGAACAACGCATCCGCTACAGCGGCTCGCCGATCCCGCTGTCGTTCGCCGAAATCAACTACCCGCACCAGGTATTGGAAGTGGAGCTGGACGGCACCGAACTGGTCAGCGTCGAACCGCGTCCGGTTCCCCGGGCCGTGGCCCTGCAACGGGTTGGCCCGGCGCCGTTGGGCGAATTGCTGGCACAACTGGCCGAGCTACCCGTGATCGACCTGCTCGAAGACCCCAACCGCCAGCCTTGGCTGGAGGTGCGGGTGATACTGGACGAGCCGCAACCCGACCTGCGCCAGCAGATTGAAACCGCACTGGAAGGCAAGGCCGTGCGGCTGATCCGCATCAGCGCCGAATACGCTGGCCGCAACAACGCAGAAGACGATGACCTGGCCTTTGTCGAGCTGGCCCAGATGACCCCGCAGGACCTGTTCAGCCGCGCCTGGGAGCAGGCTTATGGCAACCCCGCCGATGAGCAAGCGCTGGCCGACTTTGCCCTGCTGTTGCAGGACGTGCAGCAGGAAGAGGAGCAGCCATGAAGATTCTCGCCATTCGCCTGAAGAACCTGGCATCGCTGGCCGGCCCAGTCGAAATCGACTTCACCGCAGAGCCCTTGGCCAGCGCTGGCCTGTTCGCCATCACCGGGCCTACGGGGGCCGGCAAAAGCACCCTGCTCGACGCCCTGTGCCTGGCATTGTTTGGCACAGTGCCACGCCTGAACGACATCGGCCGCGAAGCCAAGGTGCCCGACGCCGACGGTGAAATCCCCACCTACGACCCGCGTAACCTGCTACGCCGGGGCACCGGCAGCGGCTTTGCCGAAGTCGATTTCGTCGGCGTCGACGGCCGCCGCTACCGCGCCCGCTGGGAAGCCAACCGCGCCCGCGACAAGGCCAATGGCAAGCTGCAACACAGCCGCCAGAGCTTCTACGATCTGGACAGCGAACAGGTGCTGGGCAGCGGCAAGAACGAATACAAGCAACTGGTCGAAGCCCGCCTTGGCCTGAACTTCGAGCAGTTCACCCGAGCGGTGATGCTGGCCCAGAGCGAGTTCGGCGCCTTCCTCAAGGCGGACGACAAAGAGCGCAGCGAGCTGCTGGAGAAGCTCACCAACACTGCCATCTACACCCGCCTGGGCCAGCGCGCCTTCAGCAAGGCCCGTGAAGCCGGCGAGGCCCACAATACCCTGAAGGACCGTGCCAGCCACCTGCTGCCGATGGCCACCGAAGCCCGCAGCGACCTTGACCAGCGCCTGGAACAGGCGCAGCAGCAGTTCAAGGCCGACCAGGCCGGCGAGCGCCAACTGGAACAGCAACGCAACTGGCTGAATGAACAACGCCAGTTGCAGGCCCAGCATGCCGAGGCCGGCAGCGCGTTACAGGCCGCCGAACAGAGCTGGCAGCAACTGGCCGAACCCCGCCTGGCCCTCGTTCGCCTGGAGCGCCTGGCCCCACAGCGCCACCAGTTCCACCGCCAGCAGGCGCTGACTGCGCAACTGGCACCCGTGGCCGCGAAGATCGCTGAGCAACAGCAGCGGCAAGCCGAACTTCAGGTGCGCACCCTGGAGCTTGAACAGGCGCTGGGCGCCGCACGCCAGGCGCTTGCCGACAGCCAGGCCCAGCATGGCGAAAACGCACCGCGCCTGCGTCAGGCCTTTGCCGCCCAGGACAATCTGGCCCGCCTGGAGCAGGAGCTGGCCGCTCAGCGCAGCACCAGCCAACAGGCTGAACAGCAAGTTGCCGACGGCCAGCAACAGGTGCAGCAGCTGGAAGACAACCAGCAGCGCAGCCTGCAACAACTGGCCCAGATCGACACCGCGCTGGCTGACAGCCAGCACCTGGCGGGCCTGGCCAATGCCTGGCACGCCTACCTGCCGCAGCTCAAGCAGGTCATGCTGATTGGTGGCCGCCTGGCCAAAGGCCGTGAAGAACTGCCCGGCCTGCAAGCCCAGGCCAGCCAGGCCAATGCGCACTTGCAGGCCGAACGCGACGCCTACGACCTGCTGTTCCGCGAGGCCAAGGCCGAACCGCAGGCCCTTGCCGAGCAAATCGACCTGCTCGGTGGCATGCTGCAGGACAACCGCAAGCAGCAGCGCGCCGTCGAAGAACTGTCGCGCCTGCATGGCCGTGAACAAGAGCTGCGCCAGCAGTTGCATGCCGTGCGCGAACGGCAGCAGCAGGCCATGCAGCAACGCCAGCAACTGATTACCGAAGGCACCGCCGCCAAGGCCGAGCTCGAAGCCGCCGAACAAGCGCTGAACCTCACCCGTCAACTGCTGGAACGCCAGCGCCTGGCGCGTAATACCAGCGTCGAAGAACTGCGCGGCCAACTGCGCGACGGCGAACCCTGCCCCGTGTGCGGCAGTGCCGAACACCCGTTCCATCAGCCCGAGGCGCTGCTGCAAAGCCTGGGTCGCCATGATCAGGCTGAAGAAGACGCCGCGCAGAAGCAGGTCGAAACCCTCAGCGGCAAGCTGGTAGAACTGCGTACCCAGCTAGGTGTGGTCAACGCCCAGCTCAAGGACTACCAGCAACAACAGCAGCAACTGGGCGAACAGCTGCAACCCCTGGTGGCCGAGGTACAGGCACACAGCCTGTGGCCAGCCCTCGCCCCTCAGGACGACAAGGCCCGCAGCGCTTGGCTCGACAGCCAACTGCGGCGCCTTGAAGAAGAAATCGGCCAGGACGAGAAGCGCCAGAGCGCCCTGCTCGCCCTGCAAAAAGACGCCGCCCGCCTCAACCAGCAACTGCAGGCTGCCCACGACGCCCAGCAGCAGGCCCAGCGCCACCTGGAGCAACAACACCAAGCGCTGGCCAACGACGCGCAGCAACTGCAGCAAGGCCTGAACGACCTGGCCGGCGTATTGCCCGAGGATGCCCTCAAGGCCCTCAACGAAGACCCGGCCAATGCCTTCCTCGCCCTGGACCAGCAGATTGCCCAGCGCCTGCAGCAACTGGAGCAACGCAAGGACGAACTGGAAGAACAGCAAGCCCGCCAAGGCCAGCTGGACAAGCTGCGCGACCAGCAACAGACACGCGTACAAGGCCTGCAGCAATTGCAGCAGAGGCTGGCTGCCCTCGACGAGCAACGCCAGCAGGCCCAGGCCTCGCTCGGCGAACTGCTGGGTGAGCACACCAGTGCCGAAGCCTGGCAGCAACACATGGACACCACGCTGGAGCAAGCCCGCGCCCTCGATGCCGACACCGCTCAGCGCCTGCAAGACTTACGCACCCAGGGTGTGCAACTGGCCAGTGAGCTCAAGGCCAACGCCCAGCAGCATCAAGCGCTGGACGCCGAATGCCAGCAGTTGCAGGGCCTGATCGCCCAGTGGCGCAGCGAGCACCCCGAACTGGACGACGCCGGCCTGGATCGCCTGCTGGCCATGGACGATGCGCAAGTCAATGAACTGCGTCAGCGCCTGCAAAACGCCGAAAAAGCCATCGAGCAGGGCCGTGTGTTGTTGCAGGAACGCGAGCAGCGCTTGCACCAACACGCCGCACAAATGACCGTGGACACCTCGAGCGAAGCGCTGGAGCAGGCCCTGACCGCGATGCGCGAGCGCCTGGCCGGCCATGAGCAGCAGTGCGCCGAACTGCGCGCACAGCAGGCCGACGACCAGCGCCGCCAGCAAGCGCACCAGGCATTGGCGGCAGAAATCGAACAGGCCCATCAGCAATGGCAACGCTGGGCACGCCTGAACGCCCTGATAGGTTCGGCCTCGGGTGATGTGTTCCGCAAGATTGCCCAGGGTTACAACCTCGACCTGCTGCTGCACCACGCCAACACCCAGCTGCGCCAACTGGCCCGCCGCTACCGCCTCAAGCGCGGCGGCAGCGCCCTGGGCCTGCTGGTGCTGGACACCGAGATGGGCGACGAACTGCGCTCGGTGCACTCGCTGTCGGGCGGGGAAACCTTCCTGGTATCGCTGGCCCTGGCCCTGGGCCTGGCCTCGATGGCCTCCAGCACCCTGCGCATCGAGTCGCTGTTCATCGACGAAGGCTTCGGCAGCCTCGACCCCGAGTCGCTGCAACTGGCCATGGACGCCCTCGACGGCTTGCAGGCCCAGGGCCGCAAGGTGGCGGTGATTTCCCACGTGCAGGAAATGCACGAGCGCATCCCGGTGCAGATCCAGGTGCGTCGCCAAGGCAATGGCCTGAGTGACGTGGAGGTGTGCGGGTGATTCTCTACTCGTTCCGCCGCTGCCCGTGGGCCATGCGCGCGCGCCTGGCCTTGCGCTATGCCGGGTGCGGGGTGGAAATATGTGAGGTGGCGATGAAGAACAAGCCGGCAGCATTGCTGGCCTTGTCGCCCAAGGGCACGGTGCCGGTGCTGGACACCGGTGCCGGTGTGCTGGAAGAGAGCCTGGACATCATGCGCTGGGCGCTGACGCAAAACGACCCGCAGGACTGGCAGCTACAGGCCGACCCAGTGGCCGCGCAGCAGGCTGAAGTGCTGATTGCACGCAATGACAGCACGTTCAAGGCGCAGGTGAACCTGTACAAGTATGCCGAGCGCTACCCGGAGCATTCCCGCGAGCATTACCGCCAGCAGGCCGAGGCCTGGCTGGCGGAGCTCGAAGGCCTGCTGGCGGGGCGCGCCTACTTGCTGGCCGATCACCCCAGCCTGGCCGATGCCGCGTTGTTGCCCCTGATGCGCCAGTTTGCCGGGGTCGAACCGCAGTGGTTCGCCGAGGCGGCTTATCCGCGGGTGCGGAGCTGGCTGGAGGGGTGGCTGGCTTCGGGCTGTTCAGGTCTGTCATGGCCAAATGAGTTCACACGATCCCTTGTAGGAGCGGCCTTGTGTCGCGATAGGGGCGCGCAGCGGCCCCCAATATCTGCATCACAGCCGAGATAGCCGGGGCCGCCTTGCGGCCCTATCGCGACACAAGGCCGCTCCTACAGGGGACCGCGCAAGGCTCAGTGGTGCTGTTTGCCACTCAGGGCCGCATGGAAGTTGGCACTTTGGCGCAGGTACTGTTCGGTGTAGCTGTGGGTAGCGGACGCTTTGGCGCTGCTGTCGGCATGGGCATGCGTTGGCAATACGACCGATGCGGAAATGGCGGATGCGGCAATGACCGGGAAGAGATTGAAGTTCATCTGGGCTGACCTCGACGGCGGTGGTTTGATGTTGGCCCGTTTGGGCCTTGGGTCAAACTTACGCCGCCGAGGCCGCACGCAAAAATTCATTGCGGCAGTACCGATTATCGCGCTGATCGATATCACTCGATGAACTTGAGGTCCGAGGGTGCATCCTGCTTCAGCGTCTGCACCGTCTCCAGCAGTTTGCCACTGCGCGGGTCGCGGCGTATCACCACGATCTGGTTGCTCTTCTGGTTGGCCACCAGCAGGAAGTTGTCACTCGGGGCCAGGGCAAATTCCCGGGGGTGATCACCTTCCACCGAGCGACGCTGCAGGAACGCCAACTGGCCATCGTCCTTGCCTACGCTGAACACGACGATCTCGTTGGCTGTGCCACGGTTGCTCACGTAAAGGAAACGCCCGTCCGCAGACAAGTGCAAGCCCCCCGCCGCCTTGGCAGCCTGGTCGTGCAGTTCGGTCAGTGGCAGGCGCTGGCGCTCAAGCAACGCATCGTCCTTGACGTCGAACATCACCACTTCGCCGCTCATTTCCAGCGTCAGGTAGGCATGCCGGCCCTTGGCGTCGAACAGCAGGTGACGTGGCCCGCTGCCTGGCGGCAAGTCCACCGAGGCCGGGATTGCCGGGCTGAGCGGTTTGTCGGCACTGGCGCCGTCGTAACGGTAGATGAACACCTTGTCTGCACCCAGGTCGCAGGCGTAGACATGCTGGCCATTGGGTGACAGCACCAGTGAATGCACGTGGGCACCGGCCTGGCGCTCAGGGTTGACCCCGCTCGCCTTGTGCCGGGCCTGTTGCACCGCGCGCTTGAGCTTGCCGTCCCTGGCCACCGGGATCACCACCAGGCTGCCACCGGGGTCGGGCTTGACCGCGTAGTTGGCCACGAACAGGTAGCGCTGGTCACGGCTGAGGCTGGCGTGGGTCGGCTCGTCGCCTTGGGTGGCCACCTGGTTGAGCGGCTTGATTTCGCCTTTGCTGCTGATGCTGAAACTGCTGGCATGGCCCTGCGGGGTTTCATTCACCGCGAACAGCTGACGCTGGTCGGCCGACAGTACCAGCCACGAAGGGCTGACGCTTTTCACTACCTGCAGGGGCGTAGGGTTTATCTTGCCGGCCTTGTCGTCGAACTGATAGCGGTAGATACCCTGGCTGGCGCCGTCGGTGTAGCTGCCCACCAGCAAGGTCGCGGCGTGGGCATGGATAGTCAGGCTCATCAGGCTAGCGGTCAGCAGGCTCGTCCAGGTCCGGTTCATCTTGGTCATCATCCGGGGCGCGAAAGGCACTCATACAGACTAGACGATGCTCACCGCTGGCATCGTTGAGTTGCCACTCATCACCGGTAGCGATAGCGGCGGCGACTTGATCGGGGGTGAAGGACCAGCGGCGCAGCTGACGGCCGTCCATGCATTCGACGGTAAGGCCGGATTCGTCGGCGGTGAAGTCGAAGGCGTGCAGGCCGTCGATCAAGAGCATGTCGCAGGTTTGCAGGGCGGTGGCGAGGGGGGACATGGGGTTACCTGTGGGAGATGTGGCGCCATTATAACCCCGGGGCTGCTTTGCAGCCCATTCGCAGCACAAGGCTGCTCCTACCGGGAAATGCAAACCTCCTGTAGGAGCAGCCTTGTGCTGCGAATGGGCCGCAAAGCGGCCCCCGACTATTCAATGGGCGAAAATGGAGCCCCCCTCCTTGCCCACCATCTTCTCCGGCTTGATCAGGAACCGCGCCAGCGCCGGCAGCAGCCACAGCGCACCAAACATGTTCCACAGCAGCATGAAGGTCAGCATCAGCCCCATGTCGGCCTGGAACTTGATCGCCGAGAAGATCCAGGTGCACACGCCGATGGCCAGGCACAAGCCAGTGAACAACACGGCTTTACCCGTCGAGCGCAGGGTCTGGTAATAGGCTTCCTGCAACGGCAACCCGGCCCGCAGGAAACTTTCCAGCCGGCTGTAGATGTAGATGCCGTAGTCCACGCCAATCCCCACGCCCAGCGCCACCACCGGCAAGGTCGCCACCTTCACCCCGATGCCCATGTAGGCCATCAGCGCATTGCCCAGCACCGAGGTCAGTACCAACGGCAGGACGATGCACAGGGTGGCGGCGAACGAGCGGAAGGTAATCAGACACATCACCGCCACGCAGATATACACCAGGATCAGGATGGTCAACTCGGCCGACTTGATCACTTCGTTGGTCGCCGCCTCGATCCCGGCATTGCCCGCCGCCAGCAGGAACTGCAAGCCTTCCTTGCTGTGGCTGTCGGCAAACGCCTTGGCCACGGCGGTAACCCGCTCCAGGGTCTCGGCCTTGTGGTCGTTTAGGAAGACCAGCACCGGCGCCAGCGAGCAATCACCGTTGTACAGGCCGTCGGCACGGGCGATGGAGTTGTTGAGGATGTCCGGGTTGCGCGACAGGGTTTCCCATTTAAGGCTGCCCTCGTTCATGCCCTTGATCACCTGCTTGGAAACAGTCACCAGGGAAATCGCCGATTGCACACCCGGGGTGTTCTGCATGGTCCACATCAGTTCGTCGATCGGCGCCATGGTCGAGTGGACCGAGCACTGCTCCGGCGGTGTCTTGACCATGATCACCAGCACATCGGAACTGGTCGAGTAGTTGCTGATGATGAAGCTGTTGTCCTGGTTGTAGCGCGAGTCGGGGCGCAGCTCCGGCGCGCCCTGGTCGAGGTCGCCAATCTTCAGGTTCTGGCTGTACCACAGGCCACCGGCGAAGGCGACCAGCGCCAGGGCCACGGACACCGGCGCCACCTTGGCACTGGCGAAGTTCGACAGCAGGCGCCAGAACGGGTGCTCGCGGGTCGCGTCCTTCTTGCTGCGCTCGATGGCCTTCTTGCTGATGCCGACATAGGAAATAGCCACCGGCAACAGGATCAGGTTGGTGAACACGATGACCGCCACGCCGATGGAGGCACCGATGGCCAGTTCACGAATCACGCCGATATCGATGATCAGCAGGGTGATGAAGCCCACCGCGTCGGCGAGGATGGCGATCATCCCCGGCAGGAACAGCTGGCGGAAGGTGCGCCGGGCCGCCGTGAGGGCGTTGTCGGCATCACTCGACTGCAAGGCAATACCGTTGATCTTCTGCACACCGTGTGAAATGCCGATGGCGAAGATCAGGAACGGCACCAGCATCGAGTATGGGTCCAGGCCAAAGCCCACCGCATGCATCAGCCCCAACTGCCAGACCACCGCCACCAAGGTAGTGATGAGCACGGCAATGGTGCTGCGGATGCACCAGGTGAACCAGTACAACAGTACCCAAGTAATGGCCAGGGCGACGCCGAAGAACATCGCCACCATCACCAGGCCATCGATCAGGTCACCGACCTTCTTGGCGAAGCCGACAATGTGGATTTTCACATTGGGGTTCTGCGCCTGGAACTTGTCGCGGATCTTCTCTTCCAGCAGGTGCGAGAACTGCTGGTAGTCCAGCTTCACCTGCTTGCCTGGGTCCTGTGGGTCGGGGTAGCTCTCCAGCAACGGCACATCGACGATGCTGGACTTGAAGTTGTTGCCCACCAGCCGCCCCACCTGGCCAGACTTGAGCACGTTGTCGCGCAGGGTGTCGAGGCTGTCCTGCGAGCCGTTGTAGGTGTTGGGGATCACCTCGCCACCGGAAAAGCCCTCTTCGGTAACCTCGCTCCAGCGCACACTGGGGCTCCACAGCGACTTCAGCCCCGCACGGTCGACGCCGGGGATGTAGAACACTTCGTCATGGACCTGGCGCAGGGTCTCCATGTAGTCCTTGTCGAAGATGTCGCCATTCACCGCCTCCACCGAAATGCGCACGGTGTTGCCCAGGTTGGCCAGGTCGTTGCGGTGCTCCATCATCTGCTCGATGAACGGGTGCTGCAGCGGGATCATCTTTTCGAAACTGGTGGAGGGGCGAATTTGCGTGGCCTGCCAGAACAGGAAAATGCTCACCAGCACGCACAGGGCGATGACCACGGGGCGGTTGTTGAAGATCAGGCGTTCGAGCAGCGTGGCCTTGTCCTGGTGGTGCGGGTGCATGGTAATGCTCTCCCTGCTGGTCATCGGCTCGCCCCCTCGGCACCCTGGGCATCCGCCAGGTGTACACCGCCCTGCCCCACCAGCAGCAGGCCGCCATTGGCCAGGCCGCTGACGCCAGCCAGGGCAATGCGGTCGGCACGGTTGTATACGCTGAAGGTCTGGCCGCCATCGGTACTGCGCAGCACGCTGCCGCCGTTGCCGACCAGCACCAGGGTGCCATCATCGAGAAGCGTAGCGCTTGCCAGGCCGAATTCGAGGTTACCGCGTGTGGCCTTGAGTTCGATCGGCTGCCAGCTGTCACCAAAATCGGTGGAACGGAACAGGTTGCCGCGCAGGCCGTAGGCCAGCAGGGCATGCGGCTGAGCGGTGCCGATCACGCCGAACAGCGAACCCTCGTAGGGGCCCTGGACCTTGGCCCAGGTCTGGCCGTTGTCAGCCGAGCGGAACATGCCGCCCTGCTCGCCGACGATGAACAGGCCGGCGTCACGCACCCGGGCGATGCCGTTCAGGTGTAACTGGTCAGGGTTGTCCAGGCGCTCGGCAACGTCCTGCCAGTGCTGGCCGCCGTCTGTGGTTTCCAGCAAGGCGCCGTAGGCACCCACGGCAAAGCCGTGCTGCGCATCGAGGAAGGCGACATCGAGCAAGGGCGCTTCACGGGCAAGGTCTTCGAACTGCTTGGTCCAGGTCGCGCCGCCGTCGCTGCTGACGAGGATCTGCGCATCATGGCCGACCGCCCAGCCGCGCTTGTCATCGAGGAAGAACACGGCGGTGAGCAATTGCCGGGTAGGTACCCGGGCCTGGGTCCAGGTGTTGCCCTGGTCGTCGGAGAACAGAATGTGGCCGCGATCCCCCACCACCACCAGGCGCTTGCCGGCATGGGTGGCGCCGATCAGCAGGCTTTGGCTGGCCTTGGCCGATTCGGTGGAGTATTCGTCGGCTGCGGCGGCCTGGGCACTGTCGGCCCACACCCCCAATGCCAATGCCAGCACTGCGCTGGCCGCCCATGGCCAGGCACCACGCCTGGCTGGCGCCCGTAGCTGTTCCCTCATGACTGCCCCCTTGTTGTGTTCTTTTTGGTGGGTCAATGCATTGCAGGTACTGCGAATAGCCTGATCTAGAGGCCTGCAATAGCTTGAGGGGACTGTAGCGGGGATGTTGGCGGAGATACAACGGGCGGGGTGTTATGTTTTGTTGTCGGCTTGAAAAAGCCGGGGCCGCTGTGCGGCCCATCGCGACACAAGGCCGCTCCTACAAAGGGTACGCAATCCCCTGTAGGAGCGGCCTTGTGTCGCGATGGGCTGCACAGCAGCCCCTTTGGCCCTTAAGCCAGGCTCTTGCTCACCACTTCATACACATCACTGGACAGCTCGCCAGAAGCCAGAATCCGCTCCAGCTCGCCCTTCATCAGCGCCTGGCGCGCAGCGTCATACTTGCGCCAGCGGGTCAGCGGGGCCAGTTGCCGCGAGGCAATCTGCGGGTTCAGCGCATTCAGTTCGATCACCAGGTCCGCCAGGAAACGGTAGCCCGAGCCATCCGCCGCATGGAAGTTGACCAGGTTCTGCCCGGCAAAGGCACCAATCAGCGCACGTACTTTGTTCGGGTTCTTCAGGGTGAACGCCGGGTGCTGCATCAACGCCTTGACCCGCGCCAGCCCACCCGGCAGCGCGCTGGCCGCCTGTACGCTGAACCACTGGTCCATGACCAGCGGGTTGTCCTTGAAGTGCTCGGCAAAGGCTTCCAGGGCCTTGGCCCGTTCGGCTTCAAACGGCGAGTTGACCAGCACCGCCAAGGCCGTGAGGCGTTCGGTCATGTTGTCGCACTGATCGAACTGCTCCAGGGTCGCTTCCAGCACCTGCGGCTTGCCGCTCTGCATCAGGTACGACAGGGCAATGTTCTGCAGGCTACGGCGGGCGAAGTGCTCGGCAGAGGCCACGTAGGCGGTGTTGCGCGACACTTCACGGTTGGCCTGGTAGCGGGCCCACAGGGCGTCGAACAGCTGCTCGGCGATTTGCTGGCGGGCGAACTCACGGGCAGCGTGGATGGCGTCCACGTCGGCCACCTGGCTGATTTCGGTGAGGTAGGCCTCACCCGGCAGCGAAAGCATCTCGGCAACCATGGCGGCGTCCAGCGACTCGTTGCCCAGCACAGTGCCCAGGGCAGTGATCAGGCGTTGGTCGAGTTTCAGGGCTTCGCCGCGTTGATGCTGGCCAATCAGGCTCTTGCAGTACCTGCACCGACAGCTGCTGGCCCGCTTCCCAGCGGTTGAAGCCGTCGCTGTCGTGCTGCATCAGGAACATCAGCTGGTCGCGGTCATAAGGGAAGCTGAGTTTCACCGGCGCACTGAAACCGCGCAGCAGCGAAGGCAGCGGTTTGGCCCGGACACCCTCGAAGGTGAAGGTTTGCTCGGCCTCGGTCACCGACAGCACACGGCTGGTGCCACTGGCAGCAGCTTCACCGGCCAGTTGCAGCGGCAGGTCGTTGCCCGCAGCGTCCAGCAGGCCCAGCTCGACCGGGATCACGAACGGCAGCTTTTCGGCCTTGTCCGGGGTTTGCGGGCAGCTCTGGCGGAAGGTCAGGCTGTAGGTCTGAGCGCCAGCATCGTAGGCCTCGCTGACTTCCAGGCGCGGGGTGCCCGCCTGGCTGTACCAACGCTTGAACTGGGTGAAGTCGACACCGTTGGCGTCTTCCATGGCCTTGATGAAGTCGTCGGTGGTCACCGCCTGGCCATCGTGGCGCTCGAAGTACAGGTCGCTGCCCTTGCGGAAGCCTTCGGCCCCCAGCAAGGTGCGGACCATGCGCACCACTTCGGCACCCTTCTCGTACACGGTCAGGGTGTAGAAGTTGGAGATTTCGATGAAGCTGTCCGGGCGCACCGGGTGGGCCATCGGGCCTGCGTCTTCGGCAAACTGGTGGGTGCGCAGGTAGGCGACGTCTTCGATGCGCTTGACCGTGCGCGAGTTCATGTCGGCGCTGAACTCGGCATCGCGGAACACCGTGAAGCCTTCTTTGAGCGACAGCTGGAACCAGTCACGGCAGGTGACGCGGTTGCCCGACCAGTTGTGGAAGTACTCGTGGGCGACCACACCTTCGACGCGCTGGTGCGCGGCATCGGTGGCGGTTTCGGCACGGGCCAGCACACAGCTGGAGTTGAAGATGTTCAGGCCCTTGTTTTCCATGGCGCCCATGTTGAAGTCGTTGACCGCAACGATCATGAAGATGTCCAGGTCGTACTCGCGGCCATAGACTTCCTCATCCCAGCGCATCGACTTCTTCAGGCTGACCATGGCGTGGTCGCACTTGTCGAGGTTCTCGGGCTCGACATAGATGCGCAGCATCACATCACGGCCAGACTGGCGCGTGAAGGTGTCCTCGACACACCACAGGTCACCGGCCACCAGTGCGAACAGGTAGGCCGGCTTCTTGAACGGGTCTTCCCAGGTTGCCCAGTGGCGGCCATCCTCAGCCGGGCCGCTGCCCGTCGGGTTGCCGTTGGACAACAGCACCGGGTAGCGGTGCTGCTCGGCGATCACCGTGGTGGTGAAGGTGCTCATCACGTCCGGGCGGTCGAGGTAGTAGGTGATCTTGCGGAAGCCCTCGGCCTCGCACTGGGTGCAGAACATCTTGCCCGACTTGTACAGGCCTTCCAGCGCGGTGTTGCGCTCGGGGTGGATCTTCACGCTGGTGTCGAGGGTGAATTGCTCGGCCTTGGGATGCAGCGTCAGGCTGTCGGCTTCGAGCTGGTAATCGCCCGCCTGCAGTTCCTGGTCATCCAGCGCGGCGCGCAGCAGTTCCAGCTGCTGGCCGTCGAGCACCAAGGGCGGCAGGCCGGCACCGCGTGCCGGGTTGCGGCGCATGACCAGTTGCGCGTGAACCAGGGTGTGGTCCTCGAACAGCTCGAAGGTCAGGTGCGTCTCGTCGATCAGGTACTCGGGCGCCTGGTAATCCTTGAGGTAGATCACTTGCGGTTGTTCGGTACGCATGTGCAGGTCCTTTTTACTGGAGCACGGCCAACTGGTAGGCCGTGTACTTGCGAATATTGATCACACCGGTGTCGAAGATCAGGTACTGGCCCTTGATGCCCAGCAGCGTGCCTTCGGCCACCGGGTCCTTGTCGAGGTTTAAGCTGACGATCTTTGTCGGGTAGGCCTCGACCGGGTACTTCATTTGCACCACTTCGGCGTCGGGCAGCGGCTGGATCGCCTGCAGGCCAAAGCGCCCTTGCAGCTCGCGCAGGCCGTCGGCGCAGGCGTCGAAGATCTGATCGCGGATAGCCGGCAGGTCGAGCACCTCGGCATCGCCCTTGAGCAGTGCGCGCCAGTTGGTGCGGTCCGGCACCTGGCTGCGCAGCACGTCTTCGACCAGGCCCGACTGCTGACGGGTAGCCACACGCATGATCGGCAGGGCCTGGCTGGCGCCCTGGTCGAGCCAGCGGGTGGGCAGCTGGGTGGCGCGGGTAATGCCGACCTTGATCCCTGACGAATTGGCCAGGTACACCACATGGTCGGTCATGCAGAACTGTTCACCCCACGACGGCTCGCGGCAGGTGCCGGCGTCGTAGTGGCATTTTTCGGGGGCCATGATGCACACGTCGCACTGGGCCAGCTTGGTCATGCACGGGTAGCAGTAACCTTGGCTGAAGCTGGTCTTGGTGCGCTTGCCGCAATGGCTGCAGTGAATGGCGCCGAGGTATTCCAGGCGCAGGCGCTGGCCGATCAATGGGTTGACCGGCACCTGCGTGTCATCCAGGCGGAAGCTGTATTGCACCACGGGTGCCTGCAGGCTGACCGCCATCTTGCTCAACGAGCCACGAGCGAGTTCGATCAATGTACCGAGTCCGACTTGAACAGAATGTTGGCGATCGGCGCAGACTTCGATGCGCACTCCTGCGGGCCCATGTAGCCGGTGCGCTGGTCTTCAGGCAGGTTTTTCATCTCCCAGGCGATCACGGCCTGCAGCGACAGCTCTTTCTGCTCGGCGGTAAGCTTGCGGCCATCCGACCATTTGCCGATTTCCACAGCCAGTTTCAGGCTCTCGTAGATTTCCGGGGTGATGTTTTCAATCATTTGCGCGAAAGTGGACATAGTGTCTCCTGATTCAAGCCGACAGTTTACGCCTGGCCAGCGCCCCACCCAAGAGCCCGGTCAGGCATCCGATGAGCAACCCGCCGACATGGGCGGCGTTGGCGATCTGGCCGAGGCCCAGGGTGCCGACCACACCGGTCAGGCACACCACCAGCCAGATCAGCATCATCACCAGCACGCCCTTGGGCAGGTTGAAGTAACGGTTGGGCGCCAGCCACTGATACAGCCAGATATGCCCGAGCAAGCCGTACAACACGCCAGACAGGCCGCCGAACAGGCTCGGCCCGCTGGTGTAGTGCTGGGCCAGGTTGGACACCAGGCTGAACAGCAGTGTCAGGCCCAGCAGTACCCAGGGGCCCTGGCGCAGTTCGATGCGTTTGCCCAGCCCCAGTACCACAGGCTGTTCATGGCCAGGTGCAGCACGCCGAAATGCAGCAGCATGGGCGATACCAGGCGCCACCACTGGCCTGCATCCAGGGTTTGCGCCAGCGAGCTGAAGTACAGGTAGTCGCCCTGGACGCGGAAGTCGAGGAAGGTGAACCAGCTGATGGTGGTGAAGTTGTCGCCCAGGCTGGTGAGGCCGGCGACGATGAAGCACAGCAGCAGGGTGAGGGTGGTGACCTTGCAGGCTTTGGCCTGTTCAGTCAGGGAGGGCTGTGTTGGGGCATTCGCGGCGGTTCGGCGCCCCGACAAGCCCGCTCCCACAGCTTCCTCTGTTGCCTGGATATCGGCGTTGCCGTCGGGGTAGCGCTGGTAGAGTTGCAGCACGTCTTCGGCAAGGGTGTCGGGGGCCCAGAGGACTTGGGCATCGCCCTCTTCGCTCACCCGGTGCGGCACTTGCAGGCGCTGCAACAGGTGGACGAAACCGCTGAGGTCGACCGACAGCGGCAGGCGCATCACTTCAATAATGTTCATTGGTTGGCCTGTGGGCGGTCGACGTCGACCCAGACGAACTTGTGCGGGTCAATGCGGGTTTCATCATCCAGCCGGTAGGCGGCCAGCTTGCCGTAGAGCACGGCACTGTAGTCCAGGCACGCCAGGTTGGCGCGGATCGGCGCTGGCCGGCCGCTGCGCCAGTAATGGCCAACGAACAGCAAGGGCTCGTCCTCGGCATAGCGCAGCAAGGCGTTTTTCTGGGTGTGGCTGAGCGGGGTGCTGGCCACTTCCGCAGGCAGGGCATCGGGCTGGAACACGATGTCGCCGTAAGTTTGCGGGTCTTCTTCCCAGAACTTGGTGCGGAAGAAGGCACGGGTCAGGCCGTCACCGCCGGTCAGGGTCAGGCCGTCCGGCAGGCGCATGTCGGTGCCGCGCAGCAGGCGGTTGCACACCGTATCGGCAAAACTGCCACTCACCGCCGAGGCCTGAATGAAATGTTCATCGATGCGCCCGTCGGGGTATTGCTGGCGCAGCGGCTCGATCAACCGCGGGTCCCAGCAGGCATGCACCAGGCGGAAGCGCCCGGCGTCGATGAACAGCGGCAGCTGGTAGAACCAGTTGACGAAGTCGTGCCAGTCGCCGGGGTGGTGGGCGAACTGGGTCAGGGTTTCGTCGATCAGCCGGGCATGGCGTGGCGTGTGCTCGCGCACATAGGCTTTGCCGCTGCCAGGCAGCGCCGGGGTGACCCAGCCCAGGGCGTTGTATTCGTGGTTGCCCATGATGCAGAACGCCTGGCCGGCCTCGACCATGCCGTGGACGATGTGCAGTGCCTCGCGAATGCGTGGCCCGCGGTCGACGATATCGCCCAGGAACAGCGCCAGGCGCCGCGGGTGGCGCCATACGCCGGCCACACGCTTGTAACCGAGGGCGTCGAGCAGGCGTTCAAGGGTCAGCGCACAGCCGTGCACGTCACCGATGATGTCGAAACTTCGCGCCGGATCGAGCATCAGTCGTCCCTGCTCCCCAGACGGCTGCCCCAACCCAGTTTGGTGCGGCAGACTTCGTAATAATTATGGTCCAGCGGGTGGATCAGGCGCAGCTTCTGCGGCTTCTTGCTCACCGTGATGGTGTCGCCGGGGGCGCAGGTGAAGTGGTTCTGGCCGTCACAGGACACCTGCGGGTAGATCTGCAGGTCCTTGGACACCACGATCTTCAGCTCGCTGTTGCCGTCGACCACGATCGGCCGGCCCGACAAGGTGTGCGGGTACATCGGCACGATGACAATGGCATCAAGCTTGGGGTGCATGATCGGGCCGCCAGCCGACAACGCGTAGGCGGTGGAACCGGTGGGGGTGGCCACGATCAGGCCGTCGGCCTTCTGGCTGCAGACGAACTGGCCGTCGATGTAGATCTCGAACTCGATCATGCGCGTCGACTTGCCCGGGTGCAGCACCACGTCGTTCAACGCATCACCCTGGCCAATGGCTTCATGGTGGCGACGCACCTCGGCCTGCAGCAGGAAGCGGTTTTCCACCAGGTAGTGGCCGTCGAGCACTTCGGCGACTTTCTCTTCCAGTTCGTCGGGGCGGATGTCGGTGAGGAAGCCCAGGTTGCCACGGTTGATGCCCAGCACCGGAATATTATGCCGGGCCAGGGCACGTGCGGCGCCCAGCAGGCTGCCGTCGCCGCCGACCACGATGACCAGGTCACAGACCTCGCCCAGCAGTTTGCGGGTAGACGTTTGCAGGCCATGGCCAGGCAGTACTTCAGCAATGGTGTCCTCGAGGATCACATGCAAGTGGCGCTCGAGGAGGAATTTTTTCAGTCGGCGAATGGTGTCGAGCACCTGCGAGCTGCCAAGGCGACCGATGATACCGATATTGCGAAATTGCTCCATGGGGCTCCTGCGAGGCTCTGCGGCGGGTGACGATGGGCCGATTATGGGCGAAACCACCGGGCAGCGGCAAACCGGCTATGCTCGCTGCATGACGCCATTCATGCATCTACATGACCTGCCCCGGCAACTGCGCCGCCCTGCGGTACGCGACTTGGCCTGGGCCCTGCTGTCGCCGCCCTTGCTCAGCGCCCCGCCCTGCCCCCAGCGCCACCCACTGGCAGGCAGCCTGTGGGCAGAGCAGCCGCCGCGCCTTGAGCAGTGGTTGCGGGCGCTGGATGAGGATGACCGCCCCTTGCAAGACTGGCTGGCAAAGCTGGGCAGCCGGCGGCTGGGGCACTACTACGAACGCCTGTGGCAATTCGCCCTGGGCCAGGCGCCGGGCATAGAGCTGCTGGCTGCCAACCTGGCGATTCGTGACGCTGGGCGTACGCTGGGCGAGCTGGACGTGGTGCTGCGTGACCGTGACGGCGTGCACCACCTGGAACTGGCGATCAAGTTGTACCTGGGGCCGCAAGGCGCCGGGTACGACCCGCACGCCTGGCTTGGGCCTGGCTGCCATGACCGGCTGGGGACCAAGCTTGCGCACCTGGCGGGGCACCAGTTGCCCATGTCGAAGGGGGCGCTAAGCCGCGAGGTGCTGAGCCAGCTGGGGATTGATGAGCTACAGGCACATGTGTGGCTGGGGGGGTATCTGTTCTATCCGTGGCCCGGGCATGCCAGACCACCGGAGGGCGCCAATCCGCAGCACTTGCGCGGGCGCTGGGTGCGGCGGCGGGATTGGGTGATGGCAGAGGGTGAACATTGGCAGCCGCTGCAACGGCATGCCTGGCTGGCACCGGCGCGGGTCGAGGCAGGCGAATCCTGGACGGTGGAGCAATTTGCAGCTTGGCTGCATGTGCTGGAGCGACAGGCCCCGGCGCAGTTGCTGGTGAGGTTGGAGCAGGAGGTTGATGGTGCCTGGCAGGAGGTGGAACGGGTGTTTCTGGTGGCTGACAGCTGGCCATTTTCAGCCGAGGCGTGATGTTGTCTGACCCGGCCTCTTCGCAGCACAAGGCTGCTCCTACAGAGGCCGCACGGCTCTCAAGGCCTGTGCGGTCCCTGTAGGAGCAGCCTTGTGCTGCGAAGAGGCCAGTGCAGGCAACACAATTTTCACAGACCCAGCGCAAAGATTTGTTCCTGGTAACCACTACAGTGGTACCTGAGCGCCAACAAGAGCGCCATTCCGACCTGATGACGAGGACCGATCATGGTTTTATCCACCCCCGCGACCCATTACGCGCGCCTGTCCATCGCCCTGCATTGGCTGATGCTGGTGCTGCTGGCCGCTGTCTATGCACTCATCGAACTGCGTGGCCTGTTCCCCAAGGACAGTGCCGAACGCAACCTGATGAAAGACCTGCACTTCATGCTCGGGCTCAGCGTGTTCGTACTGGTGTGGCTGCGCCTGGCCATCCGCCTGAGCCGTCCTACCCCGCCCATCGTGCCCAAGCCGCCGGCCTGGCAGACCGGCCTTGCGCACCTGATGCACCTGTCGCTGTACCTGCTGATGATCGGCCTGCCGCTGGCCGGCTGGCTGATCCTCAGCGCCGCCGACAAACCGGTGCCGTTCTTCGGCCTGGAGCTGCCGCACCTGATCGGCCCTAACCCGGACCAGGCCAAATTCATCAAAGGTTGGCATGAGCGCGTGGGCAGTTGGGGCTACTGGTTGATCGGCCTGCACGCGGTGGCCGGGCTGTACCACCACTATGTGCAGCGCGACAACACGCTGCTGCGCATGCTGCCCTACAAGTAACCGCGCCGGCCCTGCAGGCCACCGGTGTGCACGAAGATAAGGCGAGTGCCGGGCGCGAACAGCCCGGCCTCGACCTGATTACGCAGGGCCAGCAGGGCCTTGCCGGTATAGAGGGCTTCAAGCGGTACACCGCTGTGCTGCTCGCACTCGGCGATGAAGGCCAGCAGCTCATCGTCGAACTTGCCGAAACCGCCACGGCAGGCGTCGTGTAGCTGGTAGCCGTGCGCGCCGGCCAGTGCGGCCACCGCCTCCGGCACGCCATGATCCCTTGGCACAGCCAGTGCGCCATGTACGGCATGTGCACCTGCTTCGGCCAGCACCAGGCCGGCCAAGGTAGTACCCGTTCCCGCAGCCAGCCACCAAGCGTCGTAGTCCAACCAGCCCAGTGCCGCAACTTGTGCGCGAGCCTGCCGCATGATCAGGGCACAACCCTGCGCACCGGCTGGCCCGCCACCGCCCTCGGGGATGCACTGCCAGCCAGGGTAGCGTGCCTGCCAAGGCCCCCAGAAACCAGGTTCGTTGCGCGCGCGGTAGCCGCCGTAGCCCAGCCAGTGCAGTTCCATGCCTAGCGCCTGCAAGTCATGCACGGTGGGCGTGTCCTGGGCGTGCCCCCTTAGCAGGCCAGCCGTGGCAAAGCCAAAGCGCTTGCCGGCGGCGGCCAGGGCGTGCAAGTGGTTGGAATGGTTGCCGCCGAGGCTGATCAGGCCCGGGGCCTTGTGGGCGCTGGCTTGCTGCAGGTGATGGCGAAGCTTGAACCACTTGTTGCCGCTGATCAGAGGGTCGATCAGGTCCAGGCGCAGGATGGCGGCTTCGACATTGGCTTGTTGCAGCCAAGGCAGGCTCAGAGGATGTAGGGGGGCTTGGGGGAGATCGAAAAGCATCATGCGAGTTTACCAGTGAAACCTTGGGGCTGCTTTGCAGCCCATCGCCGGCAAGCCGGGCTCCCACAGGTACTGTGCAAGCCTTGAGCAATTCGCAGTACCTGTGGGAGCCCGGCTTGCCGGCGATGGGCCGCGCAGTGGCCCCGGCGATCTCAGAGTTCAGCCGCCAACCTTGACCCTTGGTTGATCGCCCGCTTGGCATCCAGCTCCGGCCGCCACATCGGCCCCGCCAATCAGGTGCACCGACTGCCCCGCCGCCACCAGCCCGTCCTGCAGCTCGCGCAGTGGATCCTGCCCGGCGCAGATCACCACGTTGTCCACCGGCAGCACCTGTGGCTCGCCGTCTGCCACGCGAATGTGCAAACCTGCATCGTCGATACCCAGGTACTCGACACTGTTCAGCATCTGCACCCGCTTGTTCTTCAGCCCGGTGCGGTGAATCCAGCCGGTTGTCTTGCCCAGGCCGTCACCTACCTTGGACTTCTTGCGCTGCAAAAGGTACACCTGCCGTGCCGGTGCATGCGGCTCGGCCTTCACCCCAGCCACGCCACCGCGTGCTTCCAGGTGGGTATCGATGCCCCACTCCTTCCAGAACGCCTCACGGTCCTGGCTGGTCGCGACGCCCTGATGCACCAGGTACTCGGAAACGTCGAACCCGATACCACCCGCACCAATCACCGCCACAGCCTTGCCCACCGGCTTGCGCTCAAGCAGCACGTCCAGGTAGCTGAGCACCTTGGCATGCTCGACACCTGGAATGGCCGGGGTACGCGGTGCGATGCCGGTGGCCAGGATGATTTCGTCGTAGCCGCCGCTCACCAGCGCCTGTACGTCGACACGGGTATTCAGGCGCAGGTCCACGCCGGTGCTTTTCACCTTGTTGCGGAAATAGCGCAGGGTTTCGAAGAACTCCTCCTTGCCCGGCACCCGCTTGGCCACGTTGAACTGGCCGCCGATTTCGCTGGCGGCGTCAAACAGGGTCACTGCGTGGCCACGCTCGGCCGCTACGGTAGCCGCAGCCAGGCCAGCCGGGCCGGCGCCAACCACGGCAATGCGCTTCACCGCCCGCACCGGCAGGTAGTTGAGCTCGGTTTCGTGGCAGGCACGCGGGTTGACCAGGCAGCTGGTCAGCTTGCCGCCAAACGTGTGGTCCAGGCAGGCCTGGTTGCAGCCAATGCAGGTGTTGATCTCGTCGGCACGGCCAGCCGCTGCCTTGTTGACGAAATCCGGGTCGGCCAGGAACGGCCGGGCCATCGAAACCATATCGGCATCGCCTTCGGCCAATACGGCTTCGGCCACTTCCGGCGTATTGATACGGTTGGTGGTGATCAACGGAATGCTCACCACGCCCCGCAACTTGGCAGTGACCTTGCTGAATGCCGCACGTGGCACCTTGGTAGCGATGGTCGGGATACGCGCTTCGTGCCAGCCGATGCCGGTGTTGATCAAGGTCGCGCCGGCCTGCTCGATGGCCTTGGCCAGCAGCTCGATCTCGTCCCAGGTGCTGCCACCCTCGACCAGGTCGAGCATCGACAGGCGGAAGATGATGATGAAATTCGGCCCTACCGCGCCGCGTACCCGGCTGACGATTTCCACCGCCAGGCGCATGCGGTTTTCATAGCTACCGCCCCAGCGGTCGGTGCGCTGGTTGGTGTGGGCCGCCAGGAACTGGTTGATGAAGTAGCCTTCCGAACCCATGATCTCGACGCCGTCGTACCCGGCGCGCTGGGCCAGCACCGCACAATTGACGAAGTCGGCGATCTGTTTCTCGATGCCCTCCTCGTCCAGCCCCTGGGCTTGAACGGGTTGATCGGCGCCTGGATCGCGCTAGGTGCCACCTGCCGTGGGCTGTAGGCGTAGCGCCCGGCGTGCAGGATCTGCAGGCATACCTTGCCACCGGCGGCGTGCACCGCTTCGGTGACAATGCGGTGCTTGTCAGCCTCTTCCTCGGTGCTGAGCTTGGCCGCACCGGAATACACCCCACCTTCATCGTTGGGCGCAATGCCACCAGTGACCATCAGGCCGACGCCCCCCCGGGCACGCTCGGCAAAGTATGCGGCCATGCGCTCGAAGCCGCCGGGGCGCTCTTCGAGGCCGGTGTGCATCGAGCCCATCAAGGTGCGGTTGCGCAAAGTGGTGAAGCCCAGGTCCAGCGGAGCGAGCAGGTGCGGGTAGCGGTCGGCGGCCATGGAAAGGTCCCCTGGTGGCGTGATCACGGTATGCGGGCACCTCACTGGTCGGCGGGGCCCGTCGTTTGTCTGTCAGCGACATTAAACAGCCGTTTGAATTGCCTCAATGATCGAAACTGACAAGTTATTGATCCTGATTTACAGCGAGACTACCCTAGGGAATCTCGTTACCAAGGCACAGCGCTGTTTCATGCGAAAACTCCTGGCAAGCGCCCTGGCGCTAGTGATGATCGCCGCCTTGTGCGGCTACGGCTTCTGGACCCAACAACGCCCGGAAGGCCACTACCTGTCCGACCTGCGCATCGAGCTGGCACTCAACCATGGCGTGCCGGGCGAGCACGGCAACCTGCTGGGCGTCGAGCCGCTGCTGTACCCCGGTGACTACCAGAACCTGCAACGCCTGCACCGCAAGCTTGCAGCCTACCTGGAGCAGGCCCGCGCCCAGGGCCTGGTGAGCCCGCGCACGGTGGTGGTGCTGCCGGAGCACATCGGTACCTGGCTGTGGGCTCGCGGGGAAAAAAACGAGCTTTATCAGGTCACGCAAAGCCGCGAGGCTTTGCAGTGGCTGGAGCTGAGCAACCCGCTGCGTTACGGCCTGGCCATGCTTGGCGCCGACGGCGACGATTGGCGCGCCGATGCGCACCTGCGCATGAAAGCCGAGCAGATGGCTGCGGACTACCAGCAGTTGTTCGGCGGGCTGGCCAAGGAATTCGGCGTCACCTTGGTGGCCGGCTCCATCGTGCTGCCTGCACCCTACGTAAAACAAGGCGTGCTGCACGCCGGCAGTGGCCCGCTGTTCAACAGCAGCCTGGTGTTTGCCGGTGATGGCTCACTGCTGGGCCAGCCACAGCGCCAGCAGTTCCCCGACAGTGAAGTGCGCCGCTACGTCCACGATGGCCGCCAACAACCGCTGCAAGTCGTGCAAACCCCTGCCGGGCGCCTGGGAGTGCTGGTGGGCAGTGACAGCTGGTACCCGGAAAACCATCAGCAACTGGCACAACAAGCGGTACAACTGATCGCCAACCCGGTGTTCCTCAGCGGCAAAGGCAGCTGGGAAGCGCCATGGCGTGGCAATCGCCACCAGGAGGCCAGCGCCGGGCTGCCCCTGCAACGTGGAGAAGTCAGCGAACAGAGCGCCTGGCAACGCCTGACCGAGGCCGCAGGGGCCAGCGTCAGCAGCATGAGCGTGTTCATGCGCGGGCAGTTCTGGGAACAGGCCAGCGACGGCCAGGGCTTTGCCCGCCAGTCGGGTGAGTTGCTGGTGGGGGCCCCCAGCCATGGCGCCCGCCTGCTGAACCTGTGGCTGTAGGCCCGTGGCCAGCCCCCGCGTACGCCTTGGCGACCTTTCGGTAGGCTTTGTCCAGCCGCTGATCGAGGCCCTACGGGAACTGGGGCACGACCCGGACCCCCTGCTGCGCCGCTATGGCCTGGATGCACCACGCCTCGCCGAAGCCGGCGCGCGCTTGTCGATCCCCCGTTACATGCACCTGGGCCACGCAGCCATCGAGTTATGCGGCGAAAGCGCACTGGGCCTGCACATGGGGCGCCAGAGCCGCCTTGCGCATGCCGGCCTGGCCGGAATCACCGCCGCCCAGGCGCCGAACCTGGGTGAGGCTGCACGCACCCTGCTGCGCTTCGAACCACTGTACGCGGCCAACTACCGAGGCCATTCCAGCTTTGAGGAAGATGCCCAGGGCGCCTGGTTGCGCTTCTACTCCATCAGCCCCTACAACGACTACAACCGCTTCGTGGTCGATTCACTGCTTGCCGGCTGGCTAGCGCAACTTGCCGACCTGGCCGGCATGGCCGTGCAGGCCGAACGCCTGGACATCGAGTTTGCCGCGCCCGCCTACGCTGCGCGTTATCAGGCGCTGTGCAGCACGCCTGTACAATTCGCGGCCGAGGGCAACCGGCTGCGGCTAAGCCGCGCAACACTGCAGCTGGCCAACGCCAGGCACTGCCCGAGCACCTGGCAGCACCTGCTGCAACTGTGCGAGGCAGAGCTGCTGCAGCGCACACGGGTGCGCAGCCTGGGTGAGCGCATTACCCACTTGTTGGGCCCGCTGCTCAATGGTGGCCGTGAACCAGACCTGGAAGAAGTGGCACTGCACTTGCAGTTGCCCACCTGGACACTGCGCCGCAAGCTGGCTGAGGAAGGCACGCGCTTTCGCGACTTGCTCAACGAAACACGGCGCGACCTGGCCGAGACCTATATCCGTGATACGGAGCTGGCCTTTGGCGAAATTGCCTATCTGTTGGGGTTTGCTTCGGCCGAGGCCTTCCAGCGCGCGTTCAAGCGCTGGACGGGCCTCACGCCGGGGGAGTTCCGCCGCAGCCAGCGGCGGGCGGGCTAAAGCTCGGTAGCGTCTTCAGCCGGCTCCGGGGTGTCCAGTTCGTAAGCCTGGGTTTCGAGTAGTTCTTCCTGGTATTCATCCATAGCCCTGCGTCCTCTTTGCTCATTCTGCCTTTGTAGGTATCACCTTCAGCCTATGCAGGTGGGATGAAGGGATGATGACAAGCTTATGAACCGGTGCGTTGCGATCGTTAAATCTCTGTGCTAATTGCATAGTAGACGCTATTCAGGCGGATCGGAAAGCAGGGGCGATTCAGTGCGGAGCGGATGGGCGCACGCTGACGCTGATGATCAGCGATGCGCGATTAAAAGCGGAAAGACAACTTCACATAACAAGCGGTTCAGACTGTCGGCTCAGGCCGACTCAACAACAGCTTCACCAGGCAGCTCAACTGCCTCAAACAACTCAGCTGCAACTTTATGCCGGCGAGCTTGCTCCAGGTGCTTACGCATATGGTCAGCAGCCGCAAGGCGATCACCTTTTTCAAGGCAAGCAAGGATCGCGAGGTGCTCAACCGCCTGCTCTCGGCGAGGAGCGCGTTTGCTTGCCTGACGGTACTCCACCAAACGGCGGAGCTGGTCCAGACGACGAACCGTCTGGACGTGAAATCTGTTGCCGGAAAAGCTGGCAAGCGTCTCATGGAACTGAGCATTCGATTCGAATAGCTCCTGAGGCGTCATGGTCAGGTAACCGCCATCTGCAATGAACTGCTGCTGTTTCTTACAGCGAGCCAGGGCTTCCGTATCGACCATGAACGTGGGGGCAAGCAGGCCTGCCGGCTCTATGATCGCTCGGAAGGAATAGCTTTCTTCATAGGCTTCGACCGAATCGATCATCGGCAGGAATTGCCACCCCTGACCGGCACGCTGCTCGATCCAACCCTCCTGCTGGATGCGACTCAATACGCCACGCAGCATATAGCGTGAAATGTTGAATAAACGCATCAGGTCTGTTTCAGCAAACTGCTCGGGAATCTGTCCATTCAGGCGCATCACTGCGATCTGCTGATAGATCGGATCATCGATGGAAACTGACAAATCCTGGGCAATTTCAGCCAGATCATCATAGGGCTTGGCCAGGAAAAAACCGCGATTTCGGTCCTGACTCAGCATCCCCCGCTCAGCAAGGTAGTTCAGGGCGATCTTGATAGGAGTCCGAGACGTCTTCAAAGCCTTGGCCAGCCCGAGCTCCGAGACATGATGCCCCGCAGCCAGTTGTTCTTGGCGAACATAGGCAACGATGTCGCGAGCTACGCGGGCTTGAAGAGGCGTCAGATTCATATCTTTTCCGAATTGGGGCATGGGATTGTGGGGCTCTTCCATTGAGACGAGCCCCACAGCACCTACATTATGCCTTCTGCGGGCTCATTTCCAAATGGGGTTCGATCTCAACTGTTGGCGGGACCATTGGCTTACGAGTCATAGTCAGTGCAATAACTGCACCAGCCACCAGGAGGATGCCTGCGATCATGAAGGCCCAGTTGTACGAGCCGGTGGCCTGGACAACGTAGCCAGTGACGATCGGAGCCGCCACACCGAAGAGGTTACCGCCAACAACAATGAACGCGACCGCACGACCAACGTCCCCGGCACTTGGCAGCAGGTCATTGAGCAGGGAGAAGTTCAGCGAAGTGGTCGAGGCAATACCTGCCAAGGTCAGCGACGAAATCAAGACCAGCGATGCAGTAGAGTCAGCGAATGGCACCAAAAGGATGCAGCTGGCAATCAGCATCGAGATCGCAATTACGTTGCGGCGCTTACCCGAGCTCACACCCCCGCCACGAGTCAGGTACCAGTCACTGAGCTTGCCCAGGCCGATGCAGAGCACAACAGCCGCAGCATAAGGGATAGCAGTCACCAGACCACTTTTTTCCAGCGTCAGATGACGCTCTTGCTGAAGGTAGCTCGGCAACCAGGTCAGGAAGAGGTATTGGGTGTAAACGTTGCAGCCTTGGGTCAGAGCAAGACCCCAGAGGGTCGGTGTCTTCAGCAGGCGCTTAAGACCATACGGAGCGACTGCAGCACCACCCGCTTTGCCACCACCGGAGCGCGAGTCCAGGATGGTTTTACGCTCTTGGTTGCTCAGCCACTTCACATCTTCAGGCTTGCCGTAGAACAGATACCAAGCCAACAGCCAAACGAAGCCGATACCGCCAGCAATCACGAAGGACCAGCGCCACCCAACATTGGCGACCAGCATCGCAAGAACGATCGAGCAAATCGCTGGCCCTGCGTACGAGCCACTGTTGAAAACAGCGGTGATGGTGCCGCGCTCCTGGCTCGGGATCCACTCACGAATCACCTTGGCCCCGACCGGGTTGCTGACCGATTCACCAGCGCCCATAACAAGCCGCGCAGCCAGCAGCGAAGCGAAGTTCATCGCTGCACCGGTCAGCGCCGTGGCAGCCGACCACACGAGAATGCCAAAACCACCGATGCGCTTGGCGCCGTAGCGGTCGATCAGCAGACCAACAGGAATCAGGAAGAGCGCGTAACTCCAGATAAATGAGGAAAAGAGGTATCCCATGCCGACTGCACTGAGATTGAATTCCTCGGCGATGGGTTTGGCAGCGATGGACAGGGCAATACGGTCCATGTAATTGATCATCGCCAGAGAGAACAGAAATACAGCAATCCAGGCTCTACGGTACGGCATGGTTACACCTTTATTTTTCTAGGCGCGGTTGCGCCAGCTACTAGCACCGGCAGCTGGCCGTCGATAGAGCCGACGGCCAGCCACCGACTCACGAAGCTGAGTGATAGAGCGGAAACGCTCCGAACAGCACGCCACCTACCAACATGGCCATACTCACCAGCAGCGCCCACTTCAACGCAAAGCGCTGGTGGTCACCCAGATCGACTTTTGCCAACGCCACCAGCAGGTAGAGCGAAGGCACCAATGGGCTGAGCAAGTGAACGGGCTGACCCACCACCGATGCCCGGGCGATCTCCAGATGCGAGATTCCGTAGGTAGCGGCGGTCTGGGCGATCACAGGCAAGATGCCGAAGTAGAAGGCATCGTTGGACATGAAGAAGGTGAACGGAATGCTGACCAAGGCAGTGAACACCGCCAGGTATGGGCCAAACGCATCAGGAATGACTGCCAACAGCCCCTTCGCCATCGCATCGACCATGCCGGTACCCGAAAGGATGCCGGTGAAGATGCCTGCGGCGAAAATGACCGAAGTCACCGCGAGAACGTTGCCCGCGTGAGCGGAGATACGCTCTTTCTGCTGCTCCAGGTGTGGGTAGTTGATCATCACCGCGATGGCGAAGCAGACCATGAACAGCACCTGAATCGGCACGATACCTGCCATCAACACGCCAATCATCGTTGCAGTGAGCAGTAGGTTGGGCCAGAACATATGCGGGCGGCGATTGCGATCGCACTCCTCGTGCGAACCATTACCCAGCGCGATAGAGCCGTTGTGGAAATCATCCACGGCAATCACACCCAGGCGAGCACGCTCACGTCGACCCAGCAGAATCGCGATGAAGAGCAAGCAGGCGCAGCCCAGCAGCATCGACGGCACCATCGGCAGGAAGATATCCATAGCGTCGACATGCAGCGCAGCCGCAGCGCGGGCAGTAGGGCCGCCCCACGGGGAGATGTTCATGATGCCGTTGGCGATGTTGACCACGCAGGTCAGGCCCAGAACGCTCATGCCCAGGCGCTGATAAAGCGGCAGGAATGCGGCGACCACGATCATGTAGGTAGTGGAACTGTCGCCATCCAGAGACACAAGCATGGTCAGGATCGTGGTTCCGACCAACACCTTCAGCGGGTCACCCTTCACGATCTTCAGGATGCAGCGCACCAATGAATCGAACAGTCCCGCGTCGATCATGATGCCGAAGTAAAGAATCGAGAAGGTCAGCATGACGCCAGTCGGCGCCAGAGTCTTGATGCCGTCGAGCATCATCGTGCCCAGGCCGGCATAGAAGCCACCAATCAGGGCAAACACGATCGGTACCACAATCAGGGCGACCAGGGCGGTCAGCCGCTTGGTCATGATCAGGTACATGAAACAGGTGACCATCGAAAAACCGAGCACGGTCAGCAGCATGGCTCTCTCCTTATTTTTTTAGTGCCGCGAAGCCAGGCTTTTAGCGGTACGAAGCGGAAGGAGCGGACTGATGCCGGACGGATTTACGGTAGGTCTGATTGCATTTCATCTTGGATTTCCTCGTTTTTGTCTTTGTGCGGGAAAGGCTGGCAGGCAGATAAATGGCCGGTCTTCAGGCTTCAAGGTGACCATTCGGCGCTCGACCGAAGTTTTTCTGCTGGAGATAAATTGACTCAAGTTTAGACAAAGTGCAATATCGCCTCACAAAAAACACGCCTGTGAGGTCCCCGGCATGAGCAAGCACATTGGCCAAACCCTGGCCGTAAACGGTCGCGACTACCGCGTCTGCAACGTATCTGAAGCTGTAAAAGCGATAGGTGGCGACTTTGCCCGCCTGCCAATGAGCCTCCGGATCCTCGCTGAAAACGTCCTGCGTACCGAAGCCGAGCCGAACGAAGCGCTGAAGGTGATTTGCACTCGATCTAAAAGCAGCGACATCCCTTTCCGCCCCGCCCGTGTGGTTCTTCAGGACTTGCTTGGCACCCCTGCCCTGGTCGACCTAGCCGGCCTGCGTGACGCAGTAGCAAAAGCAGGCGGCGATCCACGCCAAGTAAACCCGGTCACTCCTACTCACCTCGTCGTGGACCACTCGCTGAACGTGGAGCGTTGGGGTGATGCCAGCGCACTGGCCGATAACGAAGCCATCGAGCGCGAGCGCAATGCCGAACGCTTTGCATTCCTGGACTGGTGCAACAAGGCGTTCAACAACCTGTCGATCGTGCCTTCGGGTAACGGCATCCTTCACCAGATCAACCTGGAGCGCCTGACCACCGTCATCGGCACTCGTGAAGTTGAAGGTGATCTGTGGGCCTTCCCTGACACGCTAGTCGGCACTGACAGCCACACCACCATGATCAACGGCATTGGCGTGTTGGGCTGGGGTGTTGGCGGTATCGAGGCAGAAGCCGCAATGCTGGGCAAAGCCCTGATGATGCGGGTTCCAGAAATCGTCGGCGTCCGGCTGGAAGGCGTCCCGCCATCGGGCTACGTTGCTACCGACATCGCGCTTGCCTTGACCGAGAGCCTGCGCAAAGCCGGCGTAATCGGCAGCGTGTTGGAATTCCATGGCCCAGGCGTTGCAGCCCTGTCCTTGGCGGACCGTGGCACCCTGTCCAACATGGCTCCTGAGTTCGGCGCTACCGCAGCAATGTTCGCGATCGACGATCGCACCCTGCACTACCTGCGACTCAGCGGTCGTGGCGGTGAGATTGCCGAGCTGACCGAGGCTTATGCCAAGCATCAAGGCCTGTGGCACGACAGCCTGGAATCGGTCGAGTACGACCGTGTCGTCACCCTCGACCTGAGCACCGTTGGTCGTGCGATTGCCGGCCCGAAACAACCTCACCAGCGCATCCTGCTGGGAAAAGGCGAAGCAGCAAAAGACATCCCTACCGGCCTGGATAACGGCTCGGTCGTGATTGCCGCCATCACCAGCTGCACCAACACTTCGAACCCTCGTGGCGTGATCGCTGCGGCCCTGGTCGCCCGCAACGCACTCAAGCGCGGTCTGTGTCGTGCTCCGTGGGTCAAGACTTCCTTCGCACCCGGCTCCAAGGTGGTCGCCGACTACCTGGACCGTGCAGGTCTGAACGTGGACCTCGACAACATGGGCTTCAACGTTGTTGGCTACGGCTGCACCACCTGCAATGGCATGTCCGGCCCTCTGCTCAGCAAAGAGATCGAGGACGAAATCCGCACTCGTAAGCTGGAGACCGTTGCCGCTACCTCCGGTAACCGCAACTTCGAAGGCCGCGTACACCCGCTGGCTCGTGAAGTGTTCATCATGTCCCCTCCCCTGATCGTGGCGTACGCGATCGCTGGCACCTACCGCATCGACCCGCAAGTGGATGCGCTCGGCACCGACGCCGAAGGCAAGCCGGTTTACCTCAGCGAGCTGTGGCCTTCGGATCAAGAGCTGGACGAGATCGAGAAGAAAGCACTGTCGGCCGACCTGTTCGACAAGGCCTACAGCTCGGTACCTCGCGAAGCGGGCGTCATCGCCTCTGACCTGCGCGCCGGCGTTACCGATCAGTACGCCTGGGACCAGAGCAGCACTTACATCCGCAAGCCGCCGTACTGGAGCGATGAGCCGACTGCTACCGACCCTCAACGCGACCTGAAAGACATGCGCGTTCTGGTGATGCTGTCGGACAACATTACTACCGACCACATCTCGCCGTCGGGCGCCATCCTGCCGGACAGCGACGCAGGTTCGTACCTCAAAGGCCACGGCATTGGTGTTGATGACTTCAACTCCTACGGCACTCGTCGCGGCAACCACGAAGCCGCGCAGCGCGCCACCTTCGCAAGCCCTCGTCTGAAGAACGAGCTGATGACTGACGGCCGCGAAGGCCCTTGGACGCTGCTGCTGCCGGAAAACCGCGTGAGCACCGTGTTCGAAGCCGCCCAAGCCTACGCCGATCGCAAGCAGCCTCTGATCGTAGTGGCAGGCAAGGAGTACGGCAGTGGTTCGTCGCGTGACTGGGCAGCCAAAGGCCCTCGCCTGCTGGGCGTGCGCGTTGTCGTGGCCGAGAGCTTCGAGCGCATCCACCGCACCAACCTGGCTGGCCTGGGCATCCTCCCGCTGCAGCTCCCAGAAGGTGTAACTCGCAAGACGCTGGGCCTGACCGGTCACGAGAAGTTCTCGGTGGAAGGCATCAACGACACCTTCGCGCCTGGCGACAAGCTGCAACTCGTCATTGAGCGCGCAGATGGCACCACTGAAAACGTAACCGTCACCAGCCGCCTGGATACGCATGAAGACGTGCGCTACTTCCGCCGCGGCGGCCTGCTGCCGCAGCTGCTGGTGGAGAGCATGGACAAGGCTGCTAAAGCGAAGCAACTGGAAGGAGCAGTCTAATGACTCAGGTTCGAATCCCTGCCGTATTCATGCGCGGTGGCACCAGTAAAGGCGTCTTTTTCCTTGAGCAAGATGTTCCGGCTGCCGGCCCCGAGCGCGATGCACTGATGCTCCGCGTCATTGGCAGCCCGGATCCTTATGGCAAGCAGATCGACGGCATGGGCGCTGCAACCTCCAGCCCAGCAAGGTCGTCATCATCGGTAAATCGGGTCGTACCGATTGCGATGTCGACTACCTGTTTGGTGCCCCGGCAATCGAAAACCCAGTGGTCGACTGGTCCGGTAACTGCGGCAACCTGAGCGCAGCAGTTGGCCCATTCGCCATTCGCCAAGGGCTCGTCGATGCGCCTCGTGACGGCATCGCCACCATCCGCATCTGGCAAGCCAATATTCAGAAACGCATCATCGCCCATGTCCCGATGAAGGATGGCGAGGTCGTTGAAGAAGGTGATTTCGTGCTGGATGGCGTCGCCTTCCCTGCTGCCGAAATCGTCGTGGAGTTCCTTCAGCCTGGCGGTTCGGGCGGCAGCATTCTGCCAACCGGCAATGTCGTGGATGAACTGGATATCCCTGGCTTCTCAGGCTTGCCGGCAACGCTGCTCAACGCAGGCAACCCGACGATCTTCGTCGACGCCCAGCGCGTTGGCCTGACCGGGACCGAGACGCAAGACCAGGTCAACGGCAACGCCGAACTGCTGCAGTCACTGGAAACCATCCGCGCACACTGCACCGTGGCCATGGGCCTGGCGGCTACCGCTGAGGAAGCAACACGCCTTCGCCCCCACACGCCGAAGCTCTGCCTGGTAGCTCCGCCGCAAACCTACGGCGCTGCCGGTGGCAAGACAGTCGAAGCCGGCGAGATCGATGTGATCGCCCGCATCCTTTCCATGGGCAAATTGCACCACGCAATCACCGGCACTGGCGCTGTAGCCGTTGCCGTGGCGGCCGCTCTGGAAGGCACGCTGGTCAACTGTATCGTAGGCGATATCGGTGAACGCCAAGTCAACATGGGCCACACCGCCGGTACCGTTGCCGTAGGCGCGCAGACCACCCAAGTCGATGGCAACTGGATTGTGGACAAGGCCGTCATGAGCCGAAGCGCCCGTCGCCTGATGGAAGGCTGGGTGCTCGTACCTTCGAAGTACTGATTGCTCAGCTACCGCCGACCTTCGAAGGTCGGCGGTACTCATCACAACAAAAACAACGATGAGATTTTGCTATGTGCCCATCACCGTTCTTACCCGCCATTACTCGACGCACGCTGCTCTCTTCTACTTCCATCGTCGCTGCGGCAACCATTCTGGGCCTCGGCGCGGGAGCGGCAGATGCCAAATCAGGACCTGAGAAGAACTCTATGCAGCCTGCCAACTCAAACAAAACCCAAATTGTCTATGTGGGCTCCAGAACCACACGCGAGCGAAACGCCCGCGGTGCAGGCATCACGATTTATCGACATGACCCGCAGACAGGTCGCTCCGAACTGATTCAAACCATCAGCAATCTGACCAATCCATCCTTCCTGTGCCTCGACCAAACCCAGAGCCTGCTGTTCTGCGTGCATGGCGACCAGTCCACTGTCAGCCATTCCAAATTGAGCCAGCCAGCGGAACGCTCACCAAGGTGAGCTCGGTTAGTTGCGAAGGGAACAACCCCGTCCACCTTACCGTGGACAAGAGCAACAAATTTCTCGCTGTGGCCAACTATGCCACCGGCAGCATTGTCATTCTGCCGTTCGATAAAACCGGACACCTGCAACCCGTCATCAGCAAATACGACCTTCCGGGCAATCCTGGCCCGCACAAGATCGAGCAGGCGAGCTCCCACCCCCACATGATCCCGCGCGATCCATCAGGACGCTTCCTGGTGGTACCGGACAAAGGGCTGGATAAGGTCTTCGTATTCGACCTGAAGCAGGATGGGACCGCACTGAAGCCTGAGCTCGCCCATGAAATTAAAGCACGCGAAGGTGCCGGCCCTCGGCATGTGGTGTTCTCTCCGACCGGTTCTTTTGCCTACGTGGTGAATGAGCTGGATAGCACGATCACTAGCTACCGCTACAACCAGAAGGACGGCTCCCTGGTTCCATTCCAGATGGTTCCAGCACTGCCTCAGGACTTCGTTGGCGATAGCCGTGCAGCAGCATTGGTCATGGCAGCGAATGGAGAACATTTGTTCTCTTCCAACCGCGGGCATGACAGCGTGACCATTTATTCGGTGGATCAGCCTACCGGCAAGATCAACCCGATCGGCAACGTACCTAGCCAAGGCAAGAAGCCACGCTTCATGACGGCATCTCCTAATGGGCGGTTCCTGTTCGTCGCTAACGAAGACAGCGACAACATCAAGACCTTCTCCATTAGCCCGAAAGGCGAACTGGCTTTGCTGGAGCATCAGATCGAGACCGGCAGTCCGGTCTGCATGATTTTCCGCACCGCCTGAACCTCTTTTTACCTGATCCTGGCGTGCCGGGAGGCACGCCTACACCCCACGTTCCAATTGATGGAGCAGCAAATGCATAACAAAAACAAAATTGGTTGCAAGCTTCTTGCAGTAACTCCTTGCCTGGCCGCAGCTACGGCTTATGGGGATGGCTTTATCGACGACAGCAAGGTCACCTTGCAAACGACGAACTTCTACATCAACCGCGATTTCCGTGACGGCGCCGGCCAGTCAAAGCGCGAAGAATGGGCCCACGGTTTCATTCTCGATGCGAAGTCCGGATACACACCTGGCCCAGTCGGTTTTGGCGTCGATGCTCTGGGCATGCTCGGCCTGAAGCTGGACTCAAGTCCCGATCGGACCGGCACCGGCCTGCTGCCGACTCATGATGATGGTCGCGCAGCTGACGAGTTCAGCCGCTTGGGCCTGACTGGCAAGATGCACCTGTCCGAGACAGAGCTGAAATACGGCACTCTGATCCCCAAGCTGCCTACTGTTCAGGCCAACACTGGCCGCCTCCTTCCCCAGACCTTTGAGGGTGGCCTGCTCACCAGCAAAGAATTCGATTCGCTGTCCTTCATCGGTGCCCGCTTCGAGCGCCAAACCGATCGCGACTCGACAGACCGCGTACCGATCACACTGAACAACAAAAACCGTCGCTTCACAGGCAATGCCGAAGGTGACGCCTTTTGGCTGGGCGGTTTGGATTACCAGCTCACAAAAGAGCCTGCTGCTGACCTATCAGTACGCAGAGCTGGAACAGGTCTACCACCAGCACTTCGTGGGGGCGAACTATTCGATTCCAGTCGGCCCCGGGAAGATCAAAGCTGACCTTCGCTACATGGATAGCGACGATGACGGTCGAGCTTTGGGCGGACGTATCGACAGCAGAGCAATTTCCGGCATGTTCACCTACAGCCTGGGAGGACACGCGCTAGGCCTGGGCCTGCAAAAGATGAACGGTTCTACCTCCATGCCGTATCTCGATGGAACCGATCCTTACCTGGTCAACTTCGTCCAGCTCAACGACTTCGCCGAGCCCGGTGAACGTTCTTGGCAGCTGCGCTACGACTACAACTTCGCGGCTCTCGGCATTCCAGGTCTTACCTTCATGACCCGCTACCTGCGAGGCGATCAGGCCGACGCAGCGACCATTACCGGTGAGGGTCATGAATGGGAGCGCAACACCGAACTGCAGTATGTGGTGCAATCCGGTGCCCTGAAAAACGTATCGGTCCGGTGGCGTAACGCGAGCTATCGATCGAGCTTTGCACGTGGCGCGGATGAAAACCGCCTGATCGTGTCCTACACATTCCCAATTTTCTAACCCTGGAGAAGGTATGAGCCCTATTGCCCAGCAGGTTCTCAAAGACCTGGCGCCCAGCGGCATTCTGCATGCGGCGATCAACTTCGGTAACCCAGTGCTGGCTCAGCCAGGCGCTGACGGAGAACCGCATGGTGTTTCTGTTGCACTTGCTAAATCGCTGGCCGAAGAGCTGGGCGTAGGTCTCGAATTGCGCACATACGACGCGGCCGGGAAGGTATTCGCTGCACTTGAAGAAAACGCGTGGACGTTGGCCTTTCTGGCTATCGAGCCTGTCCGCGCCGCCCAGATCAGCTTCAGTGAACCCTACGTACTGATCGAAGGCACCTATCTGGTAAAGGCCGAGTCGCCCTACTCCAAAATCGAAGACCTGGATCAACCTGGACTTCGGCTTGCGGTAGGCAACGGCGCTGCTTACGACCTGTACCTGTCACGCACGTTGCAGCATGCAGAGCTACACCGAGCTGACACGTCTGCAGGTGCTGTAGACCTCTTCATTGACCAAGGCCTGGATGCTGCCGCCGGGGTCAGACAACCGCTGGAACAAGTCGCAGCCAAGAATCCGAATTATCGGGTGATCCAGGGCGCCTTCACCGCTATCCGCCAAGCAGTCGCAGTGCCACGCGGCCGCGATGCGGGAACAGCCTATGTCCGGGATTTCGTCGAGCGACGACTTGCCGAGGGTTTCGTCCGAGGGGCGTTACTCGCCAGCGGACAAACAGACGTCAGCGCACCTCGCTGACGTCGATAGCCGGCAGGTGCGTCTCGCCTGCTTCAAACCGTGATAAATGAGGTGATAAGCAGGATGGCCAAGGCCGCGAAGAGGCCGGTAGAGGCAAACAGTCAAAGGGAAGGCGACGCGGCCTCGGCAGGCTGTGCATCCTGCTGCACCTGAATCGGCGCAGCCTCCGTAGGCGGTGCCACTGGCTGCGAACCTTGGTTGTCATCCACTGGCGCCGCTGCCGCCGCTGCCGCCTCACTTGCCGGGGCCACAGCCGCAGGCGCGGGTGCAACTTCAGCCACAGGTGCGGCCTCCGGAGCCGGGGCAGGTGCCACCGGGTTCGCCGCCGCCTGCTCCGGCAGCCCCAAATCAACCGCCGGCTTTTCCACCTTCGGCGCTGGCTCTTCGACCTTGGCCTTTTCGACCTTCTTCGGCTTGGGCAGGTAGCTCTCTACCAAGGCGAAATAGCGGTCATAAAACTGCGCGGCGGTCACCGTTTCGCTGGCCACCTTGACCATCGAGTCATCGCTGGAGCCGATCGGCATCGACACCGAACCCAGCACGCCCACACCCAGGCTGGCGGAGGTGTTGGATTTTTTCAGCGCATAACGGTCCTGCAGGGCGTTGGCGAACATGGTCGAGCGCTGGTCGTCGCTCACATCCGGCGCACAAGTGACGTTAAAGCTGATCTGCAGGTGGTTCTCGCTGTTCTGCTGGAAACTCTTGTTGCCCACCACCTGGTTGGCGCCGCTGTTGGTGATGATGTAGCCCTGGCTGAGCAAGGCACGCCGGGCGGCCTCGCAAGAGCCGGCATCGCTCACCGGAAAGCTGCGCGAGAAGGTGCCCGAGTCATCGAAGTTCTCGTGTTCGTACACGGCGGCTTTTTTCGAGGAACAACCTGTCACGCCCGCCAGCACCAGGGCCAGCCCGAGCGCACCAAAGACGGAAGATCTGGTCATTGCGAATTCCGGGTAAGTCGAGAAGGTGCCTATTGTGCAACACAGCAGGCAGGCACAGGAACCACTGGTCGGTGAAGAGTGTGTCAGGTTGGGGTAAATCTGGGTAAAGGTGGGGTTTACAGCCACAGAAACAAAAAAAGCGAACAGAAGGTCGCTTTTTTTGTGCTTCAAGGCGTTCAAGGGGCCTTGAGGCTAAGATGGCGCAGCGGACGGGACTCGAACCCGCGACCCCCGGCGTGACAGGCCGGTATTCTAACCGACTGAACTACCGCTGCGTATCATTCAGGCTTACGCCCGATTGAAACCTGGGTCTACCCTTCCGGCGCATTGGCCTCAGGGCAGGCACAAAAAAAACGATGACAGGATCGCTTTTCTTGTGTTTGCTTCAAGGTGTTCTAGGGACCTTGAAACGAAGATGGCGCAGCGGACGGGACTCGAACCCGCGACCCCCGGCGTGACAGGCCGGTATTCTAACCGACTGAACTACCGCTGCGTATCGTTCAGGCTTGCGCCTGATTGAAACTGGGATCAGCCAAAGG
The DNA here is from genome assembly GCA_947090765.1 of Pseudomonas sp. MM223. NCBI lineage: Bacteria > Pseudomonadati > Pseudomonadota > Gammaproteobacteria > Pseudomonadales > Pseudomonadaceae > Pseudomonas > Pseudomonas sp. MM223. The sequence continues at coordinate 1,896,951 of OX352322.1, read as the reverse complement.
CAATTTGCCTTGTGGCTTCAGACCGGTGCATGACACCCATCTGTTACTGAAAAATGGCGCAGCGGACGGGACTCGAACCCGCGACCCCCGGCGTGACAGGCCGGTATTCTAACCGACTGAACTACCGCTGCGCAGTGCGTTCCTCTCTGGCTATCGGCTTCTTGCGAAACCTTTGCACCAGGAACTTCTCAGGAAGTGGTGGGTGATGACGGGATCGAACCGCCGACCCTCTGCTTGTAAGGCAGATGCTCTCCCGGCTGAGCTAATCACCCTCGCGATGTTGCTTGTTGCGTTTGCTTCGCTGAGGCCGCGAAATTTACGCAGATGGCGAAGCTAAGTCAATAGCCCCATTGAATTTTTTTTCAAAGCAGCTGCAAGCCACAAGCTTCAAGCCGCAAGAAAAAGCCAACCGCAGTCTGTTCGATTTCAGAACCTTCAAAATGACGAAGGGACCTCGCGGTCCCTTCTTGCAGCTTGCGGCTAGAAGCTTGCCGCTCAGGTGTAGATCATCTTGCGGGTCATGCCGCCATCGACCACAAACTCCTGGCCGGTGACAAAGGCTGCCTGGCGCGACAACAGCCAAGCGACCATGGCCGCCACATCTTCCACCGTCCCTACCCTGCCCGTCGGGTGCTGGGCATGGTCGGCTTCGGTCAACGGCTCGGCACGGCGCTGCGACGGGTCACGGGCATCAATCCACCCCGGGCTTACCGCATTGACGCGAATCTCCGGGCCCAGGCTCATGGCCAAGGCATGGGTCAAGGCCACCAGGCCGCCTTTACTTGCCGCGTAGGCCTCGGTATCGGGTTCGGACTGCCGCGCCCGGGTAGACGTGAGGTTGACGATCGCCCCGTTGTGCGCACGCAGGTATGGCGCACAATGCTTGGCCAGCAGCATCGGGCCATTGAGGTTGACCGCCAGCACCCGGTTCCACTGCGCCAGGCTCAGGCTTTCCAGCGTCTGGTTGTGCGGGTTGGCGATGGCCGCATTGCACACCAGCGCGTCCAGCCGACCGAACTGCCCAAGCACTTCGGACACCCCGGCACTGACCTGGGCCTCGTCGGCAACATCCATGGTGATGAACCAGGCGTTGTCGCCCAAGGCCTTGGCCACTTTGCCGCCACGCTGCCGGTCCAGGTCGCTCAGCACCACCTGCCAGCCTTCACAGATCAGCCATGCGGCAATGCCCAGGCCGATGCCGCGCGCGGCACCGGTGACCAAAGCTACCCGGCCATTATGGCCCGGGGTGCTGCCGCGAATTTCGATCACAGTGCGGCCAGCCCGCGTGCAAGGTCGGCCTGCAGGTCTGCCACGTCTTCCAGGCCCACGGCAACGCGGATCAGGCTGTCACGGATACCCGCAGCTTCACGCTCCTGCGCCGACAAGCGGCCGTGGGACGTGGTGGCCGGGTGGGCGATGGTGGTCTTGCTGTCACCCAGGTTGGTGGTGATGGAAATCACCCGGGTGGCATCGATGAAGCGCCAGGCGCCCTCTTTGCCACCCTTGACCTCGAAGCTGACCACCGCACCAAAGCCACTCATCTGGCGCTTGGCCAGTTCGTGTTGCGGGTGGCTCGGCAGCCCGGCGTAATGCACCTTCTCCACGCCGTCCTGCTGCTCCAGCCATTCGGCCAGGGCCTGGGCACTTTCACAGTGCGCACGCATGCGCAGGCGCAAGGTTTCCAGGCCCTTGGTGAAGATCCAGGCGTTGAACGGGCTGAGCGTCGGGCCTGCGGTACGCAGGAAACCCACCACTTCCTTCATTTGTTCGGCACGGCCGGCAACCACGCCGCCCATGCAACGGCCCTGGCCGTCGATGAACTTGGTGGCCGAGTGGAACACGATGTCGGCACCCAGCTTCAGCGGCTGCTGCAGCGCCGGGGTGCTGAAGCAGTTGTCCACCACCAGCATGGCACCGCGGGCATGGGCGATCTCGCTGAGCGCAGTGATATCGACCAGCTCGGCCAGCGGGTTGGATGGCGACTCGACAATCAGCAGCTTGGTATTGGCCTTGATGGCCTTTTCCCAACCGCTGAGGTCGACCAGTGGTACGTAGTCCACCTGCACGCCAAAGCGTTTGAAGTACTTCTCGAACAGGCTGATGGTTGAGCCGAACACGCTCTGCGACACCAGCACATGGTCACCGGCACTGCACAGCGACATCACCACGGCCAGGATTGCGGCCATGCCAGTGGAGGTGCCCACGGCCTGTTCGGCGCCTTCCATGGCCGCCAGGCGCTCCTCGAAGGCACGCACCGACGGGTTGGTGTAACGCGAATAGACGTTGCCCGGTGCTTCACCGGCAAAGCGCGCGGCCGCGTCGGCGGCCGTGCGGAACACGTAGCTGGAGGTCAGGAACAGCGCTTCGCTGTGCTCGCCTTCCGGTGTACGGTGTTGACCGGCGCGCACCGCCAGGGTGTCGAAACCGACACCCTCGAGGTCGCTGTCCAGTCGCCCGGCATCCCATTGATCCGTCATGCCGTCGCTCCCTGAATCAGTTGTTGTAGAGGTCGATGATCGCGCTGACGGCCTGGTTCTTGACCTTGGCCAGGTCATTACGGGCCTGCTCGATACGCTCAAGGTAGGCTTCGTCGATGTCGCCGGTGACGTACTCACCGTTGAACACCGCGCAATCGAAGTGATCGATCTTGATCTTGCCGCCACCGACCGAGTCGATCAGGTCTGGCAGGTCCTGATAGATCAGCCAATCGGCGCCGATCAACTCGGCCACCTGTTCGGTGGTGCGGTTGTGGGCGATCAGTTCGTGAACACTCGGCATGTCGATGCCGTAGACGTTGGGGTAGCGCACCGCAGGGGCTGCGGAGCAGAAGTAGACATTCTTGGCACCGGCTTCGCGGGCCATCTGGATGATCTGCTTGCAGGTGGTGCCGCGCACGATCGAATCGTCCACCAGCATCACGTTCTTGCCGCGGAATTCCAGTTCGATGGCGTTGAGCTTCTGGCGCACCGACTTCTTGCGTGCGGCCTGGCCGGGCATGATGAAGGTACGGCCGATGTAGCGGTTTTTTACGAAGCCTTCGCGGAACTTGACGCCCAGACGGTTGGCCAGCTCCAGCGCGGCAGTGCGGCTGGTGTCCGGGATCGGGATGACCACGTCGATATCATGCTCTGGGCGTTCGCGCATGATCTTGTCGGCCAGCTTCTCACCCATGCGCAGACGGGCCTTGTACACCGAAATACCGTCGATGATCGAGTCCGGGCGGGCCAGGTAGACGTGCTCGAAGATGCACGGCTGCAGCTTTGGCGCTTCGGCGCACTGTTTGGTGAACAGCTGGCCTTCTTCGGTGATGTACACCGCTTCGCCGGGTGCCAGGTCGCGGATCAGGGTGAAACCGAGCACGTCCAGGGCCACGCTTTCCGAGGCGATCATGTATTCCACGCCTTCGTCGGTGTGACGCTGGCCGAACACCACCGGGCGAATGCCGTGGGGGTCGCGGAAACCGACGATGCCGTAACCGGTGACCATCGCCACCACGGCGTAACCGCCGACACAGCGGCTGTGCACATGGGAAACAGCGGCAAACACGTCTTCTTCGGTCGGCTGCAGCTTGCCACGCACCGCCAACTCATGGGCGAACACGTTCAGCAGCACTTCCGAGTCGGAGTTGGTGTTGACGTGGCGCAGGTCGGACTCGTAGATCTCCTTGGCCAACTGCTCGACGTTGGTCAGGTTGCCGTTGTGGGCCAGGGTAATGCCGTACGGCGAGTTGACGTAGAACGGCTGGGCCTCGGCCGAGGTCGAGCTGCCCGCAGTCGGGTAGCGCACGTGGCCAATGCCCATGCTGCCCACCAGGCGCTGCATGTGGCGCTGCTGGAAGACATCGCGCACCAGGCCATTATCCTTGCGCAGGAACAACCGGCCGTCATGGCTGGTCACGATACCGGCAGCGTCCTGGCCGCGGTGCTGGAGGACCGTAAGCGCGTCATACAGCGCCTGATTGACGTTCGACTTACCGACGATACCGACGATGCCACACATGCGACGCAACCCCTACTTTGACGAAACTTGAGTGAATAGCGCTCAGGGCTTTGCCGGCCCGAGCAACTGTTCCTTGAACGGCAGATCAGCCGGAGCGCTGATCAGCCCACTGGGCGACCACTGGCCGGTGAAACCCAGGATCAGGTTTTTCGACCAGTCGGCGACCAAAAGAAATTGTGGTATCAGGCGTGATTCCTGCCACCAGGTGTCTTGTTGAACCGGCCCCAGGCTGATCAGGCCTATGGCCACCACTACCAGCAAGGCCCCGCGCGCGGCGCCGAAGGCCATGCCCAGGAAACGATCGGTACCGGACAGCCCGGTCACACGGATCAGCTCGCCGACAAGGAAGTTGACCATGGCCCCCACCAGCAAGGTGGCGACGAAAAGAATGGCGCAGCCAGCGATGACGCGCATCGACGGCGTCTGGATATAGCTTTCAAGATACACCGAGAGCGAACCGCCGAACATCCAGGCAACCGCACCGGCAATGATCCAGATGAGCAAGGACAAGGCTTCCTTGACGAAGCCGCGCTTGAGACTGATCAGTGTGGAGACGGCGATGATCGCGATGATCGCCCAATCAACCAAGGTAAATGCCACGGTGCTGCCTGCAGACGTTTGAGGCGGCGCATTTTACCAGAGCGGCGGGCTGGGAGTAAGCGGAATGTCGGGGGATTCGCGCCACTTGGGCTTACGCATTTTTGTGGGAGCGGCCTTGCGTCGCGAAAGGGCCGCAAAGCGGCCCCGGCGATTTTGGCTGTGCTGCAGAGATTCTGAGGCCGCTTCGCGACCTTTTCGCGACGCAAGGCCGCTCCCACAGAAAGAGTTTGAATTAACTACGCTCTGGCTGGAAACGCACCACAAAACCCTTGAGGCTGTTCTGGCGGTTGATGGCGTCGCGCGTACGTTCGGCTTCGGCCCGCTCGATCAGTGGCCCGACATACACACGGTTCATCCCGCCTGCCGAGCGAATATAGGCGTTGTAGCCCTGGCTACGCAGGGTTTGCTGGAGCTTTTCAGCGCCGGCACGGTTGGACAGGCTGGCCAACTGGATGGACCAACTGACAGGCAAGCCATTGACGTCGATCTTCGAGGGTGCCGCCGGCTTGGCCACCGCTGCGGCAGGTGCCGGGGTGGCCGCCGGCTTCGGCTCGACCTTGGGTGCCGGGGCCTGCGGCCTGGCTGGCTGGGCCTGCGCCTGGGTCTGCGGCGATGGCGTGATTGGCTGGCTGGGCGTAGCGGCCGGCGCAGTGGACTCATCAACCACCACCGGTGGCTGCTGCGGCTCTTCCGGAATAGCCTGCGGCTCCGGCACGGCAACCGGGTCCACCTTCACTTCCGGCAGGCTTGGCATGGCCGGTGCCTGCGGGGCCTCGACGTGCACCTGGCGCATCTCGTCCTCGCGGGTGAACAGCATCGGCAGGAAAATCACCGCCAGCGCCACCAGCACCAGCGCACCCACCATGCGCTGTTTCATCCCTTTATCCAGCACTGCCATCTACTCCACCCTCCTGGGCGTGCCGCTCCAGCCATTCCAGCGCCTGGGCAACACAGAAAAACGAACCGAACAGCAGGACCTGATCATCCGCCGTCGCCTGCGCGCATTGCCCTTCAAGGGCGGCGTCGACGCTGGCATAAGACTTCACCGCAGCACCGAGGTTCGTCAAGGCCGTGGCCAGCTCCGCAGCCGGGCGGCTGCGCGGGGTGTCCAACGGCGCCACGGCCCAGTCATCGACCAGGCCTTGCAGCGGCGCGACAACACCCTCCAGGTCCTTGTCGGCGAGCAGGCCGAACACTGCCAGGCGGCGCCCCTTGAGCGGCCGGGCCGCCAAGCGCCGAGCCAGATACTCCGCTGCATGGGGGTTGTGCCCCACATCCAGCAGCAGCTCCACCGGCTTGCCCTGCCAGTTAACCAGCCGGCGATCGAGGCGACCGGTGATGCGGGTTGCCAGCAGCGCCTGGCGCACCTGCCCGGCATCCCACGGCAGCCCCATCAGCAGGTAAGCCTGCAAGGCCAGCGTGGCGTTTTCCATGGGCAGGTCAAGCAACGGCAGGTCACGCAACGCTACCTGCGCACCGTCAGCCGCTGTACCGCGCCAGCTCCAGCTGCCATCGGCAATGGCCAGATCGAAGTCACGGCCACGCAGGAACAGCGGTGCAGCCAGTTCGGCGGCCTTGTCCAGCAGCGGCTGGGGCGGGTCGAGGTCACCGCACAGGGCCGGTTTGCCCGGGCGGAATATGCCGGCCTTCTCGAAGGCCACAAGCTCGCGGGTATCACCCAGGTAATCAACATGGTCGACACCGATACTGGTCACCAGTGCCAGGTCGGCATCCACCACGTTCACGGTGTCCAGGCGGCCACCAAGGCCCACTTCCAGCACCACGGCGTCCAGCTGCGACTGGTAGAACAACCAGAACGCGGCCAGCGTGCCCATCTCGAAGTAGGTCAGGGAAATTTCGCCCCGCGCCGCCTCGACGGCGGCGAAGGCTTCGCACAGACGCTCATCGCTGGCCTCCTGGCCCTCGATCAGCACGCGCTCGTTGTAACGCAACAGGTGCGGCGAGCTGTACACGCCGACCTTTAACCCCTGGGCGCGCAGCAACGAGGCCACGAAGGCGCAGGTCGAGCCCTTGCCGTTGGTGCCGGTTACCGTCACCACACGTGGCGCCAGCTTGCCCAGTGCCAGCCGGGCAAGCACCTTCTGCGACCGCTCCAGGCCCATGTCGATGGCCGAGGGGTGCAACTGCTCGAGGTAGGCGAGCCATTCGCCCAGGGATCGTTGTTTCATCACGCGACGGCAGCCGCCTCGCGCGCTTGCTCCGGGGTTTCCTGGCCGGTCATCTGCGCCAGCAGGCGGGCCAGACGCGGGCGCAGTTCGCCACGGGAGATGATCAGGTCGATAGCACCGTGCTCCAGCAGGAACTCGCTGCGCTGGAAGCCTTCTGGCAGTTTTTCGCGAACAGTCTGCTCGATCACGCGTGGGCCGGCAAAGCCGATCAGGGCCTTTGGCTCACCGACGATGACGTCGCCGAGCATCGCCAGGCTGGCAGAAACGCCGCCGTACACCGGGTCAGTCAGTACCGAGATGAACGGGATGCCTTCTTCGCGCAGGCGTGCCAGCACGGCCGAGGTCTTGGCCATCTGCATCAGCGAGATCAGCGCTTCCTGCATGCGCGCACCGCCCGAGGCGGAGAAGCAGACCATCGGGCAGCGGTGCTCCAGGGCGTAGTTGGCAGCGCGCACGAAGCGCTCGCCGACGATGGCCCCCATGGAGCCGCCCATGAACGAGAACTCGAAGGCGCTGACCACGATCGGCATGCCCATCAGGGTGCCGCTCATGGAGATCAGCGCGTCTTTTTCACCGGTCTGCTTCTGGGCGCCGGTCAGGCGGTCCTTGTACTTCTTGCCGTCACGGAACTTCAGGCGGTCGACCGGCTCCAGGTCGGCACCCAGTTCGGCACGGCCTTCGGCGTCGAGGAAGATATCGATGCGCGCACGTGCGCCGATGCGCATGTGGTGGTTGCACTTGGGGCAGACATCCAGGGTCTTTTCCAGCTCCGGACGATACAGCACGGCCTCGCAGGACGGGCACTTGTGCCACAGGCCCTCAGGCACCGAGCTCTTCTTCACCTCGGAACGCATGATCGAAGGGATCAGTTTGTCGACTAACCAGTTGCTCATGCTTTCTTTCTCCAGTATTGGCAGGCGGGGGTCGGTATCACCGGCCCTGCCCTGCCCTTGAGCTCAAAATCTTTTATGAAACGATGATGGACCGGCCACCGGGGCTTCCAGCGTGCCACTCCACCGCTAATAAATTGTTCTGCCGCCACCGGCGGCTGCCCCGCAGGGCTGCGAAAGCTATGGACGATGGCGCGCAGCCAGCCGTCACATCTGCCATCACGCCTGTTTCACCGCCTGCATGAAGGCCTCGATTTTCGCCGCGTCCTTGATGCCTTTGGCTTGTTCGACGCCACCGCTGACATCCACGGCGTAAGGCCGCACCTGGGCAATGGCCTGGCCGACGTTATCGGCCGACAGCCCGCCCGCCAGGATGATGGGCTTGCTCAAGCGTGCCGGCACCAGTGACCAGTCGAACGCTTCACCGGTTCCCCCGGGCACACCCGCCACGTAGGTGTCCAGCAGTATGCCGCGGGCCCCCGCGTAAAGCTGGCAAGCCGCCTCCAGGTCATCGCCCGGGCGCACACGCAGGGCCTTGATCCAGGGGCGGTGGTAGCCTTCGCAGTCCTGCGGGGTTTCGTCGCCGTGGAACTGTAGCAGGTCCAGCGGAACCACTTCGAGGATCTCGTTCAGCTCGCAACGCGAGGCGTTGACGAACAACCCGACCGTGGTCACGAACGGTGGCAACTCGGCAATGATCGCCCGCGCCTGGCGCACGTCCACGGCCCGCGGGCTCTCGGCATAGAAGACAAAGCCGATGGCATCGGCACCCGCTTCGGCAGCGGCCAGTGCGTCTTCGATACGGGTAATACCGCAGATCTTGCTGCGAACACTGCTCATGAACAACGAACCCTGATGGTTACGGTGAAAGGCCGGATGTTAGCAAATGGCTTTTCGTCCGTCAGTCTGCCAACGCGTCGTAGCCAGTCAAAAAGTGTGGGCCGATGTAACGCTGGGGCAGCGCATATTCCTCGGGGTACTCCACCTTGACCAGGTAAAGCCCGTACGGATGGGCGGTGACCCCGGCTTCACGGCGGTCGCGCCCTTCCAGCACTTCACGCGCCCAGGTGACCGGGCGCTCGCCGGCGCCGATGGCTGTCAGCACACCGACAATGTTACGCACCATGTGGTGCAGGAAGGCGGTGGCGCGCACGTCCAGCACGATCATCTGGCCATGGCGGGTAACGCGCAGGTGGTAGATGTGCTTGATCGGCGACTTGGCCTGGCACTGGCTGGCGCGGAAAGCGCTGAAGTCGTGGGTGCCAAGCAGGAACTGCGCCGCTTCGGCCATGCGTTCGACATCCAGCGGGCGGTGGTTCCAGGTCACTTCCTCGGCCAGGTGCGCCGGGCGGATCGGGTCGTTGTAGATGACGTAACGGTAGCGCCGGGCACACGCCTTGAAGCGGGCGTGGAAGTCAGCCGGCATTGGCCGCGACCAGACCACGCTGATGTCGTGCGGCAGGTTGAAGTTGGTGCCCATGGTCCAGGCGCGCTCGTCGCGTACGGCGCGGGTATCGAAGTGCACGATCTGCCCACAGCCGTGCACACCGGCATCGGTACGCCCGGCGCAGATCACCGAAATCGGCTCGTTGGCGACTTTGGAAAGCGCTTGTTCCAGGGCCTGCTGTACACTGGGCACACCGCTGGCCTGCCGCTGCCAGCCGCGGTAGCGGGCGCCCTTGTATTCCACGCCCAGGGCGATTCGGGAGTAGCCTTCGGCCGCGGATTCGGCGGTAGCGGGGTCGATGATGTCCAAGCGCATGAAACCTGTGGGGTGTACGGAATGGCGGGGATTATAACGACAACGGCAGCCTTGTAGGGCTGTGGGAGCGGCCTTGTGTCGCGATAGGGCCGCAAAGCGGCCCCGGCGATGTTGGCTGTGAGGCTGAAAGACTGGGGCCGCTATGCGGCCCTATCGCGACACAAGGCCGCTCCCACAGGAACTGCACTGCCTGCGCAAGCGCCTCAGACCAGGCGCGAGAGCATGTCCTCGGCTTCCTGGCGCTGGCTGTCGTCGCCGTCCTTGACCACTTCGTCAAGGATGTCGCGCGCGCCCTGGTTGTCGCCCATGTCGATGTAGGCGCGGGCCAGGTCGAGCTTGGTGGCCACTTCGTCACTGCCAGAGAAGAAGTCGAAGTCCAGGTCGTCCAATGGCTCGGGCTCCGGCTGCGCAACCGCGTCCTCGCTGGTGAAGTGCGGCTCCAGCGATGGCGATTCGAGGCTCTGCGACAGCTTGTCCAGCTCGGCGTTGACGTCGTCCAGCCCGAGGCAAAGCTCTTGGCGGCCGGCGAATCGTCATCCAGCGACAGCGACAAGTCGAAGTCCGACGGCATATCGAAATCGGAGATCGGGTCAAACTCCGGCACGCTGTCGAAGGCAGCCAGTTCGGCGGCGATATCCACCGGGGCTTCGTCCACTGCTTCCGGGGCGGCCGGGGCAACCGGCTCACTGACGTCAAGGTCGAAATCGGACAGGTCCACGGCAGGCTGTGGCTCTGCCTGGGCCAGCATGACTTCGAAATCTGCATCGGCGTCGGCTTGCAGTTCGGCGTCCACGGCAAACGGCTGCTCTTCTGGCTGAACCTCTTCCAGCTCCGGCTCATCCAGCACTGGCTCGGCAATGACCAACTCGTCGGGCACAGGCTCCTGTGCCACCGGCTCGTCCAGCAACGGCGCTGCAAGCGGGTCTTCTTCCGGCAGGTCTTCACCCAGGCTCAGGTCGAAGGCGCTGTCCAGGTCCTGCTCATCCAGGCCCGGCGCATCGAGGGTTGATACTTCTTCGAAGGCATCCAGCCCTGCTTCAGGCTCTGCTTGCGCCACAATCTCTGGCTCAGCGTCGGCCTGTGGCTCGAATTCAGGCACCTCGTCAGGCACCACATCGGCAACCACCGGTGCCTCAGGCTCGTCGTGCAGCAGGCTCCTGCACGTACTGCTCATCCATCTCGGCAGCCAGTGCCGCCGCACCCAGGCCGGCCGCGGCCAGGCCAAGCATGGCCGGGTAACGCGCTTTCAGGTCGGCAACCTGGGCAGTGTTCTGCTCGCTGGCCGGCAGCTTGCGCTCCTGTTCGGCGAACGCGCTCTGGTCACCCTGGCGAGCGTAGGTGTCCATCAGTTTCAGGCGCAGGTCGTCACGCTCGGGCGCGGCGCCCACGGCGGGCTCCAGCAGTTCGGCAGCGCGGTTCAGGCGGCCCTCGGCCAGGCACTGATCGACCTCTGCCAGTAACGCGGCGTGCGGGTCTTCGTACGGGTCGGGCTCAAACGCTGCCTCGGCGGCTGGCGCTGCCACTTTTTCCGCAGCAACGGCAGCGGCAGCCGAAGCTGCGACCACGGCTGGCGACAGGGTCACACTCGGCTCCGACACTTCGACGCCGTCGAGGCTCTCGGTATCGGTGTCGAAACCTGGGGCTTGCTCTTCTTCCAGCGCCCGCGCCATGCGCAGGTGCTTTTCAGCTTCTTGCTGGGCCTTGCGCTTGCGCGCCAGCAGCCAGAGCAGCAGCGCCAGCACCAGGATGCTAGAGCCGGCAATCAGCCAAAGCAGCCACGGGTTGCCCAGGATCTGGTCGAGTGCACCGTTCGGCTGGGTGGCTGGCGCAGGCGCGGCAGCCGGCACCGGCTTGGGCGCGGTATCGACGGCAGCAGGTGCGGGTTTGACCACTGGCTGGGCTGCCGCTGCCGGCTGGGCCGGTGTAGCGGCAGCTGCCGGAGCGGCTGCACCTTGGGCTTCAAGACGGGCCAACTGGTCGTTTTCCAGCTCGATCAGACGCTGCAGCTTGTCCAGCTGGCTCTGCAGGTCGGTCATGCGACTTTTCAGTTCGTCGTTGTCGCGGCGGCTGGTGTCCAGGCTTTCCTGGGCCACAGCGAGCTTGTCGTTGAGTGCCTTGGCCTGGCCGGCGCTGGTCTGGCTGCCTGGGCTGACCAGGCGCAGGTTGTCGCCCTGGGCGATGCGCGCCGGGGCGGCTTCGGCGGCGCCACGACGGGTAGCGTCGAGCTGGCGGGCACGCGGGCCCAGGCGGCGGCCTTCACGCCAGGCGGCGTACTGTTCGGCCACTTCGCGGTTTGCTTCGCCCTGCGCAATGCTCTGGACCTGCTGCTGGTCGGGCAGGCGCAGTACCTGGCCAACCTTCAGCTGGTTGATGTTGTTGCCGATGAAGGCGTCCGGGTTCAACGCCTGGATCGCGATCATGGTCTGCTGGATCGAGCCACCCTGGGTGTTGCGTGCAGCAATCTGCCACAGGGTGTCGCGGCGCTGGGTGGTGTAGTTGCTGGCACCGGTTACCGCCGGCGCCACATTACCCGCCGCCGGCTTGTCACCCTGGGCCTTGGCCTGGTCGAGCAGCACGCTGTAGTCGCGCAGCAGGCGGCCCTGCGGCCACATCACCTGGACCAGGAACTTGACCACTGGCCCCGGAAGCGGCTGGCTGGAGGTAACCCGCAGCACGCTCTTGCCATTGGGGTTGATCACCGGGGTGAAGGTCAGGTCTTCGAGGTAGGTCGGAAACGCCACCCCGGCCTTGCTGAACTCTTCCGGCGGCGCCAGGCTCGGCGCCACTTCGGCGGCTTTGAGGTCGCGCACGTCGAGCAATTCGATCTCGGCGTCCAGCGGCTGATTCTGTGCCGACTTCAGGGTCAGCTCCCCCAGGCCCAGCGCATTCGCCATGCCAGACGACAGCGCTGATGCTGCAGCCATGGCCAGAACCAGTTTGCGAATTCGAAGCATGACCTCTTCCCTTGTATGAATCGTCCCGAAACCTGCAAGCAGAGCAGGACAAATGTGCTCGCCAGTATCTTTTACGGCATCTGTTTAATCAACAATTGTGCCACCTGCACGGCATTGAGCGCGGCGCCTTTGCGCACGTTGTCGGTGGTCAGCCAGAGGTTGAGCTGCTGGTCTTCATCAACACCGTGACGTACACGACCAACATAGACCACGTCTTGGCCTACTGCGTCACCGACCGGGGTCGGATAATCGTCGCGCTCCACCAGCTCGACACTGTCGGCCGCCTCCAGGGCCTGGTTGACCGCTTCAAGGTCGACCGGGCGACGGCTCTGCACGGCTACACTGAAGCTATCGCCGAAAAACACCGGGACTTGAACGCAGCTCACGGAAATCTTCAATTCAGGCAGGCCGAGCAGCACGCGCAACTCGCTGACCAGGCGGCGCTCCAGTGCCGTGTGGCCCTGCTCGTCGGCCGCGCCAACCTGGGCCAGCAGGTTGAACGCTACCTGGCGGTCGAAGAAGCGTGGCTCCAGCGGCCGGGCATTGAGCAACTCGGCGGTTTGCCGGGCCAGTTCGCTGACCGCTTCGCGGCCTTGCGCGGACACTGCCAGCGACGCCATTACCTGCACCCGCTCGATGTCCAGCAGGCCCTTGAGCGGTGCCAGCGCGACCGCCAGGGCAACCGCAGCCGAACACGGGCTGACGATGCGTGCCGGCAGCGCCAGGCCGGCCAGGCGTCCTGCGTTGGCTTCAGGCACCAGGGCCAGGGCGTCGTCCAGGCCACCAGACAGGTCGATGACCGTGCAGCCCGCCTGCAGCGCCTTGCCGGCAAAGCTGCGGCTGACTGCGGCACCTGTGGCGAAGAAGGCCAGCTTGACCTGGGCAAAGTCGAAGCTGTCGACCTCGCGCACCTTGAGCTTCTTGCCGGCGAACATCACGCTGCTGCCTGCCGATTCCATGCTGGCCAGCAGGTGCAATGTGGCGACCGGGAACGCCAGTTCTTCGAGCACCTGTACCAGGGTTTCACCGACGCTGCCGGTGGCGCCGACGACGGCGATATCGAATGTAGGGTTCATGATGCGGGCTGCCTCAGGCGAAACGGGAGCGGCACTTTACTCGCATTGCCCGGGGGAGGCCAATGGCACCTGCAGCGAGTACGACTCCACATTGAAGGCATACGCGGTCAACTGTGGGAGCGCGTAGGCTCGACTAGAACTGCTTCTCAAGCTTGAGGCTGACGCTGTTGCGCTCCCAGCTGTACAGCCAGTCGACGTTGCTGTTCACCTTGTTGTACTTGAAGGTCAGGCTGGGTACCAGATCATGGACGGCCAGGCCCGGTGCGCGCACGATGAAGGTATAGCCCTGCTCTTCTTCATGGCGCCGGTCGTCGAGCAAGGCGCTGTAGGCGTCGTACTGGCGGGTGCGCCAGGAGGCAAACAGCACAGTGCTCAGGCCGATGTCGAAGTCCTTGGCCACGCCCACGCGCAGGCCCCTCTGGAAGTAGGCCTCGGTCGCATCACGGGTGTTGCGGTCGGTGAGGTCGAAGCCGCCGAACAGTACCCATTGCTGCGGCAGGGCTTGCCACAGGGTGGCGTACACAGAGGCGGCGCTGCCGTCATAGGTGTCAGCAGCCTGGCGCCGGTAGGCCATGTCCTTGTATTCGCCTTCCAGCTTGAGCATGCGCGTGGCCGAAAGGTTGTGCATCCACTCACCGCGCAGGCCCCAGGCTGAGTACATAGGGTCACTGCCAATGCGGTTGTATTCGAACTGTGGGCCGAGGCTGTACTGGTTTCGACCGTCCTGATAGCTGTAGCCGGCGTTACCAATGAAGGTGTCTTCGTTGTACTTGGCCTCTTTGTCGTAAGCCTGCCCATAGGCCAGCGCCCGGCCAAACACGCCATGGTGGCCGGACAGCGCAACGCGCTTGTTCAAGGTGGCTTCGTAGTCGATGCCCTGTGCCGATACCGCCTTGGGCATCTTGCGCTCGACCAGGTACACGCCGTCGCTGGTTTCCAACTGGTAGTGGGTGGTGCTTTCCGAGGACTGGTTGAGGTTGTCGTTCCAGGTCGGGCCGACAGCCAGCGAGCCTTGCCAGCTTTCGCGGTGGTCCAGCGCCTCGATGAAGCTGTCGACGGTATTGCCCAGGCCCTGGTTGCGTGCATCGGCTGGGCCGAGGCTTTGGCTGATCTGGCGGAAGGCTTCGGTAGACTCGCGGTCCTTGCGGTTTTCGAACAGCACCCGAGCCAGCTCCAACTGGCCGGGGAGAAAGTTGCCCTGCAGCGCCAGCAATTTGCGGTAGTGCGCCTCGGCTTGGTCCAGGTCGCCGCGCGAGCGCGCCAGTGCGCCATCGGCGTAGGCCAGCAGCATCGGGTCGTGGCCTGGCAGCGCGACGTAACGGGCACGGAAGGCGGTCACGTCGGCCCATTGCTGGCGCTGCACCGAGACATAGAGCGCACGGCCCAGGTCGTTGAGGTTGTTCTCCACCCGATACGTCTGGCCATCGATGACCAGCGTGGTACCGGCGATTTCGTCCTTGAGCAGCTCGCGCTCCTGGCGGTTGGCGCGGTATTCGATGCTCTGGTTCAGGCGCAGGTTGGTGTCCTGGTCGGCCAAAGCGGTGAGGGGGAAGGAAAGCGGGAGGGACAGCAACAAGAGGTAATGCAGGCGTGAAGGCTGGGGCATTGCTCGGCTCTCGGGGTGCCTTGAAATAGCTGCAAGCAGGGCTGCGTGGCAACCCTGCTTGCACTTAACTGACCAGCATCAAGCAGGTCGGCTTACTTCTTCACGCCACCGAAGGCGGTGTCGTAGTTGCGGTTTTCGAACTTGGCGATACCGGCCAGGGAGGCAGTGGCGCCGGCGCCGAAGAAGCTACCTTGGGTAGTACCCGCCGACAGCTGCGCATTGTTGCTCGGGTTCACGGCCTTGGAGGTACCCGAGAAGGATGCATTCGTTTTGTTGATGGTGGCATCCACCGTGACTCTCAGCGCGCTATTGCCGACGTAGCCGGTGAGTTTCGGCGCAGCAGCACCAAAGGTTGCAATCATGTCACCCGACATCAGGTTGGCACCGGAGTAGTTGCTGATGCCCTGAACTGCATAGGAAACATTGGTGGTCGGCAGCACGCGCCCGGCGGTGTCGCCCGAGTAGTAGACGACACGGGTCGGGTCATTGTTGGAACCGTTCTGCGACCACTCGCCGAAGTAGACTTGCTGGGTGGAAACCTGCTTGAAGTCGAAGTTGCCGAGGGTGGAGTGCGAAGCCGGCATCATGGCCGGGGTGATGGTGGTTACACCATTGGTGTCAGCAGCAACCATGCCCTTGAGGCCGCTGAAGCCCACTTTTGCACCGCCGTAGAAAGCCGTCACACCCACGGCTGGCGCGCCCGCTTCACCGGGGTGATTGGTGGAGTTGCCTTGGGAGCCACCCACTACGATGGAGCCCGCGTAGCTCTGCCCCGAGGATACCTCAGCCTGCGCAACACCCGCCAGGCCCAGAAGTGCAATTGCAAGTACGGAAACATTGAACGCTTTCATTTCATAATCCATTGATAAGTTAATAGTATCCAACACACACGCACATCCGCATTTCGGCGCTTTCACCCATCCATAGTCATTCCACCCTAGAAGTTTGCAGTCAAACCGATTTTCAATGTTCGCCCTGGCGCAGGCATGGCCGAGCGCGTCAGGGGATCCAGGTAATAAAGGTTGCTCAGGTTGGTGCCGACCAGTTCGACACTCACATCGTCCGTCACTTTGTAATTGACATACGCGTCATAGGTCACAATGTCGTCCCAGGACAACGGCGTATTCAGGTAATACGAAACCATGGGATTACCGCTGTAATTGCTATGAAACTTGCTGTCGTGCCCTTTGTAGTAAATGACCCGCCCACCCACTTCCAGGCGACGATCGAAGAACCGTGCACCCACGCCCAGGTTCGCGGACCATTCAGGCATGGCCATGCCTACCAGGTATCCACCGATAAAGCCGTCATCGACGCAATTTGCGATGCCGCCGTTAGCATCCAGTTGCATGGCCGAGTTTTCATCGCACACTTTATTTTTAAGCACATGCGCCACGCTCAGGTCGGTAAAAAAACCGCCGTTGTCGTATCGGCCCTGCAACTCGATACCTGCCGTTGTCTGCTTGTCCACATTGGAGAACACCAGTTGCGGGCTGCGCTCGATGACGTTATCCGTGGTGTTGTGATAGTAGGTAAGTTTGACATCCGCTTGCTCACTGCCGAGCCAACCACTCAGGTTGTGGACGTAGGCCACTTCATAGTTATGTGCATGCTCCGGTTCCAGTTGCCATGGCGTCAGCGATGCCGAGAACCCAACGGTACTTTCAAACATGCTCGGATAACGAATCGCTTCGCTGTAACGCACATAGAACCGGCCATTCTCCGAGGTAAAGAAAGTCGCCGAGAGATTAGGTACCCAGCCTTGATCCCTGCGGTGCTTGGCCGAGGCGTCGACCGTTTGGTTGACCAGATTGCCCTCGTTGTCGACGTAGCCCGGTGAACCGTCATAGAACGTGGCGGTGCATCCCTCTATATCGCCAGCCGCTGCGGCTGCGATACACGGGTTGTTACTGCGCTGATATCGCCCTTTTCCGTCATGCGCCCAGTCTGCCGTGTGCTCGGTCGTTACTGAGCGCGGTGTATTGAGTTCCGTCGCTTCAATGTCTGCCTGTATCTGCTCCTCGGTATAACCAAACATCTCCCATACCCATTGGTTGCCCGCGATGTTCTCGTCCACGGCCGCACGCCACTCTGCATCCGACAATTGCCTGCTCGTGGAGTACGTGACCTGTTTACCGGTCTGCACGTACTGGGTAGTCACACCCGTATCACGCTGCCGCTTACTGAGAAAATCGTCGAACGACCAATACGAGGAATAACGACCTCCCGCCGTAAAGCGCGCAAACGAAACCGGCTGCCAGTCAAAGTTGAAGTTGTACTCCTGCTCCTCACGTCGCCCTGCCCTTGGAAACAGTCGCGTTGCCCCGAACGTGCTCGGGTCTAACATGCTGTCACCCGAACTCAGTTTTTCATGCTGGTAGCTGCCACCCAGGGTCAGATCAAGACTGTCCAGCAGCTTGAGCTTGTTGCTGACCGTGAGCCCTGCACGGTCATGCTTGGCATTGGCCACGGCCGTGTTGCGAAACTCGCGGTTCTGCATCGTGGTTTCATTGGGCACACCACCCGAACTGTAGGTATCGCTGACCGTTCGGGTCATCCACAGGTTGGAATAGAAGTCGACCCAACGGTTGTCGTCCGGGTTGAGCTTGTACTCGACGTTATAGGCCTTGCTGTCCACATGGCTCAGCGGCCACTGCGGCACGCCGTAGGTCGCGGCATCGTACGTACTGCCCGGGGTGAAAAAGGAAATGCGCGAGGGCAGGATCTCGCCATACAACGAGTCGGTGGCGCGGTAGCCGAATTCCAGGCTCTGGCCTTCGTCGATCTTCCAGGTGGCCTTGGCCAGCCACGACTCCATCTTGCTGGAACTGTTGGGCACTTCGTCGCCGGGCTTGTAGATGCGCGCCAGGTTGGGCACGTAGTCCCACTTGCCATCCACCAATTCGCCACTGGCGTAGTAACTGCTCTTTTTCTTGCCCGCGTAGTGGTTGCCCTTTTCCCGATAGGCATAGGCGCCCATCAGGTCGAATTGCTCCTGGCGTGTACCCAGTGCCAAGCGGTAGGCCTTGTCGTCGCTCGACAACAGGTCGTTGCTGCTACTGGTGCGCGGGTGTTTGTACAGCGACGGGTCATAGTACGAATTGATCGGGATGTACTGGTAATCTGCACCGGGCATCTGCCCGGTCATCAGGGTAGGCAGCTTCGGTGATACCGAGTTGTTGCTGCCCTCGATCTTGAACTCGCCGCCGAATTCTTCGCCTTCCTTGAGGATGTCGTCAACGCTCAGGGTATTGGCCACCACCGCGCCACCGACGCCGCTGTAGACGTTGCGCTCCAGGTTCGGCCCCTTGATCACCTTGATCGAACCGATCAGGTTGGGGTCGATGTAGTTGCGGTTGTTGGCGCCCATGTAGCCGCGGTACACGGTCAGCGCCTGCTCGGTGCCATCGATGGTCAGCGGCACCCGGCCAGGGCCCTGGATGCCGCGCACGTTCGGGTCCAGCGCACCGCTGTTGCGGGCGTCGCCGCTGTAGACGTTGAGCATGCCCTTGAACACGTCGGCGGGGGCGGCGCCCTTGTAGCGCTCGATCTGCTCCTTGCCGGCGTAGACAGTGGAAATGTCCTGGTCGTAGATGTCGCTGTAGCCCTTTTCATCCCGCGAGCGGCTGTCACGCTGGCTGTACACGTAGGTAGGGTGCAGGTCATCGGTGCCAGCGCTGGTGGCCGATTGCAAGTGGATAACCGGGCGGTCGGGCCCACCACTCAGGCTGAAGCTGATCGGCAAGCCACTCAGCAATTGCTTGAGCGCACCTTCCAGAGAGAAACGGCCCTGCACCGGGTTGGCGTACAGGCCATTGAAGGCATCGCCAGTCAGGTAGAGTTCTGCACCCGCCTGGCGTGCCAGCTGCAACATGGCGTCTTCAAGGGCCCCGCCCTTCACATCAAATTGATGGTACTGGCCGGGCTGCGCGGCGGCAGCCGGGTCACTGGCGGCCGTGGCAGGCAGTACCGGCGTGGCGCCACAGCAGGCCAACAATGCCAGCTGAATGCCCAGGCTCAGCTTTCCACGTTGAGGGGCAAAACGCCCTGAAGCTCCCTTTGACATCGTTTCCAAGCACCCTAGCTAAAGACAAATAAGAGTTATTTGCATTCAGTAACGTGCGAAGCTGGAAAACGCAGTAGAGCGATATGGTCTATTAAATTGTTTTTTTAGATCAGTAAATTAATAGAACGCCTGGCGAGCTCAAGTACCCGCGCATGCGCCTGCCTGGCCAACTGCTTAAGGGCATCATCCACGTGGTCGATACGTGCCACGGCATTCACCGGCAGGCGTCGCAGCGCCTCGCCGCGCACCAGCGTCAGCCCGGCACGGTAACGGCCCAACTGCTCGACCGCCTGGGCCAGCGTCTGCTGGCGCAACACCACCCTGCCCTCCTGCCAGCTGGCCAGTTCCTCCGGGGCTTGCTCCAGTGGCTTGAGCCCGGTATGTGGGCCAAAGTACAGACTGTCGCCTTGCTGCAGCACGGCTGATGCCGAGGCGTCGTCCAGGCCATGGGAGACCAGGTTGATTTCGACGCTGTGCTGCAGCACACCCACCCAACCGGAGCGGTCATCCTTGTCGATACCGACCAGATAACGGGTGCCACGGGCGGTGATATTGGCCCCCGGGGTGCTGACAGTGAAGGGTCGCGGCTCTGCTTCACCCACGGGTGAAGGGCTGAAGATCGCCTCGCCGCGCTTGAGGCGTACGGTACGGCGCTGGCCGTCATAAGCGATGCTGAGAATACTGCGGCTGCCCAGTTCAAGCTGGCTGCCGTCATCCAGCGTGACATGGCGCACTTCACCGTAACCGGTCTGGTAGTCGGCCCCCAGGCCCTGCACCCAGAATGGCGGCGCCATCCACAGCCAGCAGGCCATCGCCAATCCGCTGAGTACGCCACCACTGGCCCAGGGCCGTTGCCACAAGGCCTGTAGCCAGCCCATCGGCCCGGCAGCGCGGGCCGGGCGCGGTGGCCGCACATAGCCCTGGCGCAGCGCCGCACTGGCCTGCCAGGCGCGGTCGAGCCGCTGGGCGACCGCAGCATGCCGGGGGTCGGCTTCCAGCCAACGCCGATAGGCCGCTTGCTCGGCGGGGCCGAGGCGACCTTGACGGTGTTTCATGACCCAATCGGCGGCCTTGCGCTCGATCGGGTCAACAGGTTCTGAGGGGTTCACGGTACGCTGCTGCTGCCTGTTGGTGTTTTTCTGGTAGCCCGGCCAGCTCAGCGCTTGCGCCTGGTCTACTGGTCAGGTTCAAGGCCTCTGCCGATTCGGGCCAATGCGCTGGCCAGGTGTTTTTGTACAGAGCTGGTGGAAATCCGTAAATACTGGGCGGCCTCTTTGTGTGTCATGCCTTCTACCCGACACAGCAGGAACACGTTGCGCGTGCGCTCGGGCAGCAGCTCCAGGGTTGCGTGCAGGCGCTCCAGTTCCAGGGCGCCCAGGGCCTGGTCCTCCGGCGAGGCTGGCTTCATCGATCAGGCCGTCAAAGATGCTGGCCGGCTCAGCCTCGTAACGCTTGCTTCCATAGCGCCGATGATGGTCGATCATCAGGTTGTGGGCAACGCGGAACAGGTAGGCCGGGGTAGCGAGCAGCCGCTCTACGCCATCCATCTGCGCCAGCCGTAGGAAGGTTTCCTGGACGATGTCCGACGCCAGGGATGGCGTGCAGTTCTTGCGCAGCAGGTAGCGGTGCAAGGCCGAGGCATGTTCGTTGAAGAGTTGTTCCAGCACGTCAGCACTTTCCTATGCTCAGGCAAACTGGGGAGGCTGATTATAATGAGAATATTTCTCGTTAAGCCAGGCAATTTGCCACTGTTCAAGGGTGCTGTTACAAAACTAGGGAATACGCTGCCGACCCGGACATTTGCATGACATGTCCCGCCCAATCGCCGGCAAGCCAGGCTCCCACAGGTACTGCACAGGCCTGGAGAGCCAGTGCAGTACCTGTGGGAGCTGGCTTGCCGGCGATTGGGCCAGCGGCAAAAGCACAAAACCTTCAGGCAAAAAAAACCGCGCTGTCGCCAGCGCGGTTTTTTAGTCAAAGCAGAACGATCAACGCTCCAGCAGAATCCGCAGCATGCGGCGCAGCGGTTCGGCGGCGCCCCACAGCAGCTGGTCACCGACGGTGAACGCGCCCAGGTACTGCGAGCCCATATTCAGCTTGCGCAGGCGGCCAACCGGGATGTTCAGGGTGCCGGTGACCTTGGTTGGGGTCAGTTCCTGCATGCTGATTTCACGCTGGTTCGGCACCAGCTTCACCCACGGGTTGTGCTGGCTGATCATGCCTTCGATGTCGGCGATCGGCACGTCCTTGTTCAGCTTGATGGTCAGCGCCTGGCTGTGGCAACGCATGGCGCCGATGCGCACGCAGATGCCGTCGACCGGGATCGGGCTCTTGAAGCGGCCGAGGATCTTGTTGGTCTCGGCCTGGGCCTTCCACTCTTCACGGCTCTGGCCGTTCGGCAGTTCCTTGTCGATCCAAGGGATCAGGCTGCCGGCCAATGGTACACCGAAGTTTTCAGTCGGGAACGCTTCGCTGCGCATGGCCTCGGCAACCTTGCGGTCGATGTCGAGGATGGCGCTGGCCGGGTTGGCCAGGTCATCGGCAACGGCAGCGTGGGTAGCCCCCATCTGCTTGATCAGCTCACGCATGTTCTGCGCGCCGGCACCCGAGGCGGCCTGGTAGGTCATGGCACTCATCCACTCGACCAGGCCAGCTTCGAACAGGCCACCCAGGCCCATCAGCATCAGGCTGACAGTGCAGTTGCCGCCGATGTAGTTCTTGGTACCGGCGTCCAGCTGCTGGTCGATGACCTTGCGGTTGACCGGGTCGAGGACGATGACCGCGTCATCCTGCATGCGCAGGGACGAGGCAGCGTCGATCCAGTAACCCTGCCAGCCGGCTTCACGCAGCTTGGGGAAGACCTCGTTGGTGTAGTCGCCGCCCTGACAGGTCAGGATCACGTCGAGGGTCTTGAGTTCTTCAATCGAATAAGCGTCCTTGAGCGGCGCTGTATCCTTGCCCACGTTAGGGCCTTGGCCACCGACATTGGAGGTAGTGAAGAACACCGGCTCGATAAGGTCGAAATCCTGCTCCTCCAGCATCCGCTGCATGAGCACGGAACCGACCATACCGCGCCAACCGATCAGACCTACACGTTTCATCGCAACTACACCTTTGCTAAAAGTGGGCCGCCACCGGGAATTTTGGGTGGCGGGCCAGAGAGATTACAGATTCCGCAGCGCTGCGACTACTGCGTCGCCCATTTCCTGCGTACCAACTTTACGGCAGCCTTCAGAGAAGATGTCGCCGGTGCGCAGGCCCTGGTCCAGGACCAGGCTGACGGCCTTCTCGATGGCCTCGGCGGCAGCCGATTGATTGAAGCTGTACCGCAGCATCATCGACACCGACAAAATGGTCGCCAGCGGGTTGGCGATGCCAAGGCCGGCGATGTCCGGCGCCGAGCCGTGGCACGGCTCGTACATGCCCTTGTTGTCGGCATCCAGCGATGCAGAAGGCAGCATGCCGATGGAACCGGTCAGCATGGAAGCTTCATCCGACAGAATGTCACCGAACATGTTGTCGGTCACCATCACGTCGAACTGCTTGGGTGCACGCACCAGCTGCATGGCAGCGTTGTCGACGTACATGTGGCTCAGCTCAACGTCCGGGTAGTCCTTGGCCACGTCTTCGACCACTTCACGCCACAGCTGGCTGGACGCCAGGACGTTGGCCTTGTCCACCGAGCACAGCTTCTTGCCACGCACACGGGCCATGTCGAAGCCGACCCGGGCAATGCGGCGCACTTCGCTTTCGCTGTACGGCAGGGTGTCGTAGGCCTGGCGCTCGCCGCCTTCCAGCTCGCGCTGGCCACGCGGGGCACCGAAGTAGATGCCACCGGTCAGCTCACGGACGATGAGGATGTCCAGGCCCGAAACGATTTCCGGCTTCAGCGACGAGGCATCGGCCAGTTGCGGATAGAGGATGGCCGGGCGCAGGTTGGCGAACAGGCCCAACTGCGAACGGATTTTCAGCAGGCCGCGCTCCGGGCGGATATCACGCTCGATCTTGTCCCACTTCGGGCCACCCACGGCGCCCAGCAGCACGGCATCGGCCTTGCGCGCACGTTCCAGGGTTTCGTCAGCCAGCGGCACGCCGTGCTTGTCGATGGCGGCGCCACCGATCACGTCGTGTTCCAGGCTGAAGCCGAGCTGGAACTTGTCGTTGGCCAGCTCCAGCACCTTGACCGCTTCGGCCATGATTTCCGGGCCGATACCGTCACCTGGGAGAATCAGAATCTGCTTGCTCATGCTTTCCTCTATCCATTCACGCGGTGCGGCCAGACGGGCCCCACCGAAAAGTGCTTAACGCTCGGCCCACAACACCAGCACATCGGTGCTGAACGAGCCATCGGCCTCGATCTGGTAATACTGCCGTACTTCTTCACCCATGGCTTGCTGCAATTGGCGGATGGCCACGCGCATCGGCTCGGGGGTGCGCATGCGCTCGACCCAGCTGGAGAACTCCAGACGCAGCGGCTGACGCGTGTGGCTGCGCACATGCAGGCCGGCTTCGCTGACCTGGCGCTGCCATTCGGCGGCGCAATAGTCGCGCACATGGCTGGTGTCGCGCAGCACTTCGACCGTTTGCAGGTAGGTGTCGAGCAGCGGGCTGCCCGGCGACATCACGTCGATGAATGCCGCCACGCCACCTGGCTTGAGCACCCGGCGCACCTCGCGCAGGGCCAGGCCAAGGTCGCTCCAGTGGTGGGCCGAGTAGCGGCTGAAGACGAAGTCGAACGAGGCGTCGGCGAACGGCAGACGTTCGGCGGCGCCGCGCTCGGTCTTGATATTGGCCAGGCCACGCTCGGCGGCAGCGCTGGCGACCACGTCGAGCATGGATTGCGACAGGTCGTAGGCGACCACTTCAGCAACCAGCGGGGCAACGTGGAAACTGACATGACCGGCACCGCAGCCCAGGTCCAGCACGCGGGCATGCGCCTGCCCCGCCAGCTCGGCCTGCAGCAGGGCGAATTCACTGCCCTGGGCGTGCACGGCGCTGCTGAGGTAGGCGCTGGCCTGTTCGCCGAATTGGCGCTGGACCACATCGGTGTGCTGGGTGCTGGTCATGTCTCAATCCTATTGGTTTTGGGTTGTTTCTACTGGCCCTATCGCCGGCAAGCCAGCCCCACAGGAAACCCACAGTATTCAGACCTGTGGTGATTCTGTGGGAGTTGGCTTGCCGGCGATGAGGCCAGCAAACCCACCTACATCACTCAGGCATCACGGAACAGCCAAGGCTGGCTGGCGCGGTGTTTGCCTTCGAAGGCCTTGATCGCATCGCTGTCTTGCAGGGTCAGGCCGATGTCGTCCAGGCCGTTGAGCAGGCAGTGCTTGCGGAACGCATCGATCTCGAAGTGCAGCACCTTGCCATCCGGGCGGGTCACCGCCTGCGCTTGCAGGTCGATAGTCAGCTGATAGCCCGGGTTGGCTTCAACCTGCTTGAACAGCTCGTCCACTTCTTCATCGCTGAGAATGATCGGCAACAGGCCGTTCTTGAAGCTGTTGTTGAAGAAGATGTCGGCAAAGCTCGGCGCGATGATGCTGCGAAAGCCATACTCGTCCAGCGCCCACGGGGCGTGCTCACGGCTAGAGCCGCAACCGAAGTTCTCCCGCGCCAGCAACACGCTGGCACCCTGGTAGCGCTCGTGGTTGAGCACAAACTCCTGGTTGACCGGGCGCTTGCTGTTGTCCTGGTAGGGCTGGCCCACGTCCAGGTAACGCCATTCATCGAACAGGTTCGGGCCAAAGCCGGTGCGCTTGATCGACTTCAGGAACTGCTTGGGGATGATCTGGTCGGTGTCGACGTTGGCACGGTCCAACGGCGCGACGAGGCCAGTGTGTTGGGTAAAGGCTTTCATGCTGCGCTCCCTTGGATCAACTCGCGGACATCAATGAAGTGGCCGGTCACCGCGGCAGCGGCAGCCATGGCCGGGCTGACCAGGTGAGTACGGCCACCGGCGCCCTGACGGCCTTCGAAGTTGCGGTTGGAGGTGGACGCGCAGTGCTCGCCGCTCTCCAGGCGGTCCGGGTTCATCGCCAGGCACATCGAGCAGCCTGGCTCACGCCATTCGAAACCGGCCTCGACAAAAATCTTGTCCAGGCCTTCGCGCTCGGCCTGGGCCTTCACCAGGCCCGAGCCCGGCACGACGATGGCTTGCTTGACGGTAGCGGCCACCTTGCGGCCCTTGGCAATTTCCGCCGCGGCGCGCAGGTCTTCGATACGCGAGTTGGTGCACGAGCCGATAAACACGCGGTCCAGCTGGATGTCGGTGATCGCCTGGTTGGCAGTCAGGCCCATGTACTTGAGGGCACGCTCGATAGAACCACGCTTGACCAGGTCGGCTTCGGCAGCCGGGTCCGGCACGCGCTGGTCGACGGCCAGGACCATCTCGGGCGAGGTGCCCCAGCTGACCTGTGGCTTGATCTGCGACGCGTCCAGCTCGACCACGGTGTCGAAGACGGCATCGTCATCCGACACCAGGTCTTTCCACGACTCGACCGCTTGCTCCCACTGCGCACCCTTCGGCGCATACGGGCGGCCTTCGACATAGGCAACGGTGGTGGCGTCAGTGGCCACAAGGCCCACACGGGCACCGGCTTCGATGGACATGTTGCAGATGGTCATGCGGCCTTCCATCGACAACTCGCGAATGGCGCTGCCAGCAAACTCCATGGCGTGGCCGTTGCCACCGGCGGTGCCGATCTTGCCGATCACGGCCAGGACGATGTCCTTGGCGGTAACGCCGGCAGGCAATTGGCCTTCCACGCGCACCAGCATGTTCTTCATCTTCTTGGCGACCAGGCACTGCGTGGCGAGCACGTGCTCGACCTCGGAGGTGCCGATGCCGTGGGCCAAGGCACCGAAGGCGCCGTGGGTGGACGTGTGCGAGTCACCGCAAACCACGGTCATGCCAGGCAAGGTAGCACCCTGCTCCGGGCTGATGACGTGGACAATGCCCTGGCGTTCGTCATTCATCTTGAATTCGACGATGCCGTATTCGTCACAGTTTTCGTCGAGGGTCTGCACCTGCAGGCGCGACACCTGGTCGACGATGGCCTCGATGCCGCCCTTGCGCTCTGGCGTGGTCGGCACGTTATGGTCGGGGGTAGCGATGTTGGTGTCGATGCGCCACGGTTTGCGGTTGGCCAGGCGCAGGCCTTCGAAGGCCTGGGGCGACGTCACTTCGTGGATGATGTGGCGGTCGATGTAGATCAAGGACGAGCCGTCATCACGGCGCTTGACCTCATGGGCTTCCCAGAGTTTGTCGTAGAGCGTTTTGCCAGCCATCAGACTGTTCCTCATCAGCGTCTTTCTATGCCAAAGACCCCTTGGCTTGTACGGACGATGCTATGGGGTTAGATTGAATAACTCAAATTCATAATTTTTATGCTTTGGATAACCCAAAGGAATACGACTCCATGGACCTGGCCAACCTCAGCGCCTTTATAGCCATTGCCGAAACCGGCAGCTTTTCCGGGGCGGCCGAACGCCTGTTCCTGACCCAGCCGGCCATCAGCAAACGCATCGCCGGGCTGGAGCAACAACTGGATGTGCGCCTGTTCGACCGCCTGGGCCGTGAAGTGACCCTGACCGAAGCCGGGCGCGCCCTGCTGCCACGTGCCTACCAGATACTCAATGTGCTTGATGATACCCGACGGGCGCTGACCAATCTGACCGGGGCCGTGAGCGGTCGCCTGACCCTGGCCACCAGCCACCACATCGGCCTGCACCGCCTGCCTCCGTTACTGCGCGCTTTCACCCGCCAGTACCCGGCCGTGGCGCTGGATATTCAGTTTCTGGATTCGGAACAGGCCTACGACGAAATTCTGCATGGCCGCGCAGAGATTGCCGTCATCACCCTGGCGCCCGACCCGCACCACCTGGTCAAGGCCGTGCCGGTGTGGGACGACGCCCTGGACTTCGTCGCCGCCCCCGAGCACCCACTGGCCAACAACCATGCGGTCAGCCTGGCGGATGTCGCCCGCCACCCGGCGGTGTTCCCCGGTGGCAACACCTTCACCCACCATATTGTCCAGCGCCTGTTCGAAAGCCAGGGCCTGACGCCGAACATCGCCATGAGCACCAACTACCTGGAAACCATCAAGATGATGGTTTCGATCGGCCTGGCCTGGAGCGTATTGCCGCGCACCATGCTCGACGAACAGGTTGCACCCATCGCTTTGCCCGGCATACAGCTGTCGCGCCAGCTAGGCTACATTCTGCATACGGAGCGTACGCTATCGAACGCGGCCAGGGCATTCATGGCCCTGCTCGACAGCCACGCAGGGCCCGCCTGACCGGCCGTCAGCCCGGTATTTCCAATTCAAGGACGCGTCATACGCCAAAGGTCTGGTACCGATGCCCAAATCAGCAAACCGCTTTTTGCGCCTGCCGCGTATACCTGCGGCCGACCCCCAGGAGTCGGAGCAGGCCTGGCAGAACGCCCCACAACTGCTGGCCGCGCTCAACGGCGCACGCCTGGGGGCCTGGCTATGGGATATCGAAAGCGGCCGGGTCAGCTGGTCACGGGGCACCCAGGCCCTGTTCGGCTTCGACCCCCAACGGCCACTGCCGGCCGATGTCGACTACCTCGACCTGCTGCCCGAGGAAGACCGCGCGCGCACGCGCCAGGTATTCCAGGCAGTGTTCAATGGCGAGCCGGTGGAACAGGCCATGCGCCACCGCATCCGCTGGCCGGACGGCAGCCTGCACTGGCTGGAGATCAACGGCAGCCTGACCCACGACCAGCATGGCCGGCCACAGATGATCGGGGTGATCCGCGAAATCACCCGCCAGCGCGAGCGGGAAACCGCGCTGATCAATTCGGAAAAGCGCTTCGCCACCCTGTTCCACCTCAGCCCCAACGCCATTTTGCTGACCCGCCGCCACGACGGCATGATCTTCGAGGTCAACCAGCATTTCGAAGACATGTTCGGCTGGCCCGGCAGCCAGGTGATCGGCAAGACCAGCCTGGAGCTGGGCCTGTGGGTCAACCCCGAACAGCGCCACCAGGTGATGGAGTCGACCCGCGCCAACGGCGGCCCACTCATCATGGAGGTGCAGTTCCGCGCCACCAGCGGCAAGGTGCACGACGGCATCCTCTGCACCCAGGGCATTGAACTGGAGGGCGTCACCTTCCTGATCAGCACCTTTGTCGACACCACCGAACGCAAGCGCGCCGAGCAGGCCCTGAAGGACAGCCAGGAACGCCTGGACCTGGCCCTGGACTCGGCGCAGCTGGGCACCTGGGACTGGCACATCCCCAGCGGCATGCTCTACGGCTCGGCCCGCGCCGCGCAGCTGCACGGCCTGCCGCCCACCCCCTTTCACGAATCGTTCGATGCGTTTTTCGAGGGGGTGCCGGAGCAGGAACGCAACTCGATGCGCCAAGCGTACCGCAGCCTGCGCGAAGGGCCCGCCGGCAACTACCAGATCACCTACCGGGTGCAGCTGGAAAACGGCATTTCGCGCTATATCGAAAGCCGCGCACGGCTGTACCGCGACGAGCAAGGCAACCCACTGCGCATGGCCGGCACGTTGCTTGACATCACTGACCAAGTGGAGCGTGAGCAGCGCCTGAGCGCCTCGGAAGAGAAGTTTGCCAGCCTGTTCCAGGTCAGCCCCGACCCAATCTGCGTCACCCGCCAGGACACCGGCCAGTTCATCGAGATCAACCCGGCATTCAGCCAGACCTTCGGCTGGGGCAGCGACCAGGTGATCGGCCGCACCGCCGAGGAAATCGGCCTGTGGGCCGAGTCCATCGAACGTGCGCAACGTATCGAGCGGGTTATCCGCGAACAGGCCCTGAGCAACGTCGCCGTGGTGGTCAACCACCGCGACGGCGCGCCGTTGACCTGTGTGATCTCCAGCCGCCTGATCACCGTCGACGACCAGCCCTGCAGCGTTACCACCCTGCGTGATATCACCCAGCAGCAACGCGCCGAGGCGGCGCTGAAGTCCAGCGAGGAGAAGTTTGCCAAGGCCTTCCACTCCAGCCCCGACGCCATCACCATCACCGAACGCCACAGCGGCCGCTACCTGGAAATCAACGATGGCTTCTGCCGCCTGACCGGCTACAGCGCCGCCGATGTGGTCGGCCACACGGTGTACGAAATCGGTATCTGGGCCGACGACAAGCAGCGCAGCGCGTTGCTGGCCGAGTTGCGCGAACGCGGCCGGGTGCATCACCGGGAAATGCTCGGGCGTAACAAGCGCGGCGATATCCTCACCGTGGAGGTCTCGGTCGAGCCGATCACCCTCAACGAAATCGACTGCCTGCTGCTGACGGCCCGCGACGTCAGCCAGCTGAAAAACGCCCAGGCACAAATACGCCACCTGGCCTACCACGACCCGCTGACCAACCTGCCGAACCGCGCCCTGCTGATGGACCGCCTGAGCCAGCAGATTGCCCTGCTCAAGCGCCACAACCTGCGCGGCGCCCTGCTGTTCCTCGACCTCGACCACTTCAAGCACATCAATGACTCGCTGGGCCACCCGGTGGGCGACACGGTGCTGAAGATCATCACCGCACGCCTGGAAGCCAGTGTGCGCCTGGAGGACACCGTGGCCCGCCTGGGCGGCGACGAGTTCGTGGTACTGCTCAGCGGCCTGGAGGGCAGCCGTGAGCTGGTGGAAGAAAAAGTGCGCGAACTGGCCGATACCCTGCGCGAGCTGCTGGCCGAACCCATGTCACTGGATGGCCAGCGCCTGCAGGTAACGCCCAGCATCGGCGTGGCGCTGATCCCCGACCACGGCACCACCCCGGCCGATCTGCTCAAGCGTGCCGATATCGCCCTGTACCGGGCAAAAGATTCCGGGCGCAACACCACCCAGCTGTTCCACACCACCATGCAGAAGGCTGCCAGCGAGCGCCTGCGCATGGAAAACGACCTGCGCCTTGCCCTGGCCCGTGGCGAACTGGCGTTGCACTTCCAGCCGCAGGTAGATGCCCGCGACAACCGTATCGTCGGCGCCGAGGTGCTGCTGCGCTGGCACCACCCGCAACTGGGCCAGCAGCCGCCCGCACAGTTCATTCAGGTGCTGGAGGAAAGCGGCCTGATCCTTGAGGTTGGCAGCTGGATTCTCGACGAAGCCTGCGATGCTTGCGCACGCATGCTAACCGACGGGCTGATCGAAGCGGATGATTTCAGCCTGTGCGTAAACATTAGCCCGCGGCAGTTCCGCCAGAACAACTTTGTCGAGCGCGTGCTGCGCAGCCTGGACGATTACCGGCTGCCTCGGCACATGCTCAAGCTGGAAATCACCGAAGGCATCGTCATCCAGAACCTGGAGGACACCATCAACAAGATGCGCGAACTGAAGCGCTACGGAGTAAGTTTTGCCATGGATGACTTTGGCACTGGCTATTCCTCGCTGACCTACCTCAAGCGCCTGCCGGTCGATGCGTTGAAGATCGACCAGACTTTTGTGCGCGATGCACCGATCGACCCCAACGACGCCGAAATCGTCCGCGCCATTGTTGCCATGGCCCGCAGCAGTGATTGCCGAGGGGGTGGAGTTGACCGAGCAACTCGAGTTTCTTGAACGGCTGGGCTGTCACCTGTACCAGGGCTACCTGCACAGCCGGCCGTTG
The DNA here is from genome assembly GCA_947090765.1 of Pseudomonas sp. MM223. NCBI lineage: Bacteria > Pseudomonadati > Pseudomonadota > Gammaproteobacteria > Pseudomonadales > Pseudomonadaceae > Pseudomonas > Pseudomonas sp. MM223. The sequence continues at coordinate 1,866,216 of OX352322.1, read as the reverse complement.
CCGTTGCCAGAATTCCGGCAGATGTTGCTGGAGGCGCCGGCAGGTTACTGAACCCACCGGCAAACGCAAGAAGGGCACCCGAGGGTGCCCTTCTTCATTGCGGCGCGATCAGTTCAGCGCTGGCTTGTCACCATTGATCGGGATGCGTTTGGCCTTGGCTTCTTCAGGCACGATGCGCAGCAGGTCGATGCTGAGCAGGCCGTTGGCCAGGCCGGCGGCTTTCACTTCGATATGGTCGGCCAGGCGGAACGACAGCTTGAAGGCGCGTTGCGCGATACCCTGATGCAGGTAGGTCACTTCAGTGGCGCCATTGTCGCGCTTGCCACCGGTCACGGTCAGGACACCTTTTTCGACCTGCAGGTCGAGGTCCTGCTCCTGGAAACCGGCTGCGGCAACCACGATGCGGTAGTGGTCCTCGCCATGCTTTTCCACGTTGTAGGGCGGGTAGCTGCTACCGGCCTCATTACGTGCCGCGGACTCGAACAGGTCGTTGAAACGGTCGAAACCAACGGAGTGGCGGAACAGTGGAGCAAGAGAGAAAGCGGTGGTCATGGTCATAAACTCCTGAGATTCAGCAAGTAAGTCATTACGCGACCCGACTTCGGCATCGCGTACTCAAGAGATATGGCCAAGGGAAATGCTTTCAAGGGGCAGCCAGAAAAAAACTGATTTTTGCACTGGGTCTGATGGCCTCTTCGCGGCGGTTCGACGCTTCGATGAACCCGCGAAGAGGCCCGATCAGGCAACACAAGGCTCCAAAGCTTGCATTTCAACCCCCAACAAGCGGCTGATCCGCGCGCAGTCATCTTCCCGGCGCAACTCGGCAAACAACAGCACCGCTTCGGGGTAACTGCGGGTCAGCATTGCCAGCCACTGCTTCATACGCCCCGGCGCATAGCGCGGCGACAGTTTGGCCTGGGCCTGGCGCCAGAACTCGCGCAACAACGGCAACAGGTCGCCCCAGCTCATCGGCTGATAGTCCCGCCCGTCACGCGCCGCGGCAATCTGCAGGCCCAGGTCGGGGCGCGATACCAGCCCACGGCCCAGCATGATGTCTTCGGCCCCACTCACCTCGCGGCAACGCCGCCAGTCATCGACGGTCCAGATCTCGCCATTGGCGAACACCGGCACCTTGACCACATCCTGCACGCGCGCCACCCACTCCCAGTGCGCCGGCGGTTTGTAACCCTCGACCTTGGTCCGCGCATGCACCACCAGGTGCGCCGAACCGCCTTCTGCCAACGCCGTGGCGCAGTCCAGCGCGCCGTCCGGGCTGTCGAAGCCCAGGCGCATCTTCGAGGTTACCGGGATATGCGCCGGCACCGCGCGGCGTACCTCACGCACGATCGCGTGCAGCAACTCCGGCTCTTTGAGCAGCACGGCACCGCCACGTGACTTGTTCACGGTCTTGGCCGGGCAGCCGAAGTTCAGGTCGATCACTGGCGCCCCCAACTCACAGGCCAGCGCTGCGTTTTCCGCCAGGCACACCGGGTCTGAGCCCAGCAGTTGCACGCGCATGGGCACCCCGGCAGCCGTGCGCGCACCCTGGCGCAGCTCGGGCGCCAGCTTGTCGAACGAGGACGCCGGCAGCAGGCGGTCGCACACGCGAATGAACTCGGTGACGCACCAGTCGATACCGCCCACGCGGGTCAATACGTCGCGCAGGATGTTATCAACCAGCCCCTCCATGGGGGCCAGGGCAATTTGCATGTCGGGGTCTCGGCGCAAAAGCCGGCAGTCTAACAAAAATTGCCGGCCATTCAGGCGCCGATCAGCGCCGGACCGTAACCTTCGACGAATTCCGCCGGCATGCGCTTGGGCTTGCCGCTGGACAGCTCGATGCAGGCAAAGGTGGTTTGCGCGCGCAGCAGGGTTACGCCGTCACGCGGGCGCTTGAGCTGGAAACGCCGGGTCATGCGCAGGCGCTGGTCCCAGTCGATGATCCAGGTGGCCAGTTGCAGTTCATCGTCCTCGTAGGCGGCAGCCAGGTAGTCGATTTCGTGGCGCACCACCGCCATCGCCCGGTCCAGGCGCCGATACTCGGCCAGGTCCAGCCCCAGGCGCTGGGAGTGGCGCCAGGCGCAGCGCTCCAGCCAGGTGACGTAGACCGCGTTGTTTGCATGGCCGAGGCCGTCGATGTCCTCGCTGCCGACGCGCAGGTCGATGACGAAGGGGGTGGGCAGGTCCCAGCTCATGGTCGCTTCCTTGGCGGAAAAAACGAATTTAACACAGTCACCACGACCTGACGCAGCCCTTGTAGGAGCGGCCTTGTGCCGCGAAAGGGCCGCAAGGCGGCCCAGGCGATTTGGCGTCAAAGCGAAGATCGTGGGACCGCCTTGCGGTCCTTTCGCGGCACAAGGCCGCTCCTACAAGGGCCGCGTATGCTTCAGGCGCTTTGCCGTGCTGGCGTAGCAGCGCGGGCCAGCAGTTCGAGCACGGCTTCGCTCACGCGGGGATCAGACAGCACCCGCTGGTGCCCACCCTCCTCCAGCAGCATCAGGCGGCTATCGAACCAAGCCTTGTGGATAACCTGGGCTTCATCGGCGGCCACCAGTGCATCATCGGCGGCATGCACCACCAACCCCGGCAATTCCAGCTGGTAACCGGTCACATCCAGCCGTGCGATCTGCATGCCCACATCCCGCTCCACCTGGCGAATGAACGCCGCCCGCGCGCGCGCCGGCATCCCCAGGTGATGAGCAAAACCGCGCAGCACGCCCAGCAGCCGCGCCGGGGCAGCAATGCTGACAGCTGCCTCTGTGCGCAGCCCCATCTGCAAGGCCAGCAACACACTGGCACCGCCCATGGAATGGCCAATCACCGCCCGCAGCGGCGGCAGCTCGGCAGCCGCCTCCAGCAGCGCCCGGGCAAACAGCACCACATTTGCCTGCTCGCCAGGCGAACGGCCATGGCCCGGCCCTTCCAGCGACACCACCGTGTGCCCGGCCTGGACCAAGGTCTCGATCAACGCGGCAAACTGGGTGGGGCGCCCTTCCCAACCATGCATCAGCAGCACGGTCGGCCCCTTGCCCCAGCGCAAGGCAGACAAGCCAAAGCGCAGGGTAATGCGCTCGGCGCTGGCCAGCACGGGCAGCTCCCAATCCCGAGGCGGCAAGTTACGCGGGGTCATGAAAGCACGGCGCATCTTGCCCGCGACATGCTCGGGGGCCAGGCGGCCCAGGGTGCCATTGACACCACGAATCCGCTTCAGGGTAGTCATTGCCATGCTCCAGGGTTAAAGCACCGCCGATTTGGCGGCGCGCAGAATACGGTCAGACAGCTCACTGGTACCCAAGGCACGGGCCAGGGCAAGGCCACCAACCATGAGCGCCAGGTCGGCCAGGGCCTTGTCGGCGTCTTCGGGGCGGTCGACCATGGCAGCGGTCATCAACTCGATGTGCTCGGCCAGTACCTCACGGAATACCTCCGGCAGGCGCTGCATCTCGCCCAGCGAGTTGGGCAGCGGGCAGGCGTGCACTTCGGCATCCCGGTGTTTGCGCGACAAGTAGAAGGCACTGGCCAACGCCCGCCGCCCTGCACCATCCAGGCTCGGGTCGATCTGGGCGAGCAAGGCGCGGCGCTCACCCAACAGCTGGCGGAACGCTTCGAGCATCAGTTCAACCTTGCTATCGAAGTGGGCATAGAAACCGCCGACGGTCAGGCCTGCCGCCCCCATCACCTGGCTGACACTGGGCTCGGCCGGGCCGTGCTGGATCAGCGCACTGCGTGCAGCTTCCAGAATGCGCTCGCGGGTTCTGCTCTTCTTGTCGCTCATCGGGCGCTCGCCATTTAAAATATGATGATCGAAATATCATACGCATCATATTTTTTAGCAAGCGAAGTTTCACACCGCTTGTCAGCTGCGAAATGTTCGGAGGGGAGAAAAAACAAAAGGCCCATTCAATAAGCGAATGAGCCTTTGAAGTCCCGCAAAACGCGGGTAAATATGGCGTCCCCTAGGGGACTCGAACCCCTGTTACCGCCGTGAAAGGGCGGTGTCCTAGGCCACTAGACGAAGGGGACGTAACCTTCGCGAAGATTCACTTGCGTGAACCCTGGCATAAATGGTGGAGCTAAGCGGGATCGAACCGCTGACCTCCTGCATGCCATGCAGGCGCTCTCCCAGCTGAGCTATAGCCCCGAAACAAAAGGCTCATCAATAATCGACGAGCCTTTTTAAGCCCTGCAAAACGCAGGAAAAAGTGGCGTCCCCTAGGGGACTCGAACCCCTGTTACCGCCGTGAAAGGGCGGTGTCCTAGGCCACTAGACGAAGGGGACGTAACCTTCGTGCCGGTCCGCTTACACGAACCGCGGCAAATTGGTGGAGCTAAGCGGGATCGAACCGCTGACCTCCTGCATGCCATGCAGGCGCTCTCCCAGCTGAGCTATAGCCCCGGATTTATAGCCTCGCGGCCCAGCGACATAGTGAAACATCGCTTGTGTAAAACTGGCGTCCCCTAGGGGACTCGAACCCCTGTTACCGCCGTGAAAGGGCGGTGTCCTAGGCCACTAGACGAAGGGGACGAACCTTCTTACCTTCAAGACCCGGTTGCTGGACCCGGTCTTGCTTATCAGCCGTGGCTGATAAGCGGAATTTGGTGGAGCTAAGCGGGATCGAACCGCTGACCTCCTGCATGCCATGCAGGCGCTCTCCCAGCTGAGCTATAGCCCCACAATGTCGCTTTGAACCGAATCGCTGGCTGGGTGCCTGGCGCTTCGTTTTCGTTCATCGCTGTGGACGGGGCGCATATTAAGATCGGATTGCAGGGCTGTCAAACTAATTTTTTAAAATATTCAAAAAAATTTTCACAGATAACAATCACTTACCACCCTACCCTGCTAAGCCCGGCTACTTGGTCCCCAGGGAAATGCCTGTGGGAGCGGCCTTGCGTCGCGAAAGGGCCGCAAAGCGGCCCCGGCGGTTTAGCGTCAAGGCAAAGATTGCGGGACCGCGCTGCGGTCCTTTCGCGACACAAGGCCGCTCCCACAGTGTTCATCAGCGGTCTTCAGAACGCCATCAGGCGATCGAGGCCAGCAGCTTTTCCCACTCTTTGTTTTCTTTCTTCGACACACCACCCAGCAGGTCCAGGGCCTGGCGCAGGCGGTAGCGGGTCAGGTCGGGGCCGAGGATTTCCATGGCGTCCAGCACCGACACCGAGCTGGCCTGGCCAGTGATGGCAGCGAACATCAGCGGCATGGCATCACGCAACTTCGCTCCAGCGCCTCTACCACGGCCTGGATGCAACCGGTGATGCGCTCTTTTTCCCACTGGCGCAGGCTTTCGAGCTTCCACAGGATCAACTGGATAACCTGGCGCACCTGGTCGGCCGACAGTTTCTTGCTTTCGAACAGCTTGGCATCCAGCTTCAGCGCGCCTTCAAAGAAGAAGCCGCCCAGCGGGGCAACCTGGCTGAAGGTCTCGACCCGGCCCTGCACGTGCGGGGCAATCTTCATCATGTAGTCGCTGTTGAAAGCCCACTTCTGCAGGCGGGTGGCGAATTCCTCGACCGGCAGTTCGCGCAACCACTGGCCGTTGAGCCAGGACAGTTTCTCGATGTCGAAGATCGGGCCACCCAGCGAAATACGCGACAGGTCGAAGTGCTCGACCATCTCGTCCAGCGAGAACTTTTCGCGCTCGTCCGGCATCGACCAACCCATGCGGCCCAGGTAGTTGAGCATCGCCTCAGGCATGAAGCCCATGCGCTCGTAGAAGGTCACCGAGGTCGGGTTCTTGCGCTTGGACAACTTGGACTTGTCCGGGTTACGCAGCAGCGGCATGTAGCACAGCTTGGGCTGCTCCCAGCCGAAGTATTCGTACAGCTTGATCAGTTTGGGCGCCGACGGCAGCCACTCCTCGCCGCGCAGTACGTGGGTGATGCCCATCAGGTGGTCGTCCACCACGTTGGCCAGGAAGTACGTCGGCAGGCCGTCGTTCTTCATCAGCACCTGCATGTCCATGCGGTCCCACGGGATCTCGACATCGCCACGCAGCATGTCCGGCACCACGCAGGTACCTTCGCTCGGCACCTTCATGCGGATCACATGGGGCTCGCCAGCGTCCAGGCGGCGCTGCACTTCCTCGGCGCTCAACAGCAGTGCGCGGCCGTCGTAGCGCGGGGTTTCGCCACGGGCCTGTTGCTCGGCACGCATCTGCTCCAGCTCTTCGGCGGTGCAGAAGCAATAGAAGGCGTGGCCGGCGTCAACCAGTTCCTTGGCATACTTTGCGTAGATCTCACCACGCTCGCTCTGCCGGTACGGGCCGTGCGGGCCGCCCACATCCGGGCCTTCGTTCCATTCGATGCCGAGCCAGCGCAGGGCGTCGAAGATCTGCTGTTCCGACTCGCGCGTGGAGCGCAACTGGTCAGTGTCTTCGATGCGCAGGATGAACTCACCGCCGTGCTGCTTGGCAAAGCAGTAGTTGAACAGGGCGATGTAGGCAGTGCCGACATGGGGGTCGCCGGTAGGCGATGGCGCGATACGCGTACGTACGGTGGTCATGGAAGGTCTCGAACTGAAGATGAAACAAAGGCGGGATGTTAGCAGGAGGCAGGCACCGGGCTCCAGCAATGGCGCGAACGTCACTTGTCGACATGCCCTGTGGCGCTGTTAAATTTGTTTACATTTTTGGAACGATAGTCCCCATGCCTGCCCAACTCAAACGCCGCCTGGCGATCTTCTTCACCCTTGTGGCCATCATCGCCCTCGCCTTCCTGGCCCACTGGTACTTCAAGGGCCGCTTTTATGAGAGCACCGACAACGCCTACGTACAGGGCGAAATCACTCGTATCTCCAGCCAGTTGGGCGCCCGTATCGACGCGGTGCCGGTCGAGGACAACCAGCATGTCAACAAAGGCGACCTGCTGGTACGCCTGGAAGCGGCAGACTTCGACCTGGCGGTTGACCGCGCCCGCGCCACCCTGGCCACCCGTGAAGCAGAATACGCACAAGCACAAAGCCGCCTGACCCAACAGGGCAGCCTGATTGCCGCCGGGCAAGCTCAGGTGGCAGCCAACCAGGCCACGTTCGAGCGCTCTCGGGTAGACCTGAGCCGCGCTGAGAAGCTGCGCAAGCCAGGCTTCATATCCGAAGAGCGGGTCACCACCCTGTCGGCAGACAGCCACGTCGCCGGTTCACAGGTCGACAAGGCCCGCGCCGACCTGCAAAGCCAGCGCCAGCAGGTCAACGCCCTGAACGCCGACCTCAAACGCCTCGATGCGCAAATCGCCAATGCCCGCGCCGACCTGGCCCAGGCCGAGCTGAACCTGACCCGCTGCGAAATCCGCGCGCCGATCAGCGGCACCATCGGCCAGCGCAATGCGCGCAATGGCCAGGTGGTGCAGGCCGGTGCCTACCTGCTGTCGATCGTGCCCGACGAGGACATCTGGGTGCAGGCCAACTTCAAGGAAACCCAGATCGGCCGCATGCAGCCTGGCCAACGCGCCGAGCTGCTGTTCGACAGCTACCCGGACACCCCCATCGAAGGCCGGGTAAACAGTGTGTTCGCCGCCTCTGGCGCGCAGTTCAGCCTGCTGCCACCGGACAACGCCACCGGCAACTTCACCAAGGTGGTGCAGCGCATCCCGGTCAAACTCACCTTCAGCGCCGACAACCCCCTGCACGGGCGCATTCGCCCCGGCATGTCGGTGACCGCTACCGTAGACCTGCGCAGCGAAAGCGAAGGCCACAATGGCCGGTGACCAACTGCTCCGGCCCACCGCCGAGCCCACCCGGCGCGACTGGATCGCGGTAATGAGTGTGATGCTCGGCGCGTTCATGGCGGTGCTGGACATCCAGATCACCAACTCGTCGCTGAAAGACATCCAGGGCGCCCTGTCGGCGACACTGGAGGAAGGCTCGTGGATTTCCACTTCGTACCTGGTAGCGGAGATCATCATGATCCCGCTAACCGCCTGGCTGGTGCAGTTGCTGTCGGCGCGGCGCCTGGCGGTGTGGGTGTCCGGTGGGTTTCTGTTGTCGTCACTGCTGTGCTCGATGGCCTGGAACCTGGAGAGCATGATCCTGTTCCGCGCCCTACAAGGTTTTACTGGCGGCGCGCTGATTCCACTGGCGTTTACCCTGACACTGATCAAGCTGCCCGAACACCACCGCGCCAAGGGCATGGCAATGTTCGCCATGACCGCCACATTCGCCCCCTCCATCGGCCCCACCTTGGGCGGCTGGCTGACCGAAAACTGGGGCTGGGAGTACATTTTCTATATCAACATCCCACCGGGCCTGGTGATGATTGCCGGCCTGCTGTACGGGCTGGAGAAAAAAGACGCGCACTGGGAGCTACTGAAAAGCACCGATTATGCGGGCATCGTCACCCTGGGCCTGGGGTTGGGCTGCCTGCAGGTGTTTCTTGAAGAGGGGCATCGCAAGGACTGGCTGGAGTCGCACCTGATCGTCGGCCTGGGCAGCGTCGCCCTGGTCAGCCTGATCACCTTCGTCATCCTGCAGTTTTCCAAGCCACACCCGCTGATCAACCTGCGCATCCTCGGTAACCGCAACTTCGGCCTGTCGAGCATCGCCAGCCTGGGCATGGGCGTAGGCCTGTACGGGTCGATCTACCTGTTACCGCTGTACCTGGCGCAGGTGCAGGGCTACAACGCCTTGCAGATCGGCGAGGTGATCATGTGGATGGGTGTGCCGCAGCTGTTTCTGATCCCACTGGTGCCGCAACTGATGAAGGTGGTGTCACCCAAGGTGTTGTGCGCCCTGGGGTTCTGCCTGTTCGGCGCCGCCAGTTTCGGCTCGGGGGTGCTCAACCCGGACTTCGCCGGGCCCCAGTTCAACCACATCCAGATCATCCGCGCCCTTGGCCAGCCGATGATCATGGTGACCATTTCGCTGATCGCCACGGCTTACATCCAACCGCAGGATGCGGGGTCGGCATCGAGCCTGTTCAACATCCTGCGTAACCTGGGGGGCGCAATTGGCATCGCCTTGCTGGCCACCTTGCTGGATGCGCGGACCAAGGCGTATTTCGATTACCTGAGGGAATCGGTGGTACCGAGCAACCCGCAGGTGGCGGAGCGGCTGGCGCAACTGACGGAGCGGCTGGGCAATGACAATGCGGCGCTGGGCAAGTTGAGCGAGATCACCCACCAGCAGGCGATGATCATGGCGTACAACGATGCCTTCCATTTTGTCGGGATCGGGTTGGCTGTGAGCATGCTGGCAGTGTTGCTGACCCGCAAGCTGCCGGAGGGGTTGAAGGCTGGGGAAGCCCATTGAGCCCTTTCAGCGTTTACGCCCCCCTGTGGGAGCAGCCTTGTGTCGCGAAAGGGCCGCGAAGCGGCCCCAGGTTTTCAGCGTCACAGCATAAATTGCTGGGGCCGCTACGCGGCCCTTTCGCGACACAAGGCCGCTCCCACAGAGACCGCGCCAGGCTTTAGCTGGTAATCAACCGCTCGCGCAGTTGGGTAATCTCGTCGCGCAGCTGCGCCGCGGCCTCGAACTCCAGGTCGCGGGCGAGCTGCATCATCTTCTCTTCCAGTTGCTTGATACGCTTGGTGATCTCGCCCGGCGTACGCAGCTCGGCCTCGTAACGGGCACTCTCCTCTGCCGCCTTGGCCATGCCCTTGCGCTTTTTGCTGCGCGCACCAGGCACGGTGGCACCTTCCATGATGTCGGTGATGTCCTTGACCACGCCTTTGGGCACAATACCGTTGGCTTCGTTGAAAGCGATCTGCTTCTCACGGCGACGCTCGGTTTCGTCAATCGCCCGCTGCATCGAGCCGGTGATGTTGTCGGCATACAGAATCGCCCGGCCATTAAGGTTGCGTGCAGCACGGCCGATGGTCTGGATCAGCGAGCGCTCCGAGCGCAGGAAGCCTTCCTTGTCGGCATCGAGGATCGCCACCAGCGACACCTCCGGCATGTCCAGGCCCTCGCGCAGCAGGTTGATGCCCACCAGTACATCGAAGGTGCCCAGGCGCAGGTCGCGGATGATTTCCACCCGCTCCACGGTGTCGATGTCCGAGTGCAGGTAGCGCACTCGGACGTCGTGGTCGGCCAGGTAGTCGCTGAGGTCCTCGGCCATACGCTTGGTTAGCGTGGTCGCCAGCACTCGCTCACCTGCCGCGACACGCTTGCGGATCTCCGACAACAAATCGTCGACCTGGGTCAGCGCTGGGCGAATCTCGACCTGAGGGTCGACTAGGCCGGTCGGGCGCACCACCTGTTCCACCACGCGCCCCGCGTGCTCCGCCTCATAGGGCCCCGGGGTCGCGGATACGAAGATAGTCTGCGGGCTGACATCCTCCCACTCGTCAAAGCGCATGGGCCGGTTGTCCAGCGCCGAGGGCATGCGGAAGCCGTACTCAACCAAGGTTTCCTTGCGCGAACGGTCGCCTTTGTACATGGCACCTACCTGCGGAACGCTGACGTGTGATTCGTCGATCACCAACAGTGCATCGGCTGGCAGGTAGTCATACAAGGTGGGTGGTGGGGCTCCGGCCGGGCGCCCGGACAGGTAGCGCGAGTAGTTCTCGATGCCGTTGCAGTAGCCCAGCTCCATGATCATTTCCAGGTCAAAGCGGGTGCGCTGCTCCAGACGCTGCGCTTCCACCAGCTTGTTGGCCTTGTGCAGGTACTCCAGGCGCTCCTTCAACTCTTCCTTGATGCCTTCCACGGCCTCCAGCAGGGTTTCCCGCGGGGTGACGTAGTGGCTCTTGGGGTAGAAGGTGAACCGTGGCAGCTTGCGGAAGACCTCACCGGTGAGCGGGTCAAAAGCAGCGATGTTCTCCACCTCGTCATCGAACAGTTCGATACGGATCGCTTCAAGGTCCGACTCGGCCGGAAAGATGTCAATCACATCACCGCGCACGCGGAAGGTGGCACGGGCAAAGTCCATTTCGTTGCGGGTGTACTGCAGGTCGGCCAGCCGGCGCAGCAGTGCGCGCTGGTCGAGCTTGTCGCCGCGGTCCACATGCAGGACCATTTTCAGGTAGGACTCGGGGCTGCCCAGGCCATAGATGCACGACACAGTGGTAACGATGATCGCGTCGCGCCGCTCCAGCAGTGCCTTGGTTGCCGACAGGCGCATTTGCTCGATGTGGTCGTTGATCGAAGCGTCCTTCTCGATGAAGGTGTCCGACGACGGCACGTAGGCCTCGGGCTGGTAGTAGTCGTAGTAGGAAACGAAATACTCCACCGCATTGTTGGGGAAGAACGCCTTGAATTCGCCGTACAACTGCGCGGCCAGCGTCTTGTTGGGCGCCAGCACCAGCGTTGGCCGCTGCACCTGCGCGATAACGTTGGCGATGCTGAAGGTTTTGCCCGAACCGGTCACGCCAAGCAGCGTCTGGTGCGACAGCCCCGCTTCAATGCCTTCGACCATCAGGCGGATGGCTTCGGGCTGGTCGCCGGCCGGCTGAAAACGGGTGACGAGCTGGAACTCGGACATGTCGGACCTCGCGGTGTTGCAGCAACTGTAAATTTAGCCAGTAGTCTATACCCAAATGTGGCTATCCGGGGGCGCTTTCAAGGCCGGGGTGTGAGCGCCTGTTACAGTGGACCCGGCAATTAGACCAATGGTCGAAAAATATTTGCGCAAATAGCCTGAAAAGCTGTGCCAGAGTGTCGCAGTGACCGGGCGGTATCACTATACTGACTCCCCGTTTGTGCACCGCTTCAGTGCATTCGGCTGGAGCGTGTACGTCCTATCACTCTCCAATCAGAGCCAAGGTAACAATGAGCCTGTTTTCTGCTGTCGAGCTGGCACCCCGCGACCCTATTCTGGGCCTCAACGAAGCATTCAACGCCGACCCACGTACCGACAAGGTCAACCTGGGCGTTGGCGTGTACTGCAATGAGGAAGGCCGCATCCCGCTGCTGCGCGCCGTGATCGAAGCCGAAACCCAGCGTGCTGCCCAGCACGCTTCGCGCGGCTACCTGCCGATCGACGGCATCGCCACTTACGACCAGGCCGTGCAAAAACTGATCTTCGGCGCCGAATCGCCACTGCTGGCCGCTGGCCGCGTGGTCACCGTGCAGGCCGTTGGTGGCACCGGTGCGCTGAAAATCGGCGCCGACTTCCTCAAGCGCCTGTCGCCCAACGCTGTTGTCGCCATCAGCGACCCGAGCTGGGAAAACCACCGCGCACTGTTCGAGACCGCTGGTTTCCCGGTCCAGAACTACCGCTACTACGACGCGCCGAGCAACGACGTCAACCGCGCTGGCATGCTCGAAGACCTGAACAACCTGCCGTCCGGCTCGATCGTCGTGCTGCATGCCTGCTGCCACAACCCGACTGGCGTCGACCTGGGCCTGGACGACTGGAAAAACGTCCTGGAAGTGGTCAAGGCCAAGGGCCACGTGCCGTTCCTCGACATGGCCTACCAGGGCTTTGGTGACGGCATCGCCGAAGACGCATTCGCCGTGCGCCTGTTCGCCGAGTCGGGCCTGGAATTCTTCGTTTCCAGCTCGTTCTCCAAGTCGTTCTCGCTGTACGGCGAGCGCGTTGGTGCACTGTCGATCGTCACCGCCTCGAAAGACGAGAGCACTCGCGTGCTGTCGCAGGTCAAGCGCGTGATCCGCACCACCTACTCCAACCCGCCGACCCACGGCGCAACCATCGTCGCTACCGTGCTCAACAGCGACGAACTGCGCCAGATGTGGGAAGCCGAGCTGGGCGAGATGCGCCAGCGCATTCACGGCATGCGCCAACAAATGGTCAGCCTGCTGGCTGAATATGGCGCCAAGCGCGACTTCAGCTTCGTTGGCCGCCAGGCGGGCATGTTCTCCTACTCGGGCCTGACCGTTGAACAGGTGGCGCGCCTGAAGAACGAATTTGGCATCTACGCGCTGGACACCGGCCGCATCGCAGTTGCCGCGTTGAACCAGAGCAACATCCACGTGGTCACCAAGGCTATCGTCGAAGTGCTGTAACTTATTGATTTGCCTGGGAGTGGCTTGACATCTCCCGGGCAATCAGTAAGATATGCGCAGATTCCGCGATAGCTCAGTCGGTAGAGCAAATGACTGTTAATCATTGGGTCCCTGGTTCGAGTCCAGGTCGCGGAGCCAAACACTGAAAAAGCCCCCAGTTGCGCAAGCAACCGGGGGCTTTTTCGTTGCGCCGGGTTTACTGGCCCAGCGGCTCGGTCACCGGCTTGCCCTCGTCCACCAGGCTCCAGACCAGCAGCTTGGCTGGCTGAGTCTTGCTGGCATTGCGCGACACGCTGTGCACAGTGCCTGGCGCTTCGTACCAGTACTCGCCTGCCTTGAAAGTCTTTTCCTGCTCATTGTTGAGCTTCGATACCACTGCCCCCTCCAGCACGTAGGCCATCACTGCGCCGGGATGCTGATGCGCGGGTGATGCCTCGCCAGGGGCGTAGCTTACGGTGAGCATGACAGCGGTTTTACCGGGGGCATTTGAGGGTTGTTGCTGCTGCAAGACTTTGACCTGGTCGGCGACGTTGCCGTGGGCCCAGGCGGGGGTTTGGCTTGCAAGCAACGCGAAAAGGACAATGGCTAGGGGTTTCATGACGGGCTTCTCCTGGATGGCAGTTGCCAGCAGGTTAGGCCCTCATTGGCTGAAGACAAATGGCCAATTCGAGGTAAAAGCAGGGGGCCGATTTTGCCTGTACATGCCCGCGAAGAGGCCGGTACAGGCAACAGAGAATTCAGCTACTACGCCCAATCGGGTAGAACTCACCCTGGCTCCACACCCCCAACCATTCCTCACCCTCGATCTCTCGCGGCACTGCCAGCTCTACCAACTGGTAGAACACATTGCGGTGAATCAAGGCCTCAAGGTTGCTGCGCATCAGCACATACGGCGATGGTTCTTGCGTCACAGGGTCGATGACCACACGCAAGGGGTTGTCCGGCCCGGCGTCAACCTGGTCTTCGACATTGCTGGTAAAGCGCAGCACTTGCTGCTCCCCCTCCCCCAGCACCTCCAGCGCCACGGCCACGAACGGCGCATCATCGACGCGGATACCAACCTTTTCGACCGGGGTAATCAGGAAGTAGTCATCGCCATCGCGGCGAATGATCGTGGAAAACAACCGCACCATCGGTTTGCGCCCGATCGGCGTGCCCAGGTAATACCAGGTGCCATCGCGGGCAATGCGCATATCGATGTCACCGCAGAAATCCGGGTTCCACAGATGCACCGGCGGCAGGCCCTTGGCCTTGGGGATCTGTGCCAGAAGATCATTGGCCTTGCCGGAATCACTCATCACACCCGCCTCATTCACTCATGCCCAGAAGGCTACGAGCGTACTCGCGCATCGGCGCACCAAGCAAATCTTCCGGGGTGTTGTCGTGGAACGTCAACAAACCGCCACGGCTCTTGATACGTGCGGTGTCGATCAGGTAGCGGGTATTGGTTTCGATCAACATCATCTGCACCACACCCGTGTCCCAACCCAGCCGATCGACGGCCTGTTCGTCATACCACTCATCGCCGTTGCCGATACGGTCGTCGGTACGGGCGAAGCGGGTGTACAGCACGTAGTCGGCACCCACCGAACGCGCCTGGGCAATCGCCTCTTCCAGGCCCAGCGGGCCTTGGGCGCGGCGCACCAGCGGGAAATACTCGACAAAGCTCTTGAACGCCTCGTCAGCCACCGCGTTCTGCCGTGGCACCGGCCCCTTGCCCGGTGGTACGAACGCACCTTGGCCGATGAAGATGAACGAGTCGGGCTGCAGGCGGATCGACAAGGTACGCCGGGTATCGCTATGGTCCAGTAAACCGGCATCGCTCATGTGGTAGCGGACGCCCTCGCCCATATCGCTGACATTCATGCAGCCGCCCAGCGCCATCAGCGCCAGCAGCAAGACCAGGCTACGCATCTTTCCTCCAGTGGCCGGCGACGAAAAACCGGCGAATAGCCGGCGGATGCAGCTTTTGCGCCAGCTTCAGCCACCAATCACTTTCATCACCATCACGTCCCCGGAAAACGCCAGGTCCTGCTTGTCTGCCAGCGCCTTGACCAACAGGCGTTGCAGCGCTGGCAGTGCCTGATGGCGCGGCTTTTCCAGCAGGTCACCGACGAAGTGGCGATTGCCCGAAGACAGGCAGCCATGCAGCCAGCCTGTGGAGGACAAACGCAAGCGCGAGCAGGTACGGCAAAACGGTACGCTCTCGTTGGCGATGATACCGAAGTGGCCCATGCCCGGGATCTGATAGCGCAAGGCTGTGGCGTCCAGCGGCGCATCGACCTGGACGTAGGCATGTTTGCCGCCGATCAGCGCCAGCAACTGGTCGAGGCCGACAAACTGCTGCACAAAGGCATTGTGCTCACGGGCCAGGTGCCCCATGCGCATGAGCTCGATGAAGCGCAACTCAAAGCCACGCGCCAGGCAGTAATCCAGCAGCGGCAACACCTGATCGAGGTTGTGCCCGCGCATCGGCACCATGTTCACCTTGATTCGCATGCCCAGCGCACTGGCCTGCTCCATGCCCGCCAGCACACTGGCCAGGTCGCCGCCCCGGGCAATGCGGCGGAAGGCCTGGGGGTCGAGGGTGTCGAGGGAAACATTCAGGCGGCGAATACCCGCTGCTTGCAGCTGGGGCAACTTGCGCGCCAACAGCTGGCCATTGGTGGTCAGCGAGATATCGTCGAGGTGGAGTTTGGCCACGCCGGCCAGGAAGGCATCCAGACGCGGGCTGACCAATGGCTCACCACCCGTGATGCGCAGGCGCTCGATGCCAGCCGCTTCGATCAGGTAGGCCACGCCGCGGGCCAGGGCATCTGCCGACAGTTCGTCCTGCGCCGCCACCAGGCGCTTGCCGTCTGGCACGCAGTAGGTGCAGGCATAATTGCAAGCAGCCGTCAGGCTGACCCTCAGGTTGCGAAAGCGCCTGCCTTGACGATCGACAATCATGAATGACTCCAGCATGGATGATGAGGCTGGCAAAACCTGACTCATAAATCAGGTTTTTGCAAGCCCCATCACATCATCGAAAGCCAAAGGTGTCTTGTAGGAGCAGCCTTGTGCTGCTCCTACAGGTACGGCGTACGCCCTGAACCTAGGGGTTCAGTTGGTCGGTTCTGGGTCGCGCTTGCGCTTGTTGCCCATGCGCACGCCAATGTCCATCAGGAACTGGAAGAAGCCTTCCTGATCCTCCAGCACATTGCTCCAGAACGGCGAGTGGTACAGCGCCACAGCGCCGTGCACCAGGGCCCAGGCGGCGCAGTAGTGGAAATACGGGGGCACGTCTTCGAGCTTGCCTTCACTGATGCGACCCTTGATCAGCTGAGTCAGGCGATCGAAGTTGGAGGCACGAATGCTGTGCAGCTGCTCGACCATTTCCGGCACCTGATTGCCCTTGACCACCTTCTCTTCCAGGCGGTCGAACAGCCGGTAACGTTGCGGGTCGCGCATGCGGAATTCGAAGTAGGCACGTGACAGGGCTTCCTTGTCACGGTCGACGTCGGCCGAGTGCAACAGCTCGTTCAGGTCACGCTCGTAGTCGAGCATCAGGCGCAGGTAGATTTCCGCCTTTGACTTGAAATGCTTGTAGATCGTGCCTTTGCCGATACCCACGGCGTCGGCGATCATTTCGACGGTGACGCTGTCCTCACCCTGTTCGAGAAACAGCTTGAGCGCGGTGTCGAGGATTTCCTGTTCGCGACGGCGAAACTCACGGACCTTACGAGGTTCTTTCTGCATGGGAAGGACTGGATGACAATCGAAGCGGTTTATTATGCCTAACTTGCAAGAAATTGCACGGATCATCCACGCATGTCTGTGTTTCACGATGCTTACGGCCATACGCTGCGGGAGGAATGAGGCGCCGGCGTATTCCAAATTTGTTTAAAAAACGACCAATATAGGCTGGCACTGCGCCAAACCTGACCAATACTTGAAGTGTTGGCGCGGCGCATCCCCCCCAAGTGGCGCGCCGATAAAGGTGCTCAGGGACCGCGTACCTTTGTTTTACTCCTAATGGTCTTAACCCGGATTCCCCCCCAGAACCCGGGTTTTTTTGGGTGTTTTACGGGGGGAGCGAGGAGGTTTAGAAGGGATTGCATCAGGGCTGCCAGGCGCCAGTCACAGCAATTGCAGCGCCCTACAAATCAGGCCACCCGCGCCAACGGGAACAACCGCTTGAAGTTGGCAGTGGTCTGCTCGGCCAACTGTTCGTAACTGGCCCCACGCAACGAAGCCACATACTCCGCCACCTCGCGCACATACTGCGGCAAGTTAGGCTTACCCCGGTACGGAATCGGTGCCAAGTACGGCGAGTCGGTCTCCACCAGCAGCCGATCAACCGGCACCTGCCGAGCCACTTCGCGCAAAGCATCGGCATTGCGGAAGGTAACGATGCCAGACAGCGAAATGTAATACCCCAAATCCAGTGCGGCCTTGGCCATGTCCCAGTCTTCGGTGAAGCAATGCAACACACCAGCCTGCGGCAGGTTGGCCTCGCGCAGCAGGGCCAGGGTATCGGCACGTGCTGCGCGGGTGTGCACGATGACCGGCTTGCCAGTCTGCCGCGAGGCTTCCAGGTGCAGGCGGAACGAAGCCTGCTGCAACTCGGCAGCTTCCGGCTCATAGTGGTAGTCCAGCCCGGTTTCGCCAATCGCCACCACATGGGGGTGGGCCAGCTCGCGCAGCAGCCATTCCAGCGCGGGGGTTTCACCCGGCGCCAGGTCCAGCGGGTGCACGCCCACCGAGCAATCGACATCGGCGTACTGCTCGCTCAACGCCTTCACCGCGCCAGCGTTTTCGGCACTGACGCCAATACACAGAAAATGCCCTACCCCGCGCTCGCGCGCCGCCTGCAATGCAGCATCGAGAGAACCCTGGTGGGCGCTCAGGTCAAGACGATCAAGGTGGCAATGGGAATCTACGAGCATGGGATTACGGCACACATGAAAAATGAAAGTCAGCGGGTACCTGGCAGTTGCAGCCAGTGAGCCAGCAGCGATTCGAGCAGCAGGGCGCGGTTGAGGTTGGCCTTGCCCAGCACCTTCTGGCGCTGCTCCAGGATCCAGGCCTGCACCTCCAGCACCTTCGCCTGGCGGCTCTTCTGCGCCAGGTATTGCACCACCTTGCGCATATCGGCCAAGCCTAAACCTTCCTCGTCCTGGGTCAACTGATAGCGCAGGATCAGGTGCGACCAATCGCAGAACCAGTCGAACAGCAGCAGCAGTGGCACGCCACTCCAGGCATCGGCCAGCTGGCTGGGCGATTGCTGCTGCTTGATCAGCTTCTTCACCCCGTCAGTAACCAGCGCACGTTGCTCGCGCACACCTTGCGCCTGCAAGCTGACCGCCATCAATGGCGAACCGGCAGCCAGCGTCAGCAGTTCGTCGCGCTCGGCCTCGTCACTGTCGGGCAAGGCACCGGCCAGCCACGCCCGGCTCTGGGCCTGGCTTGGCTGCGGGCAAGCGACCTGCTGGCAGCGGCTTTTGATGGTCGGCAACAGGCGGCTGGGCTGGTGCGTGACCAGCAGCAGCACCGTATTGCCAGAAGGCTCTTCGAGGCTTTTGAGCAACGCGTTGGAGGCGTTGACGTTCATCGCCTCGACGGGCTCGATCAGCACCACCTTGCGCCCGCCCAATTGCGCGGTTTGCACCACGAACGCCACCAGTTCACGCACCTGGTCGACCTTGATGGGCTTGTCGGCCTCTTCAGGCTCAAGCACAAAGTTATCCGGATGGCTGCCGGCCTTCAGCAACAGGCAAGACTTGCACCCGCCGCAAGCATCCAACCCTTGGGGCTGCTGGCACAGCAGGCGGGCCATCAGGCGTTCGGCCATGGCCCGCTTGCCGATACCCTGCGGCCCGTGCAGCAGGTAGGCATGCGCGTGCTGGCTGCGGCCGGCCAGTTGCTGCCAAAGGGCCTGCTGCC
This sequence comes from Pseudomonas sp. MM223, assembly GCA_947090765.1. Taxonomy (NCBI): domain Bacteria; kingdom Pseudomonadati; phylum Pseudomonadota; class Gammaproteobacteria; order Pseudomonadales; family Pseudomonadaceae; genus Pseudomonas; species Pseudomonas sp. MM223. The sequence goes on along the minus strand of OX352322.1, from coordinate 1,847,396 downwards.
AAGGGTAGGCGTCAGCCACGGCAACGCTCCACAATGGCCGGCACTAGCGCATCGATAGCGCGCTGCACGGCCTCCAGTGATTGTGCGGCATCGAGCAGGCTGTAGCGCTGAGGTTCGCGCTGGGCACGCTGCAGGTAAGCCTGGCGCACCGCTTCGAAAAACGCCTGGCCCTCCTGCTCGAAACGGTCCAGGCGGCCGCGGGCGGCGGCACGGGCCAGGCCTACCTCCACCGGCAGGTCAAAGACCAAGGTCAGGTCCGGGCGCAGGTCCCCCTGGACGAATTGCTCAAGGGCAGCAATCCGCTCGACTGACAAACCGCGCCCACCGCCCTGATAGGCATAGGTGGCGTCGGTGAAACGGTCACACAGCACCACGGCGCCGCGGGCCAGCGCCGGGCGGATTACCTGTGCCAGGTGTTGGGCGCGCGCGGCGAACACCAGCAACAGCTCGGTATCGGCTGCCATAGGCTCTTCGCTGGGGGCCAGCAGCAGCTCGCGCACTTTTTCGGCCAGCGGCGTACCACCGGGCTCACGGGTCAGCACTACATCCAGGCCCTGCTCGCGCAGGCGTGCAGCCAGGTAGTCGCGGTTGGTGCTCTTGCCCGCACCTTCGGGGCCTTCCAGCGTAATAAACAAGCCGCTCACAGGCAGTCCTTAATGTTGTTCGTCAGGCGTCGGCCGTTCGGCCGCTTGCGCGCCGCCGGCAGGGGCGTCCTGCACAGGCGGCGCTTCGGGTGCTGGCTGCGCAGCCGGCTCGTCAGCCGCAGGCACCTGGGGCTGGGCTTCGTCACTAGCCGGCGGTGCCTCTTGCTGCGGCGCGGGGCTGGAGCGGTAGTCTGCACGGCGCTTGAGCTGGAACTCGCGCACCGCCGAGTTATGGTCGTCGAGGTCGTCGGAGAACACATGGCTGCCATCGCCGCGGGCGACGAAGTACAGGCTGGTGCCATCGGACGGGTTGAGCGCCGCGTGAATCGCTTCGCGGCCTACCATGGCAATCGGGGTGGGCGGCAGCCCTGTCATGGTGTAGGTGTTGTAGGGCGTCGGCTCGCGCAGGTCGGCGCGGGTAATCTTGCCGTTGTAGCGCTCACCCATGCCGTAGATCACCGTCGGGTCGGTCTGCAGCATCATGCCCAGGCGCAGGCGCCGCACGAATACGCCGGCAATCTGCCCACGCTCCTGGGGGATACCGGTTTCCTTTTCTACCAGCGAAGCCATGATCAGTGCCTGGTACGGGTCGCGATACGGCAGGTCGGTGGTGCGTTCGGCCCACTCTTTTGCCAGCACTTCGTCCAGGCGCATGTAGGCCTGCTGCAACAGCTCGACATCGCTCATGCCACGCACAAAGCGGTAGGTGTCCGGGAAGAAGCGCCCTTCGGGGAACACGCCGGTATGGCCGAGCTTGTCCATCACTTCAGTATCCGACAGGCCGTCCAGGGTGTGCTTGATCTTTTCATGCTTGGCCACCGCCGAGCGCACCTGGCGGAAGGTCCAGCCTTCGACCAAGGTGAGGTTGTACTGCACCACGTCGGCCCGGCGCCAGGCGTCGAACAACTGCTCGACCGTCATGCCAGGGGTAAGGCGGTACTCGCCGGTGTGCAACGGCGTACCCGCCATGTTGAAGCGCCAGTACAGGCGCAACCAGACGGCGTCGTCGAGCAGCCCTTCTTGCTGCATGCGATAGAACATGCGGTTGGGGTTGGTGCCATTGGGCACGTCGAGCAGGCGCTCCTGCGTCACGTGCAGGGGCTGCTCCAGCACCGAGTTGACCTTCCAGGCCGACCAGCCAAGCGCCAGCCCGGCAAGGATCAAGCCCATTTCCAGCAGTAGCAGGAATTTACGTCTCACGAATTCAGTTTTCCAGTAACGTACGGGCAACGGCCTGCAGTTTACGGGTGAGCGGGCCCGGCGACCAGTTTAGCGCGGCTACGCCACGCACGGGCCAGATGCCGTAGACGCTATTGCAAACAAATACTTCATCTGCCTGCTCCAACGTGTCGAACGACAGGTCACGGACCTGTGTCGGGATGCCCAATGGCACGGCCTGCTGCAGCAACGCAGCACGCATCACCCCGGCCACACCACAACGGCTAAGGTCGGCAGTGAGCAGCACACCATCGCGCACCAGGAACAGATTGCTGTACACCCCTTCGATCACCCTGCCCTGCCCGTCACGCATCAGGCCTTCGGCATGCTCGCTGTCCTGCCATTCGGCACGGGCCAGCACCTGCTCCAGGCGGTTGAGGTGTTTGAGGCCGGCCAGCAACGGTTGTTCCCCAAGCCGGGTCTGGCACGGGAACAAGCGCACGCCCTGCTCGGCATGCTCCACAGGATAGCTGGGTAACGGGCTGCCCTGCAGGATTCGCCGTGGCGCGGCACCGGCAACCGGCGCATAACCACGCTGGCTGTCACCTCGTGTAAGGATGAGTTTGGCTACACCTTCACCGAGCTGGCCGGCATAGCGCAGGAGCTCGTCGCGCACCAGCGCCAGATCGGCGCTGATCGCCAGGCGCTGACAACCCAGCGCCAGGCGCGCGAGGTGGCCGTCCAGCAGGCTGGGCCGGCCGCCGCGCACGGCAATGGTCTCGAACAGGCCATCGCCGTAGGCCAGGCCACGGTTCTGCAGGTTGACTGCAGCCGCAGGCTGACCATCGACCCAGCTGTGCATCAGCCGGCGAACCGGCGGAACACCAGCGAGCCGTTTGTGCCGCCAAAGCCGAACGAGTTGGACAACACCACGTCGATCGGCATGCTACGCGCCTGGTGCGGCACGAAGTCGAGGTCACAACCTTCGTCCGGCTCGTCCAGGTTAATAGTGGGCGGAGCCATCTGGCTGTTGATCGCCAGCACGCTGAAGATTGCTTCTACCGCGCCCGCGGCGCCCAGCAGGTGGCCGGTCATCGACTTGGTCGAACTGACAGCCAGTTTGTAGGCATGCTCGCCGAACACGCGCTTGATCGCAGCCACTTCGGCCACATCGCCCGCCGGGGTCGAGGTGCCGTGGGCATTGATGTAGCTGACTTCTTCCGGCTGGATGCCAGCATCGCGCAAGGCGTTGGCCATGCAGCGAGCTGCACCTTCGCCGGTGTCGGGTGGCGAAGTCATGTGGTAAGCGTCGCCACTCATGCCAAAGCCAACCAGCTCGGCATAGATGGTTGCACCACGGGCCTTGGCATGCTCAAGCTCTTCAAGCACCAGGGCACCGGCACCGTCGGACAACACAAAGCCGTCACGGCCTTTGTCCCACGGGCGGCTGGCCCGGCTTGGCTCGTCATTGCGGGTAGACAGCGCACGGGAGGCACCGAAACCGCCCATACCCAGGCCACAGGCAGCCATCTCGGCGCCGCCCGCGATCATCACGTCAGCTTCACCGTAGGCGATATTGCGCGCGGCCATGCCGATGCAATGGGTGCCCGTGGTGCAGGCGGTGGCAATGGCGTAGTTCGGCCCCTGCAGGCCCAGGTGGATCGACAGGAACCCGGAGATCATATTGATGATCGAGCCCGGCACGAAGAACGGCGAAATGCGACGCGGCCCCGAGTCGTGCAGCGTACGGCTGGTTTCCTCGATGTTGGTCAGGCCGCCGATCCCCGAACCCATGGCCACGCCAATGCGCTCACGGTTGGCGTCGGTGACCTCCAGGCCGGCATTACGCACCGCCTGGAAACCAGCCGCCAGGCCGTACTGGATGAACAGGTCAAGCTTGCGGGCCTCTTTGGCCGACAGGTATTGCTCGACCTCGAAGCCTTTCACCGAGCCGCCAAAACGGGTGGAGTAGGCAGACAGGTCCGTGTGTTCGATCGGACCAATGCCACTGCGGCCAGCCAGAATGCCCTGCCAGGTGCTCGGTACATCGGTACCCAGTGGCGACAGCATACCCATACCGGTGACCACGACGCGTCTACGCGACACAGTACTCTCCTTTTCTAATAACAGAGTCTCTTGCGATTACATTCAAGCGCTGGAATGGAATGGCAACAGGCTCTTGGTGCGCGGTGAGCGAAGCCGGCTCGCCAGAAAGCAGCACGTTCGCAAAGAAAAAACCGCACGCCGGCAAAGGCAGTGCGGTTTTTCTCGTCAAGTAGCGACGACTACAGCGTCTTAGGCCTTGTGGCTGTTGACGTAGTCGATAGCGGCTTGAACGGTAGTGATTTTCTCGGCTTCTTCGTCAGGGATTTCGGTCTCGAATTCCTCTTCCAGAGCCATCACCAGCTCAACGGTGTCAAGCGAATCGGCACCCAGGTCATCGACGAAGGACTTCTCGTTGGTCACTTCCTCTTCCTTCACGCCCAGTTGCTCGGCGACGATTTTCTTGACGCGTTCTTCGATGGTGCTCATACCTAGTTTTCACTCCTAATGGACATATGTCAGGCAGCTGGCCGGTGGCTAATTTTATAGAAAGACGTTCGCTTTTCAAGCTAAACGCACCTTCAGGCTAGTCACCGCACCCGCTGCCTGGAATCTGGTTGCAGCTTTATAACGGATTTTAGGCTCGCAGTATGACTCTTTTTTTACGAAATCCGTCACATTGAGTTGCAGTGTTACATGTACATACCGCCGTTGACCGGCACGGTAGCGCCGGTCACGTAGGCCGCACCGTCGGATGCCAGGAACGAAACCACCTTGGCAATTTCGTCGGCCTGGCCCAGGCGGCCCAGCGGAATTTGGGTTTGCAGGGCTTCACGCTGCGCTTCTGGCAGCTCGCGGGTCATGTCGGTGTCGATGAAGCCCGGGGTCACCGAGTTGACGGTGATGCCACGCGAGCCCACTTCACGCGCCAGGGCGCGGCTGAAGCCTTCCAGGCCAGCCTTGGCGGCGGCGTAGTTGGCCTGGCCAGCGTTGCCCATGGCACCCACGACCGAACCGATGCTGATGATACGACCCCAACGTGCCTTGGTCATGCCACGCAGCACGCCCTTGGACAGACGGTAGAGGCTGTTCAGGTTGGTGTCGATCACGTCGAACCACTCGTCGTCCTTCATGCGCAGCATGAGGTTGTCGCGGGTGATACCGGCGTTGTTGACCAGGATGGTCGGCGCGCCGAACTGCTCGGCGATGGCGCCCAGCACAGCTTCAACGGATTCGGCACTGGTCACGTTCAGCTCCATGCCGGTGCCGGTGATGCCGTGCTCTTTCAGGGTGGCAGCGATGCGCTCGGCGCCGGACGCCGAAGTGGCGGTGCCGATCACGGTCGCGCCCTGGCGGCCCAGTTCGAGGGCGATGGCCTGGCCAATGCCACGGCTGGCGCCGGTGACCAGTGCAACTTTACCTTGCAGGCTCATGCAAGCTTCTCCAAATCAGGCCAGTGCCGCACGGGTGGCGGCAACGGCGTCAGGGGTATTGAGGTTGTAGGTGGTCACGCCGTCGGCGCAACGCTTGTTCAGGCCAGCCAGGACCTTGCCCGGGCCGCACTCGACCAGGTTGACTGCGCCATTGGCAGCCAAGGTCTGCACGCACTCGACCCAACGCACAGGCTGGTACAGCTGCGCCAGCAGGTCATGCTTGAGGGCATCGAGGTCAGCGGCGACGGCGGCGGTGACGTTCTGCACCACCGGAATTTGCGGCGCCTTCCATTCGATGGCGTTGACGTTCTCGGCAAAACGCTCGGCGGCCGGTTTCATCAGGGCACAGTGCGACGGTACGCTGACCGCCAGTGGCAGGGCGCGCTTGGCACCCGCCTCTTTGCACAGCGCCATGGCACGGTCCACAGCAGCCTTGTTGCCAGCAATCACAACCTGGCCCGGCGAGTTGAAGTTCACCGCGCTGACCACTTCATCTTCGGCCGCCTTGGCACAGATCTCGACCACCACGGCGTCTTCCAGGCCGAGGATTGCGGCCATGGCGCCATGGCCGGCCGGGACGGCTTCCTGCATCAACTGACCGCGACGCTCGACCAAGCGCACGGCATCTTTCAGCGACAGGCTGCCAGCGGCAACCAGGGCGCTGTATTCACCCAGGCTGTGACCGGAAACGAAAGCCGGCTTGGCGCCGCCCTCTTCCAGCCACAGTTTCCACAGCGCGATGGACGCGGTGAGGATCGCAGGCTGAGTCTTGTCGGTTTGATTGAGTTCTTCTTCCGGGCCTTCCTGGACCAGCTTCCACAGGTCGTAACCCAGAGCGTCGGAGGCTTCCTTGAAGGTCTCAACGATCACCGGCTTTTCGGCGCCCAGTTCCTTGAGCATGCCCAGCGACTGGGAACCTTGACCGGGGAAGACGAATGCGAGGGATGCAGACATTGAACAAGCCCTTATGATCTTGTCGTCGAATGGGGTGCGCCGAGCCGTAGGCTGGACGCAGAATCTGAAAACTTGGATGAATACGCAGACCAAGCGGTCACATTTAAGCACTTCATCGGCGAAATGCCTAAGGCAACAAATCTTCCAGGCGCCCATGCAGGCGCTGCGGCAGGTTTTCCTGTATCTCGATCAACGCCCGCTGGATGGCGCTCTGGAAGCCCTGCACCCCCGCCGAGCCATGGCTCTTGATGACGATGCCCTGCAACCCCAGAAAACTCGCACCATTGTGCCGCGCCGGCGCCAGGTCGGCCTGCAGGCGCTTGAGCAGCGGCATGGCCACCGCCCCGGCTGCACGCGACAACACCCCACCCTTGAACAACTGCTCGATACGCGCAGCGATCATTGTTGCCAGCCCTTCGCTGGACTTGAGCAGGATGTTACCGACGAACCCGTCGCACACCACCACATCAGCTTCGCCGCGGTACAATCCGTCGCCTTCGACAAAGCCGACATAATTGAGCCCACGGGCATTCTGCAACAAGCTGGCGGCCAGCTTGACCTGCTGGTTGCCCTTGATGTCCTCGGTGCCGATGTTCAGCAATGCCACACGCGGCCGATGCACACCCAGGGCCTGGGCGGCTACTGAGCCCATCACGGCAAACTGGTAGAGGTTTTCGGCACTGCAATCGACGTTTGCGCCCAAGTCGAGCAACTGGCAGTAACCCGCCTGGGTCGGGATCGCCGCCACCATGGCTGGCCGGTCGATACCTGGCAAGGTCTTGAGCACGAAGCGCGATAGCGCCATCAACGCACCGGTGTTGCCGGCACTGACGCAGGCCTGGGCCTTGCCGTCACGCACCAGTTCGAGGGCGATGCGCATCGACGAGTCCGGCTTACCGCGCAACGCCTGGGATGGCCGCTCGTCCATACCGATCACCTCACTGGCGGCGACAATTTGCAGGCGCGCGCGATCCGCAGCCGCAAGGCCGCTGACAAGATCTTCCAGAAGGGAGGGTTGACCGACGAGGGTCAGGTGCAGCGAGGGAGTAGCAGAAAGGCAGGCAATGCTAGCCTGGACAATGCTGCGGGGACCGAAGTCCCCGCCCATTGCGTCGATCGCGATGATCTGAGCGGACAAGGATTACTCGTCAGCGCCCTTGTCGACCACTTTGCGACCACGGTATACGCCTTCTGGCGAAACGTGGTGGCGCAGGTGTACTTCACCAGTGGTTTTCTCTACCGACAGTGCGTTTTCCGACAGGGCGTCGTGCGAACGGCGCATGTCACGGGCAGAGCGGGATTTTTTGTTCTGCTGAACAGCCATAATTGATTAACTCCTAAACGTTTGGGTCACGCTTTAACTGCGCCAAAACACTGAACGGGTTGGACCGCGATACCTCGTCCTTGCTCGAATCGGGCTCGTCTGCGCCCGCCGGCTGCTGGCATTCTTCCGGATGATGAGCAGGCACAATTGGCAAGGCGAGCAGAAGCTCCTCCTCGACCAATGCCTGCAGATCCAAAGGATCTTCGCCCAGTTCCAGCACGTCATAGCCTTTCGGCAACGACTGGGTATTCGCACCCTCCTTCACCACAGCGTACGTACATTCGCTGTAGATCGGCAGGGTGACCAGCCAAGACAACGCTGGCAAACCATCTTGACCTCGACGTTCAGCTCGGTGTGGATAACCACCACGTGCTGTTCATCTCGTTCAAAATCGAACTTCGCCTGCACCGTACCGACATTGTCGGAAAGCGGGTCGCAGAGTCTTTCCAAATCAGCGAGTTGCAGCGAACCGTTAAGGGTTACGCCACGATCGGCTAATTTGCGCGGGTCAACGTGAGGTGGAATCGGGTCATTCAACATAGGCGCAGCATTCTAGGGATGCCCCCCGTCCCTGTCAAAGGAAATTCGGCGGCATCGTGCGTGATAGGATTGGTTCAACCGAACACGGAGTCTACCATGCTTCCTTTGCTACTGGCTTCCGGCTCTGCCTATCGCCGCGAACTGCTGACACGCCTGCGCCTGCCCTTCACCTGGGCAAGCCCTGATATAGACGAACAGCGACGGGATGACGAGCCCGCCGTGGACCTGGTGCGTCGGCTGGCCAGGCAAAAGGCCGAGGCCCTGGCGGGCAGCTACCCCGGGCACCTGATCATTGGTTCGGACCAGGTAGCCGTGCTGGGCGAGCAGGTGCTGGGCAAACCGCACACCTTCGAACGGGCTTGCGAGCAGCTGCTGGAGTGCAGCGGGCAGCAAGTGAGTTTCTTGACCGGCCTGGCACTACTGAACAGCACCACCGGGCAATGCCAGGTGGATTGCGTGCCGTTTACCGTAACGATGCGCGAATTGAGCCGAGAGCGAGTGGAGCGCTATGTCGCGGCGGAACAGCCACTGGATTGCGCGGGAAGCTTCAAGGCAGAAGGATTGGGCGTGAGCCTGTTCCAGAGCACGCATGGGTGCGACGCAACCAGCCTGATCGGTCTGCCACTGATCCGGCTGGTGGATATGCTGACCAAGGAAGGCGTGGTTATCCCTTGAGATCCTGGGGCCGCTCTGCGGCCCTTTTGCCGACAAGCCAGCCCCCCCCCCCCCCCCACAGATACCTCCCCCTTGAAAGCAGCGCGATCGAGGCGGGAGCTGGCTTGCCGGCGATAGGGCCGGAACAGGTACTCAGCGCAACTGCGGCCCCTGGAACCCCATCCACATCGCCAGGTGCTCAGCCACGCTGGCACCCACGCGCTTGGAGAAGCGATCGAACGGCGATTCCTGAACGGTGAAATCCACCAACTCCTTCTCGCCAACGATCTCACGCGCCACATAGCTGGCACTGCCCAGCCCATCCACCAACCCAAGCGCCTTGGCCTGCTCACCCAACCAGATCAGGCCGCTGAACAGCTCTGGATGCTCCTTGTCCTTCAGGCGCTCGCCACGCCCCTGTTTGACCATGGCGATGAACTGGTTGTGCGTGGTGTCCAGCACACCCTGCCAGAACCGGGTCTCATCAGGCTTTTCCGGCGAGAACGGATCAAGAAACGCCTTGTGCTCACCCGAAGTGTAAGAACGCCGTTCCACACCCAGCTTTTCCATGGTGCCGACAAAGCCATAACCGGCCGCCGTCACGCCAATGGACCCTACCAGGCTGGCTTTGTCGGCATAGATTTCGTCCGCCGCACTGGCAATGTAATAGGCACCAGAAGCACCGAGATCAGCGATAACCGCATACAGCTTGATAGCCGGATATTCAGCACGCAGACGGCGAATTTCGTCATACACGTAGCCTGCCTGCACCGGGCTGCCGCCTGGGCTGTTGATGCGCATCACCACGGCCTTGGTCTTGCTGTCCTTGAACGCCTCGCGCAGGCTCTTGACGATATTGTCGGCGCTGGCGGCCTCCTGATCGGCAATCACCCCGCGCACTTCAACCAGCGCGGTATGGCTGGCACTGCGCGACGCCGCCTTGTCCATGTCCATCAGCGGCGTGAACAGCGCCAGGAAACCGAACAGATAGATGAACGTCAGCAGCTTGAAGAAGATCCCCCAACGCCGCGACCGGCGCTGCTCCTGCACGCTGGCCAGCAAGGTCTTTTCCAGCAGCTTCCAGCTCTTGCGCTCTTCGCGCTCATCGGGTTCGGCCTCGGGGGCTTTCCATTCGTCTGCCATGCTTACCTACCTTGGAAGTGGAATTGCGGAACCACCCAGCCACTCGCGCAGCTGGGAAAAGTGATCAATGCACACCTGAGGGCCAAATTCGGCCAGCGCCTGCAGCGACATGGCACCATAGCCCACCGCCACCGAATGCATGCCGGCATTGCTGGCCATCTGCAAGTCGAATGCCGAATCTCCGACCATCAGCGCACGCGCCGGTTCGACGCCGCAATGACCGAGGATTTCCTCGAGCATCAGCGGGTGCGGCTTGCCACGGGTTTCGTCGGCAGCACGGGTGATGTCAAAGAAATGCTCCCAACCGTTGGCCTTGAGCACCCGATCCAGCCCCCGACGGGCCTTGCCGGTAGCCACCGCCAGGCGGTAACCCTCGGCACGGAAGGCATCCAGCGACTCGACCACGCCGTCGAACAGCGGCGAAGGCCGCTGATCCAGCGCCATGTAGATATCGGCATAGTGCTGACGGAAGCGTTCGACCTGCGAAGGCTCCAAATGCGGGTACAAGGTATGAATCGCCTCACCCAAGGCCAGGCCGATGATGCCCTTGACCGCGTCGTCGCTGCTTTGCGCCTCGCCGGCACGCTCGGCGGCAGCATTCATGGCCTCGACAATACGCCCGATGGAGTCGGCCAGGGTACCGTCCCAGTCGAAGATCAGTAGCTCATAGCCTTTTTTCATGGATCAGGACGCACTCAAACGTTCAATGGTTTTCGCCCAGACTTCATCCACAGGCGCCTCGAGCTTCAACTCACCACCGTCCGGCAGCGGTACGGTCAGCGCATAGGCATGCAGGAACAGGCGCTTGCCACCCAGCTCACGAATTTCGCGCGTGAAGTCTTCGTCACCGTACTTGCTGTCACCGGCAATCATGTGCCCGGCATGCAGGGCGTGCACACGGATCTGGTGGGTACGCCCGGTGATCGGACGGGCCTCGACAATGGTGGCGAACTCGCCAAAGCGGCGCAGCACGCGGAACAGAGTCAACGCCTCCTTGCCCTCTTCGTTCACTTCGACCATGCGCTCGCCGGAGCGCAGGTTGCTCTTGAGCAACGGGGCGTTTACCTGCTTCTTCGAAGTCGGCCAGTGGCCGCGCACCAGCGCCATGTAGCGCTTGTCGACACCATCGCCACGCAGGGCGGCATGCAGGTGGCGCAGCATGCTGCGCTTCTTGGCAATCATCAGCAGGCCGGAGGTGTCGCGGTCCAGGCGGTGCACCAGTTCCAGTTCCTTGGCATCCGGGCGCAGTTGGCGCAGCGCCTCGATCACGCCAAAGCTAAGGCCGCTACCGCCATGCACGGCGATGCCGGACGGTTTGTTCATCACGATCAGCGCCTTGTCTTCGTAGACAATGGCGGCCTCAAGGCGCTGCAGCAGGCCCTGGGCTACCGGTGCCGGCTCGTCACGCTCCGGCAGGCGGACGGGCGGCACCCGCACGATGTCGCCGGCCTGGATCTTGTACTCAGGCTTTACCCGCCCTTTGTTCACCCGCACTTCACCCTTGCGCAGGATGCGGTAGACCAAAGTTTTGGGCACGCCCTTGAGGGCCGTGATGAGGAAATTATCGATGCGTTGGCCGGCAAGCTCCGGCGCGACTTCGATCAGCTGAACGCCGGAAGTCGGAGGGGTATTGGTCGTCATTGCGGGATCATAACAATTTTTTATGGAATTGAAGCACTTAATCATTGCTGCTATAGTCGCGAACGCCGCCAAAAGCGGCAGGCCAGCGGCACCAGGCTTTCAGCCGGCCCTGACCAACGCAATTCTCCAGGACGCGAGGCCGTCCTACGGGGTTTTCGCCAGTTTACCGAATTGCCTGGAATCGCCACCAGCGCCGTGTAGAGAAGACCGAAAAAAAACGACAAGCGCGGTATTTCACCTGCTTACCCGATTCTTTTCGCTGCACCTCTGCCCGCCCCGTCGCTTCCACGCAACGCACGGCGAATGCTTCGGAAATACCTGCCTTGGACATGAATGGCGCCAGTGCAGTACCTGCAGTGGCGAAAAATGCAACCCGTTGCGGATTCAGCGCGCGGCAGCACCCGAATTATCAGGGATACGTGCAGGGTGGAGATGCACAGCCCTCGGACCGTGTAGCACCGCGTCCGGCCACCAGCCCACTGACGGCTGGCGAGCGGATAAGGTCCTGAACAGATGCCCCCGGGCGTCCACGGCTGAAGGTTGATTCCTCCTCCTGACTGAGTGCACAAGGCCCGCTTGGTTGATTCGATATCCATTCGAAGCCACCGGGGCCTTGTTGGCACCGCAGCAAACAGGACGCGTCGTCGCGACAACGGCAGGCTGGGCAACCGGCTGGTGCCGAACGTCGCTCGACACGGGGGTGGCCCGGCCACCCTTTGCGCACCTTGGCACCGACCATGAGACGTCGTGTGTGCCGAACGCCGTTTCCGGCAGCCCGGAAACCGACGGTACAACATGAAAAGAATGCTGATTAACGCAACTCAACCCGAAGAGTTGCGTGTAGCCCTGGTGGACGGCCAACGTCTCTACGACCTGGACATCGAGTCCGGCGCGCGTGAGCAGAAAAAGGCCAACATCTACAAAGGCAAGATCACCCGCATCGAACCCAGCCTCGAAGCCGCCTTCGTCGACTTCGGTTCCGAACGTCACGGCTTCCTGCCGCTGAAAGAAATCTCCCGCGAATACTTCAAGAAGGCCCCTGAAGGCCGCGTCAACATCAAGGAAGTGCTCAGCGAAGGCCAGGAAGTCATCGTCCAGGTCGAGAAGGAAGAGCGCGGCAACAAAGGCGCCGCCCTCACCACCTTCATCAGCCTGGCCGGCCGCTACCTGGTGCTGATGCCCAACAACCCGCGTGCCGGTGGCATTTCCCGCCGCATCGAAGGCGAAGAGCGCAACGAGCTGCGCGAAGCCCTGAACGGCCTGACCGTGCCGGGCGACATGGGCCTGATCGTACGCACTGCCGGCCTTGGCCGCAGCAGCGAAGAAATGCAGTGGGACCTCGACTACCTGCTGCAACTGTGGACCGCCATCAAGGAAGCGTCCCTTGACCGCGCCGCGCCGTTCCTGATCTACCAGGAAAGCAACGTCATCATCCGTGCCATCCGCGACTACCTGCGCCAGGACATCGGTGAAGTGCTGATCGACAGCATCGACGCCCAGGAAGAAGCCCTGACCTTCATCCGCCAGGTGATGCCGCAGTACGCCAGCAAGGTCAAGCTGTACGAAGACAGCGTACCGCTGTTCAACCGCTTCCAGATCGAAAGCCAGATCGAGACCGCCTTCCAGCGCGTGGTCGACCTGCCGTCCGGTGGTTCGATCGTGATCGACCCGACCGAAGCCCTGGTGTCCATCGACATCAACTCGGCGCGCGCCACCAAAGGCAGCGACATCGAAGAAACCGCCCTGCAGACCAACCTGGAAGCGGCCGAGGAAATCGCCCGCCAACTGCGCCTGCGTGACATTGGCGGCCTGATCGTCATCGACTTCATCGACATGACCCCGGCGAAGAACCAGCGCGCTGTTGAAGAACGCGTGCGCGAATGCCTGGAAGCCGACCGCGCCCGCGTGCAGGTTGGCCGCATCTCGCGCTTTGGCCTGCTGGAAATGTCCCGTCAGCGCCTGCGCCCGTCGCTGGGCGAAAGCAGCGGTATCGTCTGCCCACGCTGCTCCGGCACCGGCATCATCCGCGACGTCGAGTCGCTGTCGCTGGCCATCCTGCGCCTGATCGAAGAAGAAGCCCTGAAGGACCGCACCGCCGAGGTTCGTGCACAAGTGCCGATCCCGGTAGCCGCATTCCTGCTCAACGAAAAGCGCAACTCGATCACCAAGATCGAACTGCGCACCCGTGCTCGCATCATCATCCTGCCGAACGATCACCTGGAAACCCCGCACTTCGAAGTCCAGCGCCTGCGCGACGACAACCCGGAAGTGCTGAACAACCAGTCCAGCTACGAGATCGCCGCCACCGAAACCGAAGAGGCACCGCAGCAGACCGCCACTCGCACCCTGGTTCGCCAGGAAGCTGCGGTCAAGACCGCCCCGGCCCGCGCCAATGCACCGGTACCAGCTGCTGAAGAGCCACAACCTGCCGCCCCGGCCGCCCCTGCACCGAGCGCCCCGGAGCCAAGCCTGTTCAAAGGCCTGGTGAAGTCGCTGGTCAGCCTGTTCGCCGGCAAGGACGAACCTGCTGCTGCCGCGCCGGTCGTCGCCGAAAAACCGGCCGCCGAACGCAGCCCGCGTAACGAAGAGCGCCGTAACGGCCGCCAGCAAAGCCGCAACCGCAACGGCCGCCGCGACGAAGAACGCAAGCCGCGCGAAGAGCGTGCCGAGCGCGCACCACGCGAAGAACGCCAGCCGCGTGAGGAACGTGCACCACGCGAAGAGCGTGCACCACGTGAAGAACGCGCCCCACGCGAAGAGCGCGCACCTCGTGAAGAGCGTGCCCCGCGCCAGCCACGCGAAGACCGCCGCAGCAACCGCGGCGAAGAGCGCGTACGCGAACTGCGAGAGCCGCTGGATGCCACCCCGCCAGCCGAACGCGAAGAACGCCAGCCGCGTGAAGAGCGTGCAGCCCGTGAAGAACGTGCCCCGCGTGAAGAGCGCGCCCCACGCGAAGAACGTGCTCCTCGTGAAGAGCGCGCCCCACGCGAAGAACGTGCTCCTCGTGAAGAGCGCGCCCCACGCGAAGAACGCGCTCCTCGTGAAGAGCGCGCCCCTCGCGAAGAACGCGCACCTCGTGAAGAGCGCGCTCCACGTGAAGAACGCACCCCGCGCCCACCACGCGAAGAGCGCCAGCCACGCGTAGCCGAAGAAGCGGCCGAGCAGGCTGCCGAGCTGGTCGAAGAGCAACTGCCGAACGAAGAGTTGTTGCAAGACGAACAGGAAGGCACCGATGGCGAGCGCCCGCGCCGCCGCTCCCGTGGCCAGCGTCGTCGCAGCAACCGTCGTGAGCGCCAGCGCAACGCCAATGGCGAGCTGATCGACGGCGGCGAAGAGGAAGAAGGCAGCGAAGAGCAGCCACAACAGCACCAGGCCACCGAGCTGGGTGCCGAACTGGCCGCTGGCCTGGCCGTGACTGCCGCCGTCGCAAGCAGCAACATCAGTGCCGGCGCTGAAGCCCAAGCCAACCAGCAGGCCGAACTGGCCACCACCGAAGTCGCTGCCGTAGCCGAGACCGGCAACAGCGAAGCTGCCCAGCCAGTTGAGCATGCCGAGCAGGTCGAAGCTGTGGCCAAAGCTGAAGCTATTGCCGTGGCTCCAGTGGTCGAGCAGCCTGTCAGCGAGCCGGTTGTCGTGGCCGAGGTAACTGCCGCACCCGTGGTCGAAATCGCTCCGCAGCCAGTGGCTGAAGAAGCAGCTACTGCTCAGCCGGTGATCGTCGCCGAAGCCCCTGCTGAAGCGCCTGCCGTCGAAGCCGGTGAAATCGAACAGGCTCCGGTCGTGGTTGAAACCGCCCCGGTTGCCGAGCAACCTGCTCCGGCTGTCGAAGCCCAGCCAGAAGTTGTGGCCGAGCCTGCACCTGTGGTCGTCGAGCCTACCCCGGTCGAAGCCCCGGTCGAGGTAGAAGCTGCCACTGTCATGCTGGCCAACGGCCGTGCGCCGAACGACCCGCGTGAAGTGCGCCGCCGCAAGCGTGAGGCCGAGGCAGCCGCCAAAGCCGCGCAGGAAGCTGCTGCAGCAACCCAGGAGCCAGCCCTGGAAGCCGCCGATGAGCACAAGCCTCATCACGGTTGATAGCCAAGGCTGAATGAAAAAGCCCCGCCAGTGCGAACTGGCGGGGCTTTTTCTTGGCTGGGTGTTTCATCTTGACTCAAGACACACACAACCTGTAGGAGCAGCCTTGTGCTGCGAAGAGGCCAGCAGGGCTACACAACATCTTTAGCCATGCCGGCCCTTTCGCAGCACAAGGCTGCTCCTACAAGGAGGTTGCCGGCCTTTGGACCACCGTCAGTAGAGGTTAGGCTCCATCTCCAGCGCCACCCCGAACCGCTCCAGGATATCCGCCTGGATCTGCCGTGCCAGCGCATGCATCTGTGCCCCGCTCGCCTGCCCGTAGTTGACCAGCACCAGCGATTGCAAGCGATGCACACCCGCATCCCCGTCACGATGCCCCTTCCAGCCCGCCTGCTCGATCAACCAGCCCGCCGCCAGCTTCACCTGGCCTTCGGCCTGAGGATAAGCCACCACTGCCGGGTACTGTGCACGAATACGCTCGACCAGCTCAGCCGACACTACCGGGTTCTTGAAAAAGCTCCCGGCATTGCCGAGCTCGACTGGATCTGGCAGCTTTTCGCGGCGAATGCTGCAAATTGCATCACTGATCGCCTGCGCGGTCGGTTCGGTTACACCCAGCTCTGCCAGGCGCTGACGCACGGGGCCGTAGTCCAGGTGGGCCCGCAGGGTGCGGCTCAAGGCAAAACGCACGCGCAGGATCAACCAGCGCCCGGGGTTGCGCTTGAACAGGCTGTCGCGATAACCGAAGGCACATTCTGCCAAACCGAAATCACGCAGCTCGCCAGTCTCGCGGTCCAGGGCCGTGAGGCCGGCAAACACATCCTTGATTTCCACCCCGTACGCGCCGACGTTCTGCATCGGGGCGGCGCCCACGGTGCCGGGGATCAAGCTGAGGTTTTCCAACCCGCAATAGCCTTGTGCCAGTGTCCACTGCACGAACGCATGCCACGGCTCGCCGGCCTCAGCCTCGACCACCACGCGCTCGCCATCGTCACTGAGCAGGCGGCGACCACGGCTGGCCATGTGCAGCACCAGCGCGTCGATATCGCGGGTCAGCAGCAGGTTACTGCCACCACCGATCACCAACACTGGCAGGCCGCGCTGCTGCGCCTGGCCCAGCGCCTGGCGCACCTGCTGGTCATCCTGCGCCTGGCTGAAGTAACGCGCCTTAACGTCGATGCCGAAGGTGTTGTACGGTTTGAGCGATACCTGCTCCTGCCACTGCTCTGTCATAGCCGCCCCTTGATTTCCAGCACCAACGCCTGGCAAGCCGCCTCGACCAGGTCGAGCACCTGCTCGAAGCCGTCGGCACCGCCGTAGTACGGGTCAGGCACTTCATCCAGCGCTGAACCATAACGGCGCAGGAACAGGTCGAGCTCACCCACTGCGGTGTTTGGGCGCAGGGCGCGCAGATCGCGCAGGTTGCTCTCGTCCATGGCCAGGATCAGGTCATACTCGGCAAAATGCGCCGCCTTGACCTGCTGGGCACGCTGCGGCGACAGGTCGTAACCACGCGCCAGCGCCGCCTTGCAGGTGCGGCTGTCTGGCGCCTTGCCGACATGCCAGTCGCCAGTGCCGGCAGAAGCCACTTGCACCCGGTCGGCCAGCCCAGCGGCCTGCAATTGATGGCGCAGCACGCCTTCAGCAGTGGGCGAGCGGCAGATATTGCCCAGGCAGACGAACAGGACGCGCATCAAGCCTCCAACAAGCGCCGTACGCGCTCTAGGTCTTCAGGGGTATCAACACCAACGGCAGGCGCCTCGATGGCGTCCTCGACGTGAATGCGCACGCCGTGCCACAAGGCACGCAGTTGCTCCAGCGCTTCAGTCTGTTCAAGCCAGCATGGACCCCAACCGACAAAGTCCTGCAGGAAGCCGACGCGGTAGGCGTACATGCCGATGTGACGGCGATACGGCACGCCTTCAGGCAGCACGTTGCGGTCCTTGGCAAAGCCATCGCGGGCCCAGGGCAGCGGCGCGCGGCTGAAAGTCAGGGCCAGGCCGTTCTTGTCGCTCACCACCTTGACCGCGTTGGGGTTGAACACGGTTTCCGGCTCATGAATCGGCTCGGCCAGGGTGGCGATGCCCGCTTCCGGGTGTGCAGCCAGGTTGGCCGCCACCTGGTCGATGATCACCGGGGGGATCAGCGGCTCGTCGCCCTGCACGTTGACCACGATGGCGTCAGCCGGCAGGCCAAGGTGGGCAGCCACTTCGGCCAGGCGGTCGGTGCCGGACTCATGGTCGGCACGGGTCATCAACACTTCGGCGCCGAAAGCCTGGCAGGCTTCGAGGATACTGGCGTCGTCGGTGGCGATAACCACACGGCTGGCAGCACTTTTGCGCGCCTGCTCCCACACGTGCTGCACCATCGGCTTGCCGGCAATCGCCAGCAGCGGCTTACCTGGCAGACGCGTGGAGCGCAGCCGGGCGGGGATCACCACGGTGAAGTCCAGGCTCATTTGTCCAGGCGCTCGTCGTCAGTCAGGGTGCGCGCCTCGCTTTCCAGCATGACCGGGATGCCGTCGCGGATCGGGTAGGCCAAGCCGGCGCCCTTGCTGATCAGCTCAGTCTTGTCGGCGCTGAGCTTGAGCGGGCCCTTGGTGATCGGGCAGGCCAGGATATCGAGCAGTTTGGTGTCCATTGGAGGCTTCCTTTAGGCCAGGTGGCCGGAAATTGAAAACGGGCTCAGGGCTTGCGCAGCAAGCGTTGCAACTGGCTGTCGAACCAGGCACTGAAAGCCGGCGTGGGCTGCGCCTCGACGGCCAGATACCACCAGTCGTCAGCGGCGAAGGCCCGGCATTTCACCGCATCCTTCTCGGTCATCACCAGCGGCAGCGGCGGGCTGAAGGCCAGGCTCTGGGCGCTGAACTGTGCATGATCGGCGAAGGGATGCGGCACCGGCTGCCAGTTTAGCCCCAGCAGGGTATTGAAGAAACGTTGCGGGTTGCCGATACCGGCCACCGCATGCAGGCGCTGGCCTGCGGGGAAATGGTCGAGGGCACGGCGTTCGCCGCTGCGCAGGTTGACCAAGGCGGACGGTTGCAGGCAAAAGCCAAAACCATCGGCGCGGTCTGCGTTGGCGCCATTGAACAGTACGGCGTCGGCCTCCTGCAGGCGTTCGGAGGGCTCACGCAAAGGGCCGGCCGGCAGGCAACGGCCATTGCCCAGGCCGCGGGCGGCATCAATCAGCACCAGCTCCAGGTCGCGGGCCAGGCGGTAGTGCTGCATGCCGTCGTCACACAGGATCAGGTCGAGTGGTTCGCTGGCCAGCAATGCCTGCACGGCGCGGGAACGGTCGGGGTCGATCATCAGCGGTACGCCGGTGCGCTGCACGATCAGCAACGGCTCATCGCCCGCCTGGTCGGCCGGCTGGTCGGCCTGCACGCGCCAGGGCAGCTGTGGTGGTTTGGCACCATAGCCACGGCTGACCACGCCCACCTTCAGCCCCTGTTGGCGGCAGTGTTCGATCAGCCAGAGAATCATCGGTGTCTTGCCGGTGCCGCCTACAGTGATGTTGCCCACCACGATCACCGGCACTGGCGCCCGGTAGCTGGCACTTTCACCACTGAGAAAACGTGCCCGCTTGCGCGTGACCACACAGCGGTACAACGCCTCCAGCGGGCGCAGCAGCGCCAGCGCTGGATGCCCGGCGTACCAGGCGGCGAGCAAACGGTCGGCGAAAGCCATCAAGGCGTGCCCTGGGCCGCCTCGACGGTGGTCATGCGCAACTGGCTGAAACCGAGCTTGCCGGCGGCGTCCATTGCGGTGACCACAGCCTGGTGCGGGGTCTTGCCGTCGGCGCTGATGGCCAACGGCAGCTTGTTGTCGCCGCCCGACTCACGCTCGATCGCTTCGCTCAAGGTAGCCAGGTCGCTTTTGGGCAGCAGGTGGTTGTTCACCGAATACACGCCTTCGGCGCTGATGGTGATTTCCACCAGCTTGTCCTGGTCGGCCGGTGCCTGCTCGGCGCTGGCGGCTTCGGGCAGCTCGACGCGCAATTGAGTCTCGCGGGTGAAGGTGGTGGTGACCACGAAGAACAGCAGCAGGACGAACACCACGTCGATCAACGACGCCAGGTTGATGTCGACGTTCTCCCGCTGGCGATTGCGCCGGAACTTCACGCCTTGCCTCCGGCCACTTCCACTTCACGGTCGCCCTGGATCACTTCTACCAGCTTGATCGCCTCTTGCTCCATGCCCACCACCAGCTCATCGATGCGGCGCAGCAGGAAGCGGTGGAAGAACACCGCAGGGATACCGACCATCAGGCCGGCTGCAGTGGTAACCAGGGCCTTGGAGATACCACCGGCCAGCACCGAGGCGTTGGCCGTCATCTGCGAGCCCATGAAGGCGCTGAAAATGTCGATCATGCCCAGCACGGTGCCCAGCAGGCCCAGCAGCGGGGCCATGGCGGCGATGGTGCCAAGGGTGCTGATGTAGCGCTCCAGTTCGTGGATGACGCGCGAGGCGGCTTCCTCGATGCACTCTTTCATGATTTCGCGGCCATGGCGCGAGTTGGCCAGGCCTGCGGCAAGTATTTCGCCCAATGGCGAATCGGCGCGCAGGGCCTTGAGCTTGTCACTGGTCAGTTGCTTGTCCTTGATCCACATCCACACCTGGCCCAGCAGGTGCGGCGGGGTGACGCGACTGGCACGCAGGGTCCACAGGCGCTCGACGACGATAGCCATGGCAGCGATGGAACTCAGAATGATCGGCAGCATCATCCAACCACCGGACTTGACCAATTCCCACACAGTAAACGCCCCTTCGGAAAAAGGCCGCCACTCTACCATAGGCGCGCCAAGGGCTCATCTGCCGGAGGTCAGGGAATTGGCCTGGACTCTCCTTTGAACCTGTCAGCCACCGCCAGTTTGACGCCAGAAACGCCGCTGGCTGCGCACACCCTCAACCCCCTCCTGCCGCCCCAATACCAAACGCAACGCCCCCTCCACCGCCGTGTCATGCATCACCACCCCATACCGCCGATACCGCTCCACCACCTGCGCATGCGGATGCCCGAAGCTGTTGTTGCGCCCCCGCGATATCAGCACACCACGCGGCGCAATGGCCTGAATGAACGCCTCGCTGGAAGAACTGCGGCTACCATGATGCGGCGCCTGCAACCAATCAATACGGGCCGTTTCAGTGGCCGCCAGCCAGGCCCGCTCGGCGCCAGCCTCCATATCGCCCGCCAGCAGCAAGCGCTCGCCCTGCGCTTCGACCATCAGCACGCAAGAGCGGTCGTTGCTGCTCTGCGCCTCGGCCCAGTGCCACAGCGAAAAGTGCACACCATCCCATTCCCACTGTTCACCACTGGCACAAGGTTGCAACTCAACACCTTCCAGCGCTTCCCCTCCGATCATTCGCCTGACCGGCAAGCCGAGCTGGATCGCCCCAGCCCCACCCGCATGGTCGGCATGCGCATGGCTGACCACCATCAGGTCCAGGCTGCCCACCCCCAGCTTGCGCAAGGTCGGCAGCACCACCCGCTCGCCCAGGTCGGTTTCGCCCCTGGCCGGCCCGGCGTCGTAAAGCAGGTTGTAATGCCGGGTACGCAACAGCACCGCCAGCCCTTGGCCAACGTCCAGTTGCCAGACCTCGACCTGCCCGAGCGGCACCGGCTCCCTGGGCACCCAGAGCGCCAGCAGCATCACCCCTCCCAACCCGCGCAGCGGCACACCACGGGGCAGCAAAACCAGCAGAGCGCCCAGACACACCAGCAGCCAGGCCCACAGTGGCAAGGCCGGTGGCACCCATGCCGGGCGCTGCTGCGCCACCAGCGCCAGCAACCGGAACAGCCCATCCAGCAGGCCACCCGCCAGCCATAGCAGCACCTCCCCTACCCCGCCCAGCGGCAGCAACAACGTGCCCAGCAATGCCAACGGCAACACTGCCAGGCTGATCCATGGCACCGCCACAAGATTCGCCAGTGGCGCACTCAGGCTCACCGGCAAGCCTGTAGCCAGCAGCACCGGTAGCAAACCAATGGCAATTACCCATTGCGCGCGCGTCCAGGCCTGCCAGGGCCGCCAACCGCCCAAACGGGCACTGAAGCAATAGATGAGCGTGGCCACAGCAGCAAACGATAGCCAGAACCCAGGCAGCAGCGCCGCCAGCGGTTCGACCAGCAGCACCGCGACCAACGCCAGCACGAGCGGCAGCATTGCACCGAGGTGGCGAAAGCGCAGGCGCCACAGCAGCACCACCGCCAGCATCAGGCAGGCGCGCTGCACCGGCACACCAGCACCGGCCAACCAGCCGTAGGCCAGCGCCGCCGCCATGGCCAGGCCACATGCCCAGGGTAGCCACGGCAACCGGGTGGGCCACAGCCCCCAACGTGCCAGCCCGGCGATCAGGCCATACAGTAAACCGGCCACCAGGCCGATGTGCTGGCCAGAGATCACCAGCAGGTGCACCGTGCCGGTGGCCTGCAACGCCTGCCAGTCCTCCCGGGCCAAGCCCGCGCCGTCGCCAAGCACCAGTGCCACCAAGGCGGCCTGCCGGCCATTGGCTTCAACCGCCAGCAAACGCTGGCGCAGCGCATCACGCCAACCACCGTCCACTGGCGCCAGCAACTGCCCAGCCTTCACCGTACCCGTGGCGCCCACCCGCCGCGCCAGCAGTTGCGCCTCGCGGTCAGGCCCATGTGGGTTGAGCAGCCCGGCCGGGCGCTGCAAGGTCACGGCCAGCCGCCACTGCTCACCCGCCCGCAGTGGTGGCCCGTCAAACCAGGCTCAGTTGCAGGCGTTGGGGCAGTTCGGCCCGCCGCGAGCGTGCTGCCTCCAGCTCGAAGCGCACGCCTTGCGCCGTTCGGCCCGGCAAGCCGACCACCCGCCCCTCCAGCCACAACGTGCGGCCATCCAGGCCGGCAGCCAGGCGATCATCCAGGGCCTGCTGAGCAGACCAGCACGCCCAACACAGGCCCAGCACAAAGCAACCCAACGGCCAAACGCGGGTAAACAGGCCGACCAAAGCGCAGGCCGCCAGCGCTAGCAGCCATCCGACCGATGGCAATGCGGGGAGAAAGCCCAGGCACAACAGCCCGAGCGCGAGCGCAAACATCCCTGTGCGCATGAGGTAGAGCTCCAGAAGGCAAATCACCCCCTGAGGCATAGCTCAATTGCCGGCAAAGCTTGCTCAACAATTGTCACAAACTCTAAACGAGACTGAGCAGGATTAAAGGCATACTGCCGGGATCAACGCTCCGGGAGCCTACATGCCGCGCCGACTTTTCAAACGCTACATGCCGGACCCGACCAGCATTCGGGAACACAAGTCCTTACGCTTTTTCGGCAAGCTGCTGCACGACCCCAACCTCTGGCACCTGAACCGCCATTCGGTGGCACGGGCCATGGGCGTGGGCCTGTTCGCGGCGTTGATCCCCATCCCCATGCAGATGCTGCTGGCAGCGGCGCTGGCAATCCCGGTACGCGGCAACCTGCCGATTGCGGTCAGCCTGGTGTGGCTGACCAACCCGCTGACCATGCCGCCGGTGTTCTTCGTCACTTACATGACCGGCGCCTGGCTGATGCAGGTGCCGCCGCGCACCCTGCCCGACGAGCTGACCTTCGACTGGATCACCGACCAGCTTGCCACCGTGTGGCAGCCGTTCCTGCTGGGTTCGGTAGTGTGCGGGGTGGTGCTGGGCATTGCTGCCTATTTCACCACCCTGCTGTACTGGCGCTGGTGGATTGGCCGGCAGTGGCGCCGGCGCAAGCTCAGATGCTCAAAACAGGGCTCATGCACGCATGCCGCGGCCGCTGACCAGCAGGCGCACGCACAGCAGGTAGAGCACCGCGGTGGCCACCAGCATGAAGGTGATCGCCGTGCCAATGCTGATATCCGACACCCCTAGGATGCCGTAGCGGAACGAGTTGACCATGTGCAGCACCGGGTTGGCCAGCGACACGGTCTGCCAGAACGGTGGCAGCAGGTTGATCGAGTAGAACACCCCGCCCAGGTAGGTCAGCGGCGTCAGCACAAAGGTGGGGATGATCGAGATATCGTCGAAGTTGCGCGCAAACACCGCGTTGACGAAGCCCAGCAACGAGAAAATGGTGGCTGTTAGCAGCACCACGACCACCGTCACGCCCAGGTGATGCACCTGCAGGTCGGTGAAGAACATCGACAGGATGGTCACGATCACCCCAACCGCCAAGCCGCGCAGCACACCGCCCAGCACATAGCCGACCAGAATGGTGTGTGGCGACACCGGCGACACCATCAGCTCTTCGATCGAGCGCTGGAACTTGCTGCCGAAGAAGCTCGACACCACGTTGCCGTAGGAGTTGGTGATCACCGACATCATGATCAGCCCCGGCACGATGTACTGCATGTAGGTGAAGCCACCCATGTCGCCGATTTGCCGGCCGATCAGGTTACCGAAGATGACGAAGTACAAGACCATGGTGATTGCCGGCGGCAGCAATGTTTGCGGCCAGATGCGCAGGAAGCGCCGCACCTCGCGGTAGACGATGGTGTTCAGGGCGACCCAGTTGGTGCGCAGTTCCACACTCATACGGCCACCTTCGACAGGTTTTTTTCCACCAGGGACACGAACAGCTCCTCGAGTCGGTTGGTCTTGTTGCGCAGGCTCTGCACCTCGATGTTCTGCAGCGCCAGTTGGCCGAACAGCGCGGTGATGCCGATGTCCTTTTCCACTTGCACCTCAAGGGTGTGCGGGGTCAGCAGCCGGCACGGGTAGCCTTGCAGCACCGGCGCGCTGGCTAGGTCTTGCTTGAGGTCAAGCACGAAGGTTTCCACATGCAGTTTGCCCAGCAGCTGACGCATGCTGGTGTTCTCGACGATGGTGCCGTGGTCGATGATGCCGATGTTGCGGCACAGCTGCTCAGCCTCTTCCAGGTAGTGGGTGGTGAGGATGATGGTGATGCCCTTCTGGTTCAGCTCGGTGAGGAAGCTCCACATCGAGCGGCGCAGCTCGATGTCCACACCTGCGGTGGGCTCGTCGAGGATCAGCAGGCGCGGCTCGTGAATCAGCGCGCGGGCAATCATCAAGCGGCGCTTCATGCCGCCAGACAACGAGCGCGACTGCACATCACGCTTGTCCCACAGGCCCAATTGCGTCAGGTACTGCTCGGCGCGCTCCTTGGCCAGCTTGGGTGGGATCCCGTAATACCCGGCCTGGGTCACGACAATGTCGAAGGTTTTCTCGAACTGGTTGAAGTTGAATTCCTGCGGCACCACGCCCAGGCACCGCTTGAGCGCCGAGGGTTCACGGTCCAGGTCATGGCCGAACACGTTGACCGTGCCGCTGGTCTTGTTCACCAGGGTGGAAAGGATGCCGATGGTGGTGGATTTGCCGGCGCCGTTGGGGCCGAGCAAGGCGAAGAAGTCGCCTTCGGCAACATCGAGGTCGATGCCTTTGAGGGCCTGGAAGCCGTTGCCGTAGGTCTTGGTGAGCTGTCGGATGGACAGGGCGGAACTCATAGCGGGTCACTTACCGAGGAAAAAGGTGCAGGACACGCCAGGTAAAGTCACTGGCGCAGTGAGTGTGGCCATGGTGCAAGGCCAGGCCACACAAGTACAGTCACATCTATTGATAATGACTATCGAAGCAGGGTCAGGTGAGCGCGGTCATTACTGCGGCCTGGTAGGCCGGGCGTTGTTTAAGGCGCTCATACCAGGCTTCCAGATGGTACATGGCCGGGCGTTCGATGGGCATTTCGAACCAGGCATAGATGAAGCTACCCAGTGGGATGTCGCCCATGCCGATCTGGTCACCGGACAGGTATGGCTGTTTGGCCAGGGTTTCGTCGGCAATGGCCAAAAGCTGGGCGCACTGCTTGTGCGCGGCATTGATCGCCACCCAGTCGCGCTGGTCTTCCGGCGTGCGCAGCAGGCCCCAGAACAGCGGGCGGAACGGTGCGGCAAAGGACGAGGTGGTCCAGTCCATCCACTTGTCGGCCAGGGCGCGCTGGCGTGGGTTTTCCAGGTACCAGCCCTGCTCGACGCCATATTCGGCGCACAGGTAGCGGACGATGGCGTTGGACTCCCACAAGGTCAGGTCGCCGTCTTCGAGCATGGGCACCAGGCCATTGGGGTTACGGGCGCGGTAATGCGGCTCGTTGACCACGCCGAAGGCGCCACCTGCGTCGATGGATTCGAAATCAAGGCCCAGCTCCTGGGCAATCCACAGTGCCTTGCGCACATTGCTCGAATTCTTGCGGCCCCAGATCTTCAGCATGGCAACGTCCTTATGAAATGCGGTGGTGGTGCAGTCTACTCCAGACCTTCGCCCGCGAAGAGGCCCATACAGGGAAACAAAGAACTGAAACTCCCACCGCCACACCCTGTCACTGTTCTGACCCTGCCGTTCACAGCGTTGCGTCTAAGCTGTCTGGGACGGCCAAAGCCCCCTGGTTCCAAGGAGGACCGATTATGTTGCTGTTGTGGTTGGTAGTGCTGGTAATCGGCGCAGCGTACCTCACGCACCGGCGCCTGGCGCCCTTGCAAATTCTAGGCATCATGGCGGCCTATGTGCTGCTGATGGGTATCTTCAGCAGTGCGCCCGGCTGGCTGCTGGCGCTGATCTGGGTTGTACTGGCCCTCAAGATCGCCTTGGTAGCGCTGCCTGACTGGCGGCGCAAAGTGCTCACCGGCCCGGTATTCAGCTGGTTCCAGCGCACCCTGCCGCCCATGTCGCAAACCGAGCGCGAGGCAATCGACGCCGGCACGGTGTGGTGGGACGGCGAACTGTTCAGCGGCCGCCCCGACTGGCGGACCTTGCTGGCCTACCCGGCACCGAAGCTGACCGAAGAAGAACAGGCTTTCATCGACGGCCCCACTGAAGAACTGTGCGCCATGGTCAGCGACTGGCAAATCGGCCAGGACCTGGACCTGCCGCCCGAAGCATGGGATCACATCAAGCAGCATGGCTTCTTCGCGCTGATCATCCCCAAGGAATACGGCGGCAAAGGCTTTTCCGCCTACGCCCACTCACAGGTGGCGATGAAGCTGGCCACACGCAGCGGCGACCTGGCCTCCACCGTAATGGTGCCCAACTCGCTCGGCCCGGCCGAACTGCTGCTGCACTATGGCACCGATGAACAACGCAACCACTACCTGCCACGGCTGGCTCGCGGCGACGAAATCCCCTGCTTCGCCCTGACCGGCCCGCTGGCCGGCTCCGATGCAGGCGCCATGCCCGACACCGGCATCATCTGCAAGGGCCAGTGGAACGGCGAAGAAGTGCTGGGCCTGCGTCTGAACTGGGAAAAGCGCTACATCACCCTGGGCCCGGTCGCCACCCTGCTGGGCCTGGCCTTCAAGGCCCACGACCCGGACCACCTGCTGGGCGATCAGGAAGAACTGGGCATCAGCCTAGCGCTCATCCCCACCGATACGCCCGGTGTCGAGATCGGCAAACGCCACCTGCCGCTGGGCGCCGCCTTCATGAACGGCCCCAACAGCGGCAAGGACGTGTTCGTGCCGCTGGACTTCCTCATCGGCGGCCAAGCCATGCTCGGCAAAGGCTGGATGATGCTGATGAACTGCCTGTCGGTGGGCCGTTCGATCTCCCTGCCGGCGGTCGGCACCGGCGCCGCCAAATACACCAGCCTGGTCACCGGCCAGTACGCAAACATACGCGAGCAGTTCAACGTACCGCTGGCGGCCTTTGAAGGTATCCAGGAGTCGCTGGCACGCATCGGCGGCAATGCCTGGCTGATGGACAGCGCCCGCCTGCTGACCGCCAAGGCCGTGGACCTTGGCGAAAAACCCTCAGTGCTGTCGGCAATTCTCAAGTACCACCTGACCGAGCGGGGCCGCGAATGCATCCAGCACGCCATGGATGTGCACGGCGGCAAGGGCATCATCATGGGCCCCAACAATTATCTGGGGCGCAACTGGCAAGGGGCACCGATCTTCATCACGGTCGAAGGCGCCAACATCCTTTCGCGCAACTTGATGATCTTCGGCCAAGGTGCCATTCGCTGCCACCCGTTCGTGCTCAGGGAAATGGCCCTGGCTGGGCGTGAAGACCGGGCGCAAGCCCTGAAGGAATTCGACGACCTGCTGATGAAACACATCATGTTCGCCGCCGGCAACGCGGCCAGCACGCTGGTCTTCAACCTGGGGCTCGGGCGCTTCGAGCCAACCCCCGGTGATGCCCTTAGCCAAGGTTACTTCCGCGCACTTAATCGCCAGGCTGCCGCCTTCGCCCTGCTGGCCGACCTGTCGATGATGTTGCTGGGCGGTGCGCTCAAGCGCCGCGAACGTCTAAGCGCACGCCTGGGCGATGTGCTCAGCTACCTTTACCTGTCCAGTGCCGCACTCAAGCGCTATCACGACCTGGGCTCCCCCGAGCACATGCAGCCACTGCTGCGCTGGGCCATGGAAGAAAGCCTGGGCCAGGCGGAAAAGGCGCTGGACAAGCTGCTCGACAACTTCCCCAACCGCTTCGTCGGCTGTGCATTGCGTGTGCTTGTGTTCCCCTTCGGCCGCCGTCACACCGGGCCGAGCGATGAACTGGATGCCGAGGTGGCGGCGCTGATCGGCCGCAGCAAGGGCGACCCGGCTCTCGAAGAATTGCTTGCCGGATGCTTCAGGCCACAAGCCGTAGGCGATCCGGTGGCAGCACTGCAACGGGCCTGTGATCTCTTGGACGAGGCTGCGCCACTGCACAAAGTGCTGCATCAGGCGATAAAGGAGGGCAAGGTACAGCCAACACCCGGGCAGCCAGCCATCGATGCAGCCGTCGAGAGCGGTGTACTACAAGCTGACGAGGGGCAACGGTTACATGCAGCGGAACAGGCACGACGGGCCGTGATCGATGTGGATGCATTCGACAAGGCGCAGTTGCTGCCTGAGCAAGGCAAGGTGCGATGAGTAAAGGGGGCCGTTTTGCGGCCCCTTCCCTACCAGCGTATACTCCGCCCCCGTTTCAATCAGCCCGAGGACCGCCCCATGGCCAACCCCCACCTGGAATACCACCTGCAACTGCTACACCACCTGCGTACCATCCTGGTGGCCCTGGGTGAAGCCGAGCAGGTACCGGAGGAAAGCCACACCCTGTTCCTCGAACGCTTTGACGAGCTGTTGACCCTGCTGCCGCAAGACCCACTGGAAAGCCAATACCTGGGCCAGGACCTGATCTGCCAGGTGATCCAGCGTTACCCGCAAATTGCCCACCTGGTACCACGCGACCTGCTGTGGTTCTTTGGCGGCGACTGCCTGCACTTCATGCCGGATGAAGAGCTGAACCTTTACGAGGCGCTGGAAGAACGCCGCTACGAATGCGAACAACGTGGTGAGGCCTTCGACTGGTTCGAGCAAAAGCAGCTGCTGGCTTCGACCGCAGCCGATACCCGCCACTAAGCTTGCGAAGCACCACCACAGTCATGGCGGCGGGGTGTTGAACTGCACCTCGCCCGGCCTTTTCAGTACACGCTGTACCGCCTTGGCCTAGCCGCGCAACGCATTAACCATGGACGCAGAAACGCAAAAAGGAACCCGAAGGTTCCTTTTTGCGTTACATATTTGGAGCGGGAAACGAGACTCGAACTCGCGACCCCGACCTTGGCAAGGTCGTGCTCTACCAACTGAGCTATTCCCGCATTGTGAAGCTTTTACCGCTTTCGGCGTGAAGCGCCATTAAGACCTTCACCACCACTGTACCGCATAGACGCCACAGTATTTAAACTGGAGCGGGAAACGAGACTCGAACTCGCGACCCCGACCTTGGCAAGGTCGTGCTCTACCAACTGAGCTATTCCCGCAAATGGCGTCCCCTAGGGGACTCGAACCCCTGTTACCGCCGTGAAAGGGCGGTGTCCTAGGCCACTAGACGAAGGGGACACACAACACTTTTCAGTGCACCAGACTTGAACCTCACGATTCACCCTGGATTTTCTTTTCCTGCCCCGCCGTTAAGCGTTGCCGGAGAAACTGGAGCGGGAAACGAGACTCGAACTCGCGACCCCGACCTTGGCAAGGTCGTGCTCTACCAACTGAGCTATTCCCGCAATTTGGCGTCCCCTAGGGGACTCGAACCCCTGTTACCGCCGTGAAAGGGCGGTGTCCTAGGCCACTAGACGAAGGGGACACGCTGCTGGCATTACTGCCTGCTTTCACTCCCTGCCGCGTTTCGCTGTGTGCTTTACGCTGCAAGTGGCGCGCATTCTATGGATGGTTCGAAGGTGCGTCAACCCCTTTGTAGAAATTTATTTAAATCAATGACTTCCGGGTAGGTTGAGGTGCAGATGCGGGCCGGGGTGTCGATATAGAAAGAAGCAATCCTGTGGCGGCCTCTTCGCGGACCGGCACAGACATATAGCAGCTGTTCGCCCCTTGGCAAACTCACTACACTCAAAGCTGTAATTCTTCTTCAATGAGGCATTAACGGTGACACCACTTCTGATCACCCTGCTCATCGTGGCGGGCATCGCGTTGCTGATCGTGATCGGCTACCTCAACAATGTGGTCGAGAACGGCAAGATCGAACGCGTCCGGACAAAGACCGAGCTGGCCGACCGCCTGCGCCGCTGTGGCGAAATCACCGAAACCTTCCCCGGGCAGTTCATGTCCCCTGCCCTGAAACTGCTGCTAACCCGCCTGGAGCTGAACCTTAATCAGCGCCAGTTGGCGGTAGACAAACACAATGGCGAACTCAAGGCGCGCATCGCCGAGCTGGAAGGGCTGATTGCCCTGGGTGACAAGATTCCGGTGAACAACCCGCCCAACCCGATCCACACCGAGATCAAGGCCAAGGATGTGCGTTTCTTGCTGGAGGCCATGCATAACCAGGTAACCCGCGCAGCCCAGGAAGGCTTCCTGACCGCGCCAGAGGCCAAGCACTGGATCAAGGAAATCCGCCACATTCTGGTGTTGCTGCATATCGAGTTCTTCAACAACCTCGGCCAGCAGGCCCTGCAGAAGAACCAGCCTGGCCAGGCACGCCTGGCATTCGAGCGCGGCGTGCAGTACCTGCGCAAGCAGCCGGAGCCAAAGGTGTATGAAGAGCAGCTGACGTATCTTGAGAAGTTGCTGGCCCGGGCCAATGCCCAAGTACTGGACCGCATGGCACCGGCGGAGGACGAGCACAACGAACTGACCGACGGGCTCAAGACCGATGTGGAAGAGACCTGGAAGAAAAAGGTGATCTACGACTGATGCTTTAGCCTGTGCCGGCCTCTTCGCAGCACAAGGCTGCTCCTACAGGGATTGCACCAAGCCTGAGAGCGGTGCAATGCCTGTAGGCGCAGCCTTGTGCTGCGAAGAGGCCGGCACAGGCCACAACAATCAGCAGTCAGTCAGCTCAAGAAAGATCGCCGCCAACCGCTCCAGCCCCACCTGGTCCGCCTCGCTGAACCGCCCAACCTTCGGGCTATCCAGGTCCAGCACACCAATTAGCCTGCCTTCCTTTACCAACGGGATCACCAACTCGCTGTTGGACGCGCTGTCACAGGCAATGTGCCCCGGGAACGCATGCACATCCTCCACCCGCTGGGTCTGCCGCGTTGCCGCCGCGGCACCGCAAACGCCCTTGCTGAACGGAATGCGCACACACGCCACCTGGCCCTGGAACGGGCCCAGCACCAGTTCTTCGTTGCGGTTGAGGTAAAACCCCGCCCAGTTCAGGTCGTCCACCTGGTTGTACAGAAACGCCGAAAACTGCGCGGCATTGGCGATGAAATCACGCTCGTCGGCAAACAACGCCTGCACTTGCGCCGCCAGCAGGTTGTAGCCGTCGAGGCCGGCGCCACTGGCATTAAGGTCGATCATTTACTTTTGCTCCAGCAATTGCAGCCCGACCCAGTAGCGGGCGAACTGATAGGCACAACGGCCATTACGGTTACCGCGGCCGGTAGCCCAGCGCACGGCGAGGATGTCGAGTTCTTCTGTACGCTGCCAGGCCAGGCCCGCAGGGCGCGCCAGCTGGCCGATCCAGTGCTCGACCACATTCAGGAAGTGGTCCTGGGTAAACGGGTAGAACGACAGCCAGAGGCCGAAGCGGTCAGACAGGGCGATTTTGTCTTCTACTGCTTCGCTAGGGTGCAGCTCGCCGTCGACACGCTTCCAGTTTTCATTGTCACTTTCCTTCTCCGGCACCAGGTGGCGGCGGTTGGAGGTGGCGTACAGCAGCACGTTGTCCGGCGCCTGCTCCAACGAGCCATCGAGCACGCTCTTGAGCACCCGGTAGTCGCCCTCCCCGGCTTCGAACGACAGGTCGTCGCAGAACAGAATGAAGCGTTGTGGCAACTTTTGCAGTTGCTCGACCACACGCGGCAGGTCGGCCAAGTGGTCGCGTTCGATTTCGATCAGGCGCAGGCCGGCGCCGGCATGTTCAGCCAGCAGGGCGCGCACCAGCGACGATTTGCCTGTTCCGCGCGAGCCCCACAGCAGCGCGTGGTTGGCCGGCAAGCCATTGATGAATTGATGGGTATTGCGGCCCAGCTGGTTGCGCTGCTGGTCGACGCCGATCAGGTCGCTCAGGCGGATGTCCAGGCTGACTTCCAGCGGCAGCAAGTAGCCGCTGCGGCCATCGCGCTGCCAGCGGGCGGCCAGGGTGGTGCCCCAGTCGATGTTCGGACGATGAGCCGGCAACAGGGGTTCAAGGCGCGCCAATACCGATTCGGCGCGGTCCAGGAAAGCAATCAAGCGAGCGTCCATGACGACTCCTAACAATTTCAGTTTTTTGGGGCCGCTACGCGCCCCCGCTTGGCGATCAACTGAAATGAACAGACAGACCCGCCAGCAGCCGGGGCTATTCGGCTATGCTTGCGCAGCGCAAGGGACGTGAAACCGGCTCGGGACTCATGGATATCAAGTTCACCAATCGCCTGTCATACAAGCAAGCCCGGTTGACAGTCCTGGTCGGCTTCATCCTGGGAACATTGCTCAGTCTCATCCAGATCGGCATCGATTATGCCAGCGAAGACGCGTCCATCAACCGCGAAGTGCGCGCCTTGCTGCAAATCAGCCACAACCCGGCCTCGCGCATCGCCTACAACATCGACTCGGAACTGGCGCTGGAGCTGACCCGCGGCCTGTTGCAGTCGCCGGCCGTCATCCGCGCACGGCTGATCGACAACAACGAAACCGTGCTGGCCGATGTCGAGCGGCCCAGGCTGCAAGACCGCTACCGGCCGCTGAGCGACTTCCTGTTCGGCGAGCAGCGCCAGTTCAAAGAGCGCCTGTACCTGACCCACATGCCCGAGGAATACCTGGGCACCCTGTACCTGGACGTCGACACCTTTGCCTTTGGCAGCCGCTTTCTCGACCGCGCCGGCATCACCCTGCTCAACGGTTTCGCCCGCAGCCTGGTACTGACCGGCATCCTGCTGGCGCTGTTCTACATGATGCTGACCAAGCCACTGGTCACGGTGATCGGCGCACTCAGCGGCAGCGACCCGCGCAAACCCCGGCAAACCCGCCTGGAGTGCCCACATGGGCACGAACATGACGAAATCGGCGTGCTGGTGAAGGTTGCCAACCAGCAGTTTGTCAGCATGGCCACCGAGATCGAGCAGCGGCGCACAGCGGAAAACCGCCTTACCCAGTACCTGAACGAACTGGAAGACATCGTCTCGGCACGCACCAACGAACTGAAGGCCAGCAACAGCAGCCTGAGCCTGTCCAACCAGGAGCTGGAGGAAGCACGCCGCCGCGCGCTGGACATGGCCCAGGCACGTGCGGCCTTTTTGGCCAACATGAGCCACGAAATCCGCACCCCGCTCAACGGCATGCTCGGCATGATCGCTCTGGCACTCGACAGCCCGCTGCCCAGCGAGCAGCGCCAGCAGCTGGCAATCGCCCACGACTCGGGCAAGGTGCTGGTGGAATTGCTGAACGATATCCTCGACCTGTCCAAGTTCGATGCCGGCCAGCTGGAACTGGAGCGCATCCCGTTCGACATGGGCTCGATGGTGGAAGACACCGCCAACCTGCTGTCGCAGAACACCGCACAAAGTGTGGAGCTGACCTGCCTGATTGCCCGCGACTTCCCCAGCAGCGTGCTCGGTGACCCCACACGGGTGCGGCAGATCGTCAGCAACCTGCTGTCCAACGCGCTGAAGTTCACCCGCTTCGGCCGCGTCGATGTACGCTTGGTCACGATTGTCGGCGGCGTGCGCCTGGAAGTGCGCGACACCGGCATCGGCATCCCCGAAGAAGCCCAGGCGCGCATCTTCCAGCCGTTCACCCAGGCCGGTGCCGGCATTACCCGCCAGTACGGCGGCACAGGCCTGGGCCTGGCCCTGACGCGTAACCTGTGCAAAGCCATGCAAGGCCATTTGCACATTCGCTCCGAAGCGGGCTTTGGCAGCTGCTTCAGCGCCGAGCTGCCGCTGGCCGTGCACACCGAAGCCATTGCGCCAGCGCCGCTGCACGGGCGCGTGGCAGCCCTGAGCGCAGCAGGCAGCGGGCTTAACGAACTGTTGCAGGGCCTGCTGCCCGCCTGGGGCCTGGCCTACCAGCGGCATGACAGCAGCGCGTCGCTGGACGCCACGGCGATGGACCTGCTGATTACCGACGATGTAGACCGCCTGTTCGAGCTGCGCCAAACGCTGAAAACCCCCATCCTGCTGGTGACCGCTTACGGCAACTTCCTGCCCAGCGAGCAGTCGGCCGCCCTCGCCCCGCTCCATCAACTGGCCCGGCCGCTGGCGCGCAATACCCTGTACCAGACCCTGCGCCGTACCTTGCAAGGGCACGAACCCGAACACCCGCTGGCCAACCCGGCCATTACCCTGGAGGCAGGCCGTGCGCGAATCTTGCTGGTGGAAGACAACCCGGTGAACCAGCTGGTGGCCAAGGGCATGCTGGCCAAGCTCGGCTGCCAGGTGCAACTGGCCACCCAGGGCGCCGAGGCCCTGGAGTTGCTGGAACAGGATGAATTCGACCTGGTGCTGATGGACTGCAACATGCCGGTGATGGACGGCTACGAGGCCAGCCGGCGCATCCGCCAGAGCGGCCGCTGGCCCGACCTGCCCATTGTCGCCCTCACCGCCAACGCCATGCCCGAGGAGCGCGAACGCTGCCGGGCAGCGGGCATGAACGACTACCTGGCCAAGCCGTTCCGCCGCGAAGAGCTACTGGCGCTGGTCGACCACTGGGTGCCGCTCAACGGCTGAGCAGGCGCTCGATGTCTGCTTCCAGGGCCTGCGGTTTGGTAGTGGGGGCATAACGCGTCACCTGGCCGCTGGCCGGGTCGACCAGGAACTTGGTGAAGTTCCACTTGATCTTCTGGCTGCCCAGAATGCCCGGTGCACGCTGCTTGAGCTCGACGAACAGCGGGTGGGCACCCGGGCCGTTGACCTCGACCTTGCGAAACAGCGGGAAGCTCACGCCAAAGTTGCGCTCGCAGAACTGCGCAATGTCCCGCGCATCGCCCGGCTCCTGCTTGCCGAACTGGTTGCACGGGAAGCCCAGCACCACCAGGCCACGCTCATGGTAGGCCTGCCACAGCTGCTCCAGGCCCTTGTACTGCGGGGTAAAACCGCACTGGCTGGCGGTGTTGACCACCAGCAACGCCTTGCCCGGGAAATCGCCGAGCTTTTTATGCTCGCCGCCCAGGGTCACGCAGGGAATGTCCAGCATCGATCCAGCCATGGTCGGGCTCCGGTCAGTCGCGCGGGCGCAAGTCGATGCACACCGAGTTGATACAGTAGCGCAGGCCAGTCGGTGGCGGGCCATCGGGGAATACGTGGCCCAGGTGCGCATCGCAGCGGGCGCAGGTGACTTCGGTGCGGATCATGCCGTGGGAGGTGTCACGGATCTCGATCATCGCGCTGTCTTCGATCGGCGCGTAGAAGCTCGGCCAGCCGCAGCCGGAATCGAACTTGGTCTGCGCATCGAACAACGCCAGGCCACAGCAGATGCAATGGTAGATGCCGTCACGCCGCTCGCTGTTGTACTTGCCGCTGAACGGCCGCTCAGTGCCCTTGAGGCGGCAAACCTGGTACTGCTCGGGGTCGAGCATCGACCGCCATTCATCCAGGGTTTTTTCGATCTTTTTCATGTAGGAACCTCGGCAGGCTTAATTTCACCCCGCACCGTCTTTTCCGGGGCGCGGGTGGCACGTATATTAGTTGGCTTCGTGTGCCAGGCGTTCAGTCTGGCACCCGCTTCCTGCCGTTTCAAACCTTTCGGCGGGGCGTAGCGCGTTTTCTCATATCGGGATCCCATCATGCAGTTCAGCAAATCGAACAAGCTCGCCAATGTCTGCTACGACATTCGCGGCCCAGTGCTCAAGCACGCCAAGCGCCTGGAAGAGGAAGGCCACCGCATCCTCAAGCTGAACATCGGCAACCCGGCGCCGTTTGGCTTCGAGGCGCCCGATGAAATCCTTCAGGATGTGATCCGCAACCTGCCCACCGCGCAGGGCTACAGCGATTCCAAAGGCCTGTTCAGCGCACGCAAGGCCGTGATGCAGTACTGCCAGCAAAAGGAAATCGAAGGCGTCACCATCGAGGACATCTACCTCGGCAACGGCGTTTCCGAACTGATCGTCATGTCGATGCAGGCGCTGCTGAACAACGGCGACGAAGTGCTGATCCCGGCCCCCGACTACCCGCTGTGGACTGCCGCCGTGAGCCTGGCCGGCGGCAAGCCGGTGCACTACCTGTGCGACGAGCAGGCCGACTGGTTCCCCGACCTTGAAGACATCAAGGCCAAGATCACCCCGAACACCAAGGCTTTGGTGATCATCAACCCGAACAACCCGACCGGCGCGGTGTACTCCAAGGAGCTGCTGCTGGGCATGCTGGAACTGGCCCGCCAGCACAACCTGGTGGTGTTCTCCGACGAGATCTACGACAAGATCCTGTACGACGAAGCCGTGCACATCAGCACCGCCTCGCTGGCGCCCGACCTGCTGTGCCTGACCTTCAACGGCCTGTCCAAGTCGTACCGGGTGGCAGGCTTCCGTTCCGGCTGGCTGATCATCTCCGGGCCCAAGCACCACGCACAGAGCTACATCGAAGGCATCGACATGCTGGCCAACATGCGCCTGTGCGCCAACGTGCCGGCCCAGCATGCCATCCAGACCGCATTGGGCGGCTACCAGAGCATCAACGACCTGGTGCTGCCACCGGGCCGCCTGCTGGAGCAGCGCAACCGCACCTATGAGCTGCTCAACGACATCCCGGGCGTAAGCTGCGTGAAGCCGATGGGTGCGCTGTATGCGTTTCCGCGCATCGACCCGAAGGTGTGCCCGATCCTCAACGACGAGAAGTTCGCCCTTGACCTGCTGCTGTCGGAAAAGCTGCTGATCGTGCAGGGTACGGCGTTCAACTGGCCGTGGCCGGACCACTTCCGCGTGGTGACCTTGCCGCGGGTGGACGACCTGGAAGCGGCGATTGGCCGGATCGGCAATTTCCTGCGGACTTATTCGCAGTAAATGACGGCCTCTTCGCAGCACAAGGCTGCTCCTACAGGCATACGCGTTCTCCTGTAGGAGCAGCCTTGTGCTGCGAATGGGCTGCAGAGCAGCCCCGACAATCCCCACATGATGTTTCTTACATCCTGCAATGCTCTATCCCACAGCCCCCGCGCCATCCTCTGCCATACTCCGCCGTACACAGTTTGAAATAGTCGCCCGATTGAATCCGCGCGACAGGCCCCTTATATACCCCGCAGTAAGCGACAATTCATCCGTCAGGAGAACGTAACAACCATGATGCGCATTCTGTTGTTTGTGGCCACCAACCTTGCGGTGGTGCTGGTTGCAAGCATTACCCTGAGCCTGTTCGGTTTCAACGGGTTCATGGCCGCCAACGGGGTCGACCTGAACCTCAGCAGCCTGCTGGTGTTCTGCGCCGTGTTCGGCTTTGCCGGCTCCCTTGTCTCGCTGTTCATCTCCAAGTGGATGGCGAAGATGACCACCGGCACCCAGATCATCAGCCAGCCGCGCACCCGCCACGAGCAGTGGCTGCTGCAAACGGTCGAAGAGCTGTCCCGTGAAGCGGGCATCAAAATGCCCGAGGTGGGTATTTTCCCGGCCTACGAGGCCAACGCTTTCGCCACCGGCTGGAACCGCAACGACGCACTGGTAGCCGTGTCCCAGGGCCTGCTGGAGCGTTTCTCGCCCGATGAAGTGCGGGCGGTGCTGGCCCACGAAATCGGCCACGTGGCCAACGGCGACATGGTCACCTTGGCGCTGGTACAAGGCGTGGTGAACACCTTCGTGATGTTCTTCGCACGTATCATCGGCAACTTCGTCGACAAGGTCATCTTCAAGAACGAAGAGGGCCAGGGCATTGCCTACTACGTGGCGACCATCGTTGCCGAGCTGATCCTGGGCATCCTGGCCAGCATGATCGTGATGTGGTTCTCGCGCCGCCGCGAATACCGCGCCGACGAAGCCGGTGCGCAACTGGCCGGTACTTCGGCCATGATCGGCGCCCTGCAGCGCCTGCGTGTGGAGCAAGGCCTGCCGGTGCACATGCCTGATACCATGAAAGCCTTCGGCATCAACGGCGGGCTCAAGCACGGCCTGGCCGGGCTGTTGATGAGCCACCCGCCGCTGGAAGACCGTATCGAGGCCCTGCGCCGCCGCGGTTGATCCACTGGCAATTCAAAAAGGGCGACTTCGGTCGCCCTTTTTTGTGCATGCCTTCACCGGCCCTATCGCCGGCAAGCCAGCTCCCACAGGTCCTCAACAGTATTTGAGCCTGTGGTATTCCTGTGGGAGCCTGGCTTGCCGACGATAGGGCCAGTACAAACAACCCATCAATCACCGGCTAACCCGGTACACCCGCTCCAACAGGCTGGAGGCTCCGGCCTGCAAAAACTTCGGGCTTTCCTGAATAAGCTCTGCAACCTCAAGCTCATCCACCTGCCACCCGGCCAACCCCTGCCGTACCTCTTCATCCCCTACCGAAAAAGGCGGACCATCCAGCAGCGACTGGTCATATTCCAGCGTCACCAACAGCCCCCGGCACTTCGCAGGCAGCACCGTCGACATCAGCCGCCTGTAATCCGCGCGCATCGGCGGCGGAAGCGCAATCAGTGCCGCCCGGTCATAAAGCCCCGTGCAGGCGCCGATATCTGCTGCCCGCAATGCAAAGAAATCGCCGCACCACAGCTCAACCTCACCACTGCGCCACACCTCAAAAGCACCCCGCTGCGAAACCTCGGCTTCAAGCCCATGCTCGCGGAAGAAATCCTCCACCGCCCGCCGCGACAGCTCTACCCCCAACACGCTGTGCCCCTGCCCGGCCAGCCAGGCCAGGTCCAGGCTTTTGCCGCACAGTGGCACCAGCACGCGGCTGCCAGGCGCCAGGCCCAGTGCCGGCCAGTGCGCCTGCAGGTACGGATTAACCTGCCCCTGGTGAAAGCCGATCTGGTTGTCGGCCCACCGCTTGTGCCAGAACGCTGGCTCCATGGTTGCTCCTTGTTTATCGAGTAAACCGATAGAAAACGCGTAAAACTTGCGATGGATATCGATCAGTTTCTGATCGAAGATGAGGCATCTTAACCTTCAGGACCTTGCCATGCTGCCCAGCCTGTTCATTTCCCATGGTTCCCCCATGCTCGCCTTGCACCCGGGCGCCAGCGGGCCGGCCTTGGCCGGGCTGGCCAACAGCCTGCCACGGCCCAAGGCCATCGTGGTGGTGTCGGCGCACTGGGAGAGCCGTGAACTGCTGGTGACCAGCAGCGCACAACCAGAAACCTGGCACGACTTCTACGGTTTTCCACCGGCGTTGTATGCGGTGCAGTACCCGGCGCCGGGCGAGCCTGCACTGGCAGGCCAAGTCAGTGACTTGTTGAAGGCTGCCGGCCTGCCAGCCCGGCTGGACGCTCAACGACCGTTCGACCACGGTGCCTGGGTGCCGCTTTCGCTGATGTACCCGGATGCGGGTATTCCGGTGGTGCAGGTTTCGCTGCCCAGCCACATGGGGCCAGCGCTGCAGGTGAAGGTGGGCCAGGCGCTGGCCGGGCTGCGTGATGAAGGTGTGCTGCTGATCGGATCGGGCAGCATCACCCATAACCTTGGCGAGCTGGACTGGCATGCCGGGCCGGATGTGATCGAGCCGTGGGCGCTGGCGTTCAGGGATTGGGTGGTGGAGCGACTGCAAGAGGATGACCAGCCGGCATTGCTGGATTACCGGAAGCAGGCGCCGCATGCCATGCGAAACCACCCCAGTGATGAGCATTTGCTGCCGCTGTTCTTTGCCCTGGGGGCCGGGGGCAAGTTTGGGGTGGTACACCAAGGCTTTACCTTGGGGGCACTGGGGATGGACATTTATCGGTTCGACTGACGGGCCTCTTCGCGGGCTTGCCAGCGAAAGGGCCCTCACAGGCAAAAAAATCCCCAGCCTAGGCCGGGGATTTTTTTATTGCGCCAGGATCAATCCTCGCGGTAGCGACGCAGCTTCAGCTGCTTGCCAGCCACGCGGGTGTCCTTGAGCTTGGACAGCAGCTTCTCCAGGCCATCTTCCGGCAGCTCGACCAGGCTGAAGCTGTCGCGTACCTGGATACGGCCGATGGCGTCACGCGCCAGGCCACCCTCGTTGAGGATCGCGCCCAGCAAGTTCTTGGCAGCGATACCGTCACGGGCACCCAGGGCGGTACGGCAACGCACACGGCCTTCGGCCAGCGGCAGCGGCGCACGGCGCTCGCGGTCACCACGGTCAGGGCGCTCGCCACGATCAGGACGCTCGCTACGCTCACCACGCGGGGCACCAACGCCCGGCACCAGCGGCTGCTCACGCTCTACCGCAGCCAGGTCCAGCGCCTGGCCATTGGTGGCTTTGCGCAGCAAGGCCGAAGCCAGAGCACGCGCGCTGCAACCCAGATCGGTAGTCAGGCGGTCGAACAGCTCACCGTGGGTGGCTTCTGCTTCAGCTACCAGCGGCGCCAGGCTCGAGGTCAGCTTCTTGATGCGGGCATCCAGCACGGCCTGGGCATTCGGCAGGCGGGCTTCGGCAACTTTCTGCCCGGTTACACGCTCGATCACCTGCAGCATGCGGCGCTCACGCGGGGTGACCAGCAGCAGCGCACGGCCTTCGCGACCGGCACGGCCAGTACGGCCGATACGGTGTACGTAGGATTCCGGGTCGTACGGCATGTCAACGTTGAACACGTGAGTGATGCGCGGTACGTCCAGACCACGGGCGGCGACGTCGGTGGCGACGACGATGTCCAGGCGGCCATCCTTGAGCGAGTCAATCACGCGCTCACGCTGGTTCTGGGCGATGTCGCCGTTCAGCGCAGCAGCCTTGTAGCCTTTGGCTTCCAGCGCGGCGGCCAGGTCCAGGGTGGCTTGCTTGGTACGCACGAAGGCGATCAGCGCGTCGAACTCTTCCACTTCCAGCAGACGCAGCACAGCCGGGATCTTCTGGTCGGCGTGGACCATCAGGTGAGCCTGGTCGATCGCGGTAACGGTCTGGGTCTTGGTCTGGATCTTGACGTGCTTGGGCTCGCGCAGGTGGCGTTCGGCGATCGAGCGGATCGACGACGGCAGGGTAGCGGAGAACAGTACGGTCTGACGGGTAGCCGGGATTGCGTCGAAGATCACTTCGAGGTCATCCATGAAGCCCAGCTTCAGCATCTCGTCGGCTTCGTCCAGTACCAGGTACTGCACGGTGGACAGGACTTTTTCGTCACGACGCAGGTGGTCGCACAGGCGGCCCGGGGTGGCGACGACGATTTGCGCGCCATTGCGGATTGCGCGCAGCTGTGGGCCCATCGGGGCACCGCCGTATACGGCAACCACGTTCACGCCCGGCATCTGCTTGGCGTAGGTTTCGAAAGCGGTAGCAACTTGCAGCGCCAACTCACGGGTTGGCGCCAGGATCAGGGCTTGCGGTTCGCGCTTGCTCACATCGATCTTGTTGAGGATCGGCAGGGCGAAGGCAGCGGTCTTGCCGGTGCCAGTCTGCGCCTGGCCGATCATGTCGTGACCGGCGAGGATGATCGGGATCGATTGTTGCTGAATGGCGGACGGCTCTTCGTAGCCGGTAGCCACAACAGCAGCAACAATGTTCGGATTAAGATCGAGAGCGGCGAAGCCGCCGGTTTCCTGGGTCATGGGTCTGCCTCTAGGTGCATCCGCAAAGACCCATGCTCCAAAGCTGCACATGCCTTGAAAGACCGTCAGGTCACCCAGGCAGCTTTGGCGGCGGGGATTTGCGAAAACGATTGAAAAAGAAAACGTGGGAAGGTCCGCCTAGCGGACGTGCAGCCGAAGCTGGACTCGGAGGATTTGCACCACCTGATTTTGCGGCCCGCTAAAAGACCGGCGCGTACTATACCTGAAATAGTGGGGGGCGTGAGGAATTTTTTCAGGGTGCAAGGCCATTATCGGGCCATCAATCAAATGGGGCTGAATCGATAATTCTTTAGTGCCTTTAGTGGCCCAATCGCCGGCAAGCCAGCCCCACAGGGATACCCTCAGGCTTGAGATCAATGTATTCCTGCAGGCCTGCAAAAGGCCCGCAGCCAGTGAGGACCCTGTGGGAGGCTGGCTTGCCGGCGATTGGGCCTGCAGCCTCACCACACATTCATCAGGTAGCCGGGCGAATCTCGCGGATCAACCCTTCCAGGCTATACCCCAACTGCGGCGCCAGCGCCTCGGCCCGCGCCCTCAGCCCTTCAATATCCAGCGCCTGCTCAAGGTCTGCCGGCACCAGCAAGATCACATTGCCCTCCTTCACCGGCAACTCCCAGTAATGCCGGTGGTACAAGCCGCGCAGCAACGCCGCGCCCAGCGGCTTGCCGTCGTCGGTGGCCCACTGGTTGATCACCAGCCAGCCGCCCGGGTTCAGCTGTTGCTGGCAGTTTTCCAGGAAGTTCCACGCCAGGTGCCCCACGCCCGGCCCGTGGTCGGTGTACAGGTCGACGAACAACAGATCGGCCTTTTCTGCCGTGGGCAGCAGCTCGATGGCATCACCGATGCGCACGTACAACCGAGGGTCGTCATCCAGCCCCATGTACTCCATGGCCAGGCGCGGTACATCTGCGCGCAGCTCGATGGCCTCGATATCATCAAGCGGCAGAAACTTCATGCAGGCCTGGGTCAGCGTGCCGGCACCCAGGCCGAGAAACAGCGCGCTCTCCGGCTGTTCATGGCACAACGCCCCCACCAGCATGGCGCGGGTGTAGTCGTACTCCAGCCAGCTGGGGTCGGCCGTAAACACGCAGCTCTGCTCGATGGCATCGCCGAATTCCAGAAAGCGGTAGTCGTCTACTTCATACACGCTGATGACGCCAAAAGCGTCTTCTACCCGTGCCAGCAGCCGCTCTTCCCGTTCCGCCGTCATGCTCACCACCCACCCGCGCAAAAACGCGCATTGTCCGCCAACACCCTTGATGCAACAAGCGCAGCGCCAACTGTTACCATGGCCTATAGCCTATAACCTACAAGACCGAGCCCGAGATGAACCAACCGTGGAGCCCTGACAGCTGGCGCGCCCTGCCGATCCAGCAGCAACCGACCTACCCCGATGCCGCGCACCTGCTGAAGGTTGAACAGACCCTGGCCAGCTACCCACCGCTGGTGTTCGCGGGCGAGGCACGCGAGCTGCGCAGGCAGTTTGCCGAGGTCACCGAAGGCCGTGCCTTCCTGCTGCAGGGCGGCGATTGCGCCGAAAGCTTCGCCGAGTTCTCGGCGGCCAAAATCCGCGACACCTTCAAGGTGCTGCTGCAGATGGCCATTGTCATGACCTTTGCTGCCGGTTGCCCGGTGGTCAAGGTCGGGCGCATGGCCGGGCAGTTCGCCAAGCCTCGTTCATCGGGCGATGAAACCATCGGCGACATCACCCTGCCCGCCTACCGCGGCGACATCGTCAACGGCATCGGCTTCGACGCCAAAAGCCGCATCCCCGACCCGGAGCGCCTGCTGCAGGCCTATCACCAGGCTACCGCCAGCCTCAACCTGCTGCGCGCTTTCGCCCAGGGCGGGTTTGCCGACCTGCACCAGGTGCACAAGTGGAACCTGGACTTCATCGCCAACTCGGCGCTGGCCGACAAGTACCACCAGTTGGCCAACCGCATCGACGAAACCCTGGCGTTCATGCGCGCCTGCGGGCTGGATAGCGCGCCACAACTGCGCGAAACCAGCTTCTTCACGGCCCACGAAGCGCTGCTGCTGAACTATGAAGAAGCCTTCGTGCGCCAGGACAGCCTGACCGGCGACTACTACGACTGCTCGGCGCACATGCTGTGGATCGGCGACCGTACCCGCCAGCTGGATGGCGCCCATGTGGAGTTTTTGCGCGGCGTGCACAACCCGATCGGGGTCAAGGTTGGCCCCAGCATGAACCCCGAAGAACTGATCCGCCTGATCGACACGCTGAACCCGGCCAACGACCCTGGGCGCCTGAACCTGATCGTGCGCATGGGCGCGAGCAAGGTCGGCGACCACCTGCCGGGGCTGATCCGCACCGTCGAGCGCGAGGGGCGCAAGGTGCTGTGGAGCTCCGACCCGATGCACGGCAACACCATCAAGGCCAGCAGCGGCTACAAGACCCGCGACTTTGCGCAGATTCTGGACGAGGTAAAGCAGTTCTTCCAGGTGCACCAGGCCGAGGGCAGCCATGCCGGTGGCATTCATATCGAGATGACCGGGCAGAACGTCACCGAGTGCATCGGCGGTGCGCGGCCGATTACCGAGGATGCGTTGTCTGACCGTTATCACACCCATTGTGATCCGCGGATGAATGCCGATCAGTCGCTGGAGCTG
The DNA here is from genome assembly GCA_947090765.1 of Pseudomonas sp. MM223. NCBI lineage: Bacteria > Pseudomonadati > Pseudomonadota > Gammaproteobacteria > Pseudomonadales > Pseudomonadaceae > Pseudomonas > Pseudomonas sp. MM223. The sequence continues at coordinate 1,803,145 of OX352322.1, read as the reverse complement.
GCGTTTCTGATTGCCGAAACCCTCAAGCAGGTGCGGCGCTGAGCAACGCCTGGCGCAACTGGCTGCCCTCCCTGCTTGGGCAGTTCAGTTGCACCCGCTCCAGCCCCAGCCAGCCGGCCAGACGCAACAGGTTGCCAGCCAGGGTGTGGTAGCCCTCCTCGTCCAGGCCTGGCGCTTCAGCATGCACGGCGTGCACCGCCAATTGCCCTTGGGCGCGTTCGGCACGCAGGTCGACCCGCGCAGCGATGCGCTCCCGGTACAGGAACGGCAGCACGTAGTAGCCGTACACCCGCTTGTGCGCCGGGGTGTAGATTTCCAGGCGGTAGCGAAAGCCGAACAAACGCTCGGTGCGGTTGCGCTCCCAGACCAGTGAATCGAATGGCGACAGCAGCGCACTGGCCTCTATGCGCCGAGGGATGCGCGGCGTGCCGACGCAGTAAGCCAATTGCTTCCAACCCTGCACCTCGACCGCTTGCAACCGGCCGCCTGCCAACAGTTCGGCCAGCGCTGCCTTGGCCTGAGCAGGCTCCAGGCGGAAGTAGTCACGCAAATCGCGCTCGGTGCCGACACCCAAGGCGGTGGCGGCGTGCAGCATCAAACCCTGATGCGCCTCAGCCTCGCCGGGCAGTGCCTGGTCGAGGATAGACTTTGGCAAAACCTTGTCCGGCACGTCATAGAGCCGCTCGAAACCGCGCCGGCCCGCCACCGTCACTTCCCCTGCGGCGAACAACCATTCCAGCGCGTGCTTTTCCTCGCTCCAGTCCCACCAGGGGCCGGCACGTTCCTCGCGGGTGGACAGGCTGCCCGCCCCCAGTGCGCCCTGTTCACGAACGGCAGCCAGTACCCGCGCGATCACGTCCTGGCGCTCGCGGCCAAACTGCGCGAGCTGACGGTAGATACCGCGACCCTCGGCAGCATGGGCCATGCGCCAGCGCAGCAACGGGTACAGGCTCAATGGCAGCAGCGAGGCTTCGTGCCCCCAGTATTCGAACAACTGGCGCTGACGGCCCCGGCCCCAGGCAAGCTGGTCGAGGATGGCAGGCGAATAGTCGCCCAGCCGGGAGAAAAGCGGCAGGTAGTGGGAACGAACCAGAGCGTTGACCGAGTCGATCTGCAGCACGCCCAGGCGTTGCAGCATGCGCTTCACTGCGGGCAGGGTTGGCGGTGCTTCCGGGTGTTTGCCGAAGCCTTGGGCAGACAGTGCCAGGCGGCGGGCCTGGTGGGTGGACAGCTTGAGGGGCAAGCCTGGTCTCCTTGTGTTGCCTGCTCTGGCCTCTTCGCGGGTAAACCCGCGAAGAGGCCAGTAAGTTCACGGACAAACTTAGCCTATTTACGCAGGGGATCATCCCAAAAATGCCGCTCGGCCTCTTGCTGGATATCCGCCCGGCTCAACCCCAGGTCGTGCAAGGTTGCATCACTGAGGCTGGCCAGCTCCTGCCGCTGGCGGTACAGCTGCAGCCAGCGCGCCGGGCGCTGCAGGGCCGCATGCCACAGGTGGTTCAGGGAAAAGGCAGGTTGCTGGATGCTGCTGACATGACCTTTCATCGTGAAGCCCTCCGTGTTGGATGGCCTCAGTTTCACGCCGGGATTAAGATCAATCCAACGAATGTTTCTTATGCCATGCATCTCGGAGATTGATGCAATGTCCCAGTACCAAAGCCTCGATGCGGACGTTTTGCGCACCTTCGTTGCCATTGCCGAGCAAGGCGGCTTCACCCGCGCCGGTGAAGTGGTCAACCGCACTCAGTCAGCGGTAAGCATGCAGATGAAACGCCTGGAAGAGGACATCCTGCAGCGCCAGCTGTTCGAGCGCGACGGCCGCCAGGTACGCCTTACAGCCGAGGGCCAGGTGCTGCTGGGTTATGCCCGGCGCATCCTCAAGCTGCATGGCGAGGTGTTCAACACCCTGCGCATGCCGCACATGGTCGGGCTGGTGCGCATTGGCACGCCGGACGACTACGCCATGCGCTTCCTGCCAACCATCCTGTCAAGCTTTGCCCAGGCCTACCCGCTGGTGCAGGTGGAGGTGCATTGCGATTCGTCCAAGCAGCTGATGCTGCGCCAGGACCTGGACCTGACCATTGTCACCCGTGAGCCGGGCAACGAGGTTGGCCAGTTGCTGCGCCAAGAGCGGCTGGTGTGGGCCGCCGCCGAAGGCTTTTGCCCGCAAGAACAGCGGCCAATGCCCGTGGCGCTGTTCAACACCGACTGCTTCTGCCGGGCCTGGACCTGCAATGCCCTGGAAGCACAGGGCATCGACTACCGCATTGCCTATACCAGCCCCAGCCTGGCGGCGATTTTTGCGATTGTCACGGCAGGCTTGGCGGTGACAGCGCAATTGCAGAGTTTGATTGGCGGGAACATTCGCATTCTGGGTGAGCAGGACGGGTTGCCGCAGTTGCCAATGGCCAATGTGATGCTGTTGCGTAACACCCAGACCCAGTCACCCATCACCGACTGCATGGCCGATTACATCGTTGAAGGGTTCAAGTAATTTGGGGCTGCTGTGCAGCCCATCGCCGGCAAGCCAGCTCCCACAGGGACAGTGCCAGCCTTCAGATTTGCACTGTCCCTGTGGGAGCTGGCTTGCCGGCGATGGCCGCAAAGCGGCCCCACAATATCAAAGCTCAAACCCCAACATCACCGCACACACCACCAAAAACACACAGAACATCGCCCGCAAGACTTTCTCCGGCAACGCATGGGCCAACTTCACCCCCCAACTGATGCTGAGCAAGCCCCCCACCGCCAACGGGATCCCCACCCCCCAATCAACGCTGTGGTGCACGCCATAGGTCACCAACGTCACCAAGGTGCTCGGCGCAGCCAGCGCCAGCGACAACCCCTGCGCCACTACCTGGGTGGTGCCGAACACACTGGTCAGAATCGGCGTGGCCACCACCGCCCCGCCCACGCCGAACAAGCCGCCCATGGTGCCGGCAAAGCTGCCCAGCACGCCCAGCCATGGCCAGGCATAACGCAGTTCGGCGCTGGGCGGCGACACCTTCATGAACATCCGCGCCACGTTCCACACCGCCAGGGCCACCAGAAAGCCGACAAAGCCCAGGCGCATGGAGTGCGCATCCAGCCCCACGGCCCAGATCGACCCCAGCCAGGCGAACAGAAAGCTGCACGCCGACAACGGCAAGGCATGGCGCAACTCGATGCGGTTGCGCTGGTGATAGCGCCATAACGCCAGCAACACGTTCGGCACCACCATCACCAACGCCGTCCCCTGCGCCAACTGCTGGTCCAGACCAAACAGCACGCCGAGTGCCGGAATGGCAATCAGCCCGCCACCAATGCCGAACAAGCCCCCCATGGTGCCCAGGGCAGCGCCCAGCACGATATACAACAACCACTCGATCATCAGGGCCTCATCCGCCTGTACACATAATGCGAGCATGCTAACGACTGTGGGCTGGCGGGGAAACGCACAGCAGCGCACAATGGCTGTGCGCTTTTCGCAAAAGCAAGGCAACCATGAGCCCCGATACCCTCACCGACCAGTTGAGCCTGTTTCTTGATGTGCTGGAGACCGGCAGTTTTTCCGCCGCCGCCCGCCGCCATCCATTGACACCGTCCGCAGTGGCCCGGCGCATCGACAACCTGGAAAACGCCGTCGGTAGCCGCCTGTTCACCCGCAGCACCCACGCCGTGCGCGCCACACCCGCCGGCAATGCCTTTGCCGAACGGGCCAGGCGCATCATCGAGGAGCTGCGCCTGGCCCGGGCCGAGGCGGTATCGCTGAGCAATGCCCCCGAAGGCCTGATCCGCATCGACGCCCCCGCCGCGTTCGGCCGCCGCCACCTGGCCCCGGCCATCGCCGACTTCCTGGTGGCCTACCCAGGCCTGGACGTGCAACTGCGCCTTATCGACAGCTTCGTCGACCTGCATGGCAGCCACCTGGGCGAGGTCGACCTGGTGCTGCGCGCCGGCCCTCTGGCCGACACCCGGCTGGTCGCCACGCCACTGGCCTACATGGTGCGCATCGCCTGCGCCAGCCCCGCCTACCTGGCCAGCCGCGGCGTGCCCACCTGCCCCAGCGAACTGCCCGGGCACGACGGCCTGGACTGGGACGGCCTGGCACCGCCCTTCGCCTGGCGCTTCAACGTGGCCGGGCAAACCCGCCTGTACCGCCCCGCGCGCATGCGCATGGCCGCCAACAATGCCGAAACCTTGCTGTTCGGCGCCCTCGCCGGCTTGGGTGTTGCCCACCTGCCCACTTGGCTGATCAGTGAATACCTGCTGCGGGGCGAGCTGGTGCCGCTGTTTTGCGACGGCGGCCTGCCCGAAGCCGAGACCAGCGGCATTTATGCGCTGCGCCTTGAACATGAAACGAACTCTCGCAGCCGTTTGCTGCTCGAATTCCTCAAGAGCCGCTTCAGCCCGATTCCACCCTGGGATCTGGCCCTGCGCAGTGAACTGCGCGAGTAGTGTGCGCACTAATGATCAGCGTGCCAGAATTTCCCATTGATTACTTTCAAGGACCTGCATGAACGCCGACACCCAAGCCTCCTGTGACGAGCTGCTGCTGGACAACCAGGTCTGCTTCGCCCTGCACTCCACCTCGTTGCTGATGACCAAAGTCTACAAACCGCTGCTGCAAGCCTTGGGCCTGACCTACCCGCAGTACTTGGCCATGCTCGTACTGTGGGAGCGTGACGACCTGACCGTGGGCGAAATCAGCCAGCACCTGCTGACCGACCCCGGCTCGCTCACACCGCTACTAAAGCGCCTGGAAAGCGAAGGCCTGCTACAGCGCAACCGCAGCCGGGAAGACGAACGGGTGGTAATGGTGCAACTGACCGACAAGGGCCGTGCCCTGCAACAGCAGGCCAAAGAGGTGCCGCAGTGCATCCTCAAGGCCAGCGGGCGCAGCCTGGAACAGTTGCAACAACTGCAGGCCGACCTACTGAACCTGCGCGAGAACCTGCAGAAAAACCTCTGACCGCTATGCTGTGCAATGGCCGTTCGGACGAACGGTGATTATTTATCTTGCGCACAAACTAATTGCGCGCTAATTTAAATCCCACACCAACCCGCGCCCTCCTTCAACCGGGAGCGCACAGCACATTAGCGAGGCTCAAGATGCAAAAGGTCACTCCGCTGTACATCGCAGAAGCTACCTCCACCGGTGGGCGCGACGGCAAATCCAAGTCCAGCGACGGCAAGCTGGTCGTCAGCCTCAGTACCCCCAAGGAACTGGGCGGCGCTGGCGGTGATGGCACCAACCCCGAGCAAATGTTCGCTGCCGGTTACTCGGCGTGTTTCATCGGCGCCCTCAAATTTGTAGCCGGGCAAGAGAAAAAAGCCCTGCCGGCAGATGCCTCGATCACCGCCAAGGTGGGCATTGGCCAGATTCCGGGCGGTTTCGGCCTGGACATCGACCTGCACATCAACCTGCCGGGCCTGGCCCAGGCCGATGCCGAAGGGCTGGTGGAAAAAGCGCACAAGGTCTGCCCTTACTCCAATGCCACCCGCGGCAATGTGGATGTGCGGTTGCATGTGTCCGTCTAAGCCACAGGCATAAAAAAACCCGGCCAAGGCCGGGTTTTTTGTGCTCATCGCAAGAAGAATTACTTCTTGGAACGGCCCTTGTACACGCCACCTTCGCGAGTGTCGATGTCGATCCACTCGTCGATGTTGATGAAGTCGGCAACCTGCAGTTCGGTGCCGTTCTTCAGCTTGGCAGGCTTCATGACCTTGCCCGAGGTGTCGCCGCGAGCAGCGTTCTCGGTGTAGACAACCTGACGGCTGATGGTGGTCGGCAGTTCAACCGATACCAGACGGCCTTCGAAGAACACGGCTTCGCAGACGTCTTCCATGCCTTCTTCGATGAACGGCAGAACGGCTTCGATGTCTTCGGCGTTCAGCTCGTACATGGTGTAGTCGGTGGTGTCCATGAAGGTGTACGAGTCACCGCTGATGAACGACAGGGTCGCTTCTTTGCGATCCAGGATCACGTCGTCCAGCTTGTCGTCCGCACCGTATACGGTTTCGGTCTTGTAGCCGGTCAGCAGGTTCTTCAGCTTGGTCTTCATGATCGCGCTGTTACGGCCCGACTTGGTGAACTCAGCTTTTTGAACCAGCCACGGGTCGTTGTCGATGCGCAGGACGGTACCGGGTTTCAGTTCTTTACCAGTTTTCATTACGAAGTATCCGAATCTGGATGGATTTATAAAAATCGAGGCCGCATATCATAGCGAATTTTGGTAAAAGTGTACTAGCGCTGTGGCAAGGTCCGGCTGAGCGGCCTGTCGCAACGCCCAAAGCCGGGCATGCTGTTGCAGTTCTGGCCAGTGCTGGCGGGCTCCTTGCCACGCCTGCCCCATGTCGCGGTCCATGTTCCAGGCACGCCACAGGCCAAGCAGGGCGGCATCGGCTTCACCTGACAGGCCGCGTCGATAATGCGCCAGGAACGCGTCGAGCTTTTCCCAGTGGGCGTTCTCGTCCTGCACATAGATATGCCACAGCATCGGCTGCCCGGCCCACTGCGCACGCACGAACGAGTCTTCACCACGTACCGCGTTGAAGTCACAACTCCACAGCAGCCGGTCAAAATCGTCCTGACTCACAAAAGGCAGCACCTGCACGGTCAGCGCCCCGCGCTTTCGTACGCTGCCCACGTGCAGCGGCGCCTCGCCAAGCCACTGGCTCAGCCCCGCGACGATGCGCCCTTGCGGCACCAGCAGGTGGCACGGTTGTGCGCCTGTGGCCAGGGCATCGAGCCAACTGGCCAGTTGCGGGTTTTCGTAGGCGAACAGCGAAACCAGCAACGCCCCGTGCTCGGGGTGTACGCCAAGCCCTTGCAAAAACGCCTGGCGCGCCTCGGCCGACTGCTGGAACGCATCACGCCGCGCCAGCAGCGAGCCCTCGCGCAGCAGGCCGCCGGTTTGCTCGGTAAAGCCAGGGAAGAAAAACACCTTGCGCAGGCCGTTGGGCTGCGGCGAAGGCAAGCCATGGCAGCCCTCTACCCAGTCCTCGGCACTGAGGTATTCAAGGTTCAGCCAGAGCGGCGGCATGGCGCGGGCACGCATTGCCTCGACATAGGCAGCCGGCAACTGGCACGCGAAGGCACCAATCACCACATCGGCCGGCGCCACCGGCAACCAGGCCGACGGCCACTGACGCACATCCACACCCTGCTGCCACTGCTGCGCGGCGCTGGCATCAGCCCCGGGGCACATGGGCGTAAACGCGTTGAGGTCGTCCACCCACAGGCGCACTGCCAGGCCATGCTCGTCCACCAGTTGCCGGGCCAGTCGCCAGGTCACGCCTATATCGCCGTAATTGTCGACGACACTGCAGAAGATGTCCCAGGTGGCGTTCATGCGCCCCTCCCGTTCTGGTGCAAAAACCGCGAATTCTGCGGATAAATTGTCGCCGACAAAAGCACCCACACGGAAAAATGCCCAAGCGCATGCGACAATGCACCCGTCCTACCCTGCCAGGAGGCTGCCATGGCCCGCCACCGTGAACTGAAAATCACCCTCAAGCCGCTGCCGTTGATTGTATGCGTTGCCTTTGGTCTGTGGCTGGGCGCCGTGGCCATTGCCGCGACCCTGTGGCTGGCGTTGCAACTGTGGCCGCACCAAGTGCAGCCGCTGGCCCAGGCCGTGGCCCCCAGCGTGTACCGGCCTGCCGCACCTTCGGCCCCAGCCCCGGCCCAAGATGCCCAGGCCCAGATGTTCGAACACTACAAAGACATTCTGCACAAGCAGGAACTGCAACAGGCCGCCGAAGCCGCCCAAGGCAACCCGCGCAACCTCAACAGCCCCAAGTGCCAGTTCTGGTTGCAGCAGAACCGCACCGCTCCCACCGACAAAAGCCAGGCCAACGTGCTGGAGTTCTGCTACTGACCATGGACAAGACCCGCCTGCTGGCGCAGATCGTCGCCACCCTCGAACATGACCTGGACGTGCTGACCCGCGCGGCGCAAAGCGCCTATGAGGCCGCTACCGCCGAAGAGAACATCGCCGAGAACAAGTACGACACCTTGGGCCTGGAGGCTTCGTACCTGGCCACTGGCCAGGCCCGCCGCAGCGCCGAAATCCGCCAGGCGCTGCTGATCTACCAGCAATTGCTGCTGCGCGACCATGACCCGGCGCGCGGGGTGCAGATCAGCAACCTGGTGACCCTGGAAGATGAGGGTGGTAGTCAGCGCCGGTTGTTCCTCGGGCCCGAGGCGGCGGGATTGAAGATTGGCGAGGGGGATGATTTGGTCACCGTGATTACCCCGCGCTCGCCGCTGGGGCAGCAGTTGCTGGGTAAGAGGATTGATGACGAGGTGAGCCTGGGGGCGCAGGTATTGCTGATTGTCGAAGTTGCCTGAGGCGGGTGAACACTGTCCTCGGCCCAGCGACATCCCTGTAGGAGCAGCCTTGTGCTGCGAAGGGGCCGTAAGCACCAAAGAAATTTTATGTCTTACCGGCCTCTTCGCAGCACAAGGCTGCTCCTACAGTGTTTGCAAGGCATCGAACCGCCCCGCCAACCCCTGTTCGGCAAACTGCTCCACCACAAAATCGATAAACGCCCGGGTCTTACCCGGCATCAGCTTGTGCTCGGCAAAATACAGGCTGATATGCCCGTCATCCACGTACCAGTCCGGCAACACCCGCCGCAGCCGCCCGGCCTGCAGGTACGGGACGGCAAACGGCAGGCTCACCAGGGCAATGCCCAGCCCCTGCTCGGCCACCGCGCAAGCCGCGTCCGAATCGCTCATGGTCATCGCCTGACGCAGTTGCAGCGGCTGCTGCGCCTGCCAGCGACTGGTTAGCGGCCATGAACGCACCCGCCCGGTCTGGGGCGAGCGGATCAGGATGCCGTCGTGCCGCTGCAGCACCTGCGGGTCGTCAATCGGCGCGTGCCGCCCCAGGTAGGCCGGCGCGGCTACCAGCACCCGGTGCGCCGGGGTCAGCTTGCGTGCCACCACCCCAGGCGGCAGATCAAAACCACCGCCAATCGCTGCATCGAAGCCTTGGCCGATCAGGTCGACCTGGCGGTTGTCGAAATGCCAATCCGGGGTAATGGCCGGGTAGCGACGTAAAAATTCGCCCAGCAAGGGCAGTACATACAAACGCCCGAACACCGTGCCCATGCTTACCCGCAACAACCCGGCCGGCTGGCCTTCGGCGCTGGCCAGGTTGGCCACGGCGTACTGGATAGTGCGAAAGCTGTCGCTGACCTCGCCAAGAAAACGCTGCCCCGCCTCCGTCAGGGTCAGCTTGCGGGTACTACGCTGGAACAACCGCACGCCCAGGCGCGCCTCCAGCTGGGCCACGTGCTTGCCCACGGCGGCAGGGGTAATGCTCAGGCGCCTGGCAGCTTCGGCAAAACTGCCGACCTCGGCACTGCGGATGAAGCATTCCAACGCGTTGAACGATTCCACGGCCATGATTAGCAACCCAGAGTTTACTCTGCTGATAGTGATTGCCATCTTATCAGCAGGTAATCAAGCGCCGATACTGTGCCCATCCAAGGCATTTCGGCCTGGCTTCCAGCAGGAGATCAGCATGTCCAAGCAACTTTCACTCGAAGGCAAAGTGGCCCTGGTTCAGGGCGGTTCCCGCGGCATAGGCGCAGCCATCGTGCGGCGCCTGGCCCGCGAAGGTGCACAGGTGGCCTTCACCTATGTCGCTCCGCAGGCCCGGCAGAAGCACTGGCCCGCGAAATAACCGAAAACGGTGGCAAAGCCCTGGCCCTGCGCGCCGACAGCGCCGATGCAGCCGCCGTGCAGCTGGCCGTGGATGACGCCGTGAAGGCCTTCGGCAGGCTGGATATCCTGGTCAACAACGCCGGTGTGCTGGCAGTGGCACCGGTAACCGAATTTGACCTGGCCGACTTTGACCGCATGCTGGCGGTGAACGTGCGCAGCGTGTTTGTCGCCAGCCAGGCAGCGGCACGCTACATGGGCCAGGGCGGGCGCATCATCAACATTGGCAGTACCAACGCCGAGCGCATGCCTTTTGCCGGTGGTGCACCTTATGCCATGAGCAAGTCCGCGCTGGTTGGCTTGACCCGCGGCATGGCGCGTGACCTGGGGCCACAGGGCATTACCGTGAACAACGTACAGCCAGGGCCGGTGGACACCGACATGAACCCCGCCAGTGGCGAGTTTGCCGAGAGCCTGATCCCGTTGATGGCGATCGGACGCTACGGCGAGCCAGAGGAGATTGCCAGCTTTGTGGCTTACCTGGCGGGGCCGGAGGCGGGCTATATCACCGGGGCCAGTTTGACCATTGATGGTGGGTTTGCAGCTTGAGTTGATGGGTTGCCTGTTTCGGCCCTATCGCCGGCAAGCCAGCTCCCACAGGAACCCCACAGGCTCGAAGACTGAGGTGATCCTGTGGGAGCTGGCTTGCCGGCGATAGGGCCGGTACAGGCTTATCCAGTCCCAGACCCAAGTCGCTGTTCCATCACCTCCAGAAACGCCCGGGCAGCCGGCGTCGGGCTGGAGGACCACACGGCATACAGGTGCCGCACTGGCGCATCCACCAACCGCGCCAGCGCCACACCTTCGAAGCCCTGGGCCACCCGCTCCGGCACCAGGCCCACCGCCATGCCCCGTTGCACGAACTTTTCCACCAGGCGCACATGCCCGATCTCGAACTGCACCCGATGCTGCAACCCCGCGGCCTGAAACGCCTCATCCGTCTGCCGCCGCGCCCCGGTGCCTTCGGGGAAGTCCACCAGCACTTCATCCGCCAGGTCGGCCAGCGCCAACTGCCCGCGGCCGACCAGCCGATGACCAACCGGCAACAACGCCACCAGCGCCTCCCGGGCCAGCAAGCGATGCTGCACGCCCTGCACCACCTCGCCTTGCCACAGGCCAATGAAGCCAACGTCCAGCCGCCGCTCGATCACATCTGCGATCAGCCATTCGCTCTTGGCCGTGATCCAGCGCACATCCACCTCCGGAAAACGACCGTGGAACACCGCCAACAGGTCGACCAGGTCCAGCGCCGTCAGCGAGCCGATTTCACCAATTGCCAGCCGCCCGCGCACCTGCCCGCAGGCCGCCGCCACGTCATCGGCAATGCGCCGCGCCGCTTCCACCGCCGGCCGGGCACTCAGCACAAAGGCCTCGCCCGCAGGTGTCAGCCGCACCCGCCGCGAACTACGCTCGAACAGGCTTACGCCCAATTGCGCCTCCAGCCGCGCCACCTGGTGGCTGAGCGCCGACTGCACTACGTGGCAACGCTCGGCCGCACGGGTAAAACTGCCAGTGTCGGCCACGGCAAGGGCGTATTCGAGCTGCTTGAGGTTCATCGATCTATCTGCTTTCAAGATGGATAAGCTGAAAACTATACATTGGTGTCATGCCTGACACTTCTTGATAATCCCCCCACTTACTACTGCCCGCCACGAGAACCGCATGAACGCCCCCACTCTCAGCCGCGCCCTGATCCTGCTGATGGCCACCGCCACCGGCCTGGCCGTGGCCAGCAACTATTACGCCCAACCGCTACTGCACAGCATCGCCCAGCAGTTCGGCCTGAGCACTGCCAGCGCCGGCAGCATCGTCATCGCCGCGCAGCTCAGCTATGGCGCCGGCCTGCTGCTGCTGGCACCGCTGGGCGACCTGTTCGAGCAACGCCGGCTGATTACCGTGATGACCGCCATTGCCACCCTGGGCCTGGTCATCAGTGCCTGCGCGCCGAGCTTGCCCTGGCTGATACTGGGCACGGCGCTGACCGGGCTGTTCTCGGTGGTGGCGCAGATCCTCGTGCCCATGGCCGCGGCCCTCAGCGAGCCGCATCAGCGTGGGCGTGCAGTCGGCACGTTGATGAGCGGCCTGCTGCTGGGCATCCTGCTGGCACGCACTGCTGCCGGTTTCATGGCCGAACTGGGCGGCTGGCGCAGCATCTATGTGCTGGCCGCTGCGCTGATGGCGATCACTGCCGTGGCGCTGTACCGCAGCCTGCCGCAGCACCACAGCCATGCCGGGCTGAAGTACCCGGCCCTGATCGGTTCGGTGTTCCGCCTGTTCCTCGAAGAACCGGTACTGCGCCTGCGCTCGCTGCTCGGCCTGCTGTCGTTCAGCCTGTTTGCGCTGTTCTGGACGCCCCTGGCATTTCTGCTGACCAAGGGCCCTTACCACTATTCGGATGCGGTGATCGGCCTGTTCGGCCTGGCCGGTGCAGCCGGTGCACTGTCGGCCAACTGGGCCGGGCGCCTGGCCGACCGTGGCAAGGGCGCGTTGGGTACCACCGTGGGGCTGGTGGTGTTGCTGCTGTCGTGGGTGCCGCTGGGGTTTGCCGAGCAGTCGTTGCTGGCCCTGCTGCTGGGCGTGCTGATGCTCGACCTGGCGGTGCAACTGGTCCACGTGAGCAACCAGAACGCGGTAATTGCCCTGCGCCCCGAAGCACGCACGCGGCTTAACGCCGGGTACATCACCTGCTACTTCATTGGCGGGGCGTTGGGGTCGTTGCTGGGCACGCAGTTGTTCCAGCACCAGGGCTGGATGGGCATTGTGGTGGCGGGTTTGGTGATTGGCGGGCTAGCGTTGCTGGTGTGGCTTGTATCTGCCCGCAAAACCACCGTGTAACCCCTGTGGGCGACAATGTAACGCACTACCCTCTGTCGTATTGCCGTTGACTTGCCTGCCCGGGCAGCGCTCAGTAGGCGCTGGAAAATGCCCTTTCCCTGACAGGACGACTTTATGACAAGACTCACGGTGCAATCCGGCGATTTCTTGCAAGGTGAAGGCGAGTATCGCAATGGATCGCTCACACTCAAGACCCCGCGCAGCCCCTCCCCGGGCGAGCGCATTTCCCTGGCACGTATCAGCGACCTCAGGCTGGCAAGTCTGGAACCTAGCCGCAGCCTGGGCAGCGCCCTGGGTTGGGGCGTGGCCGGGGCCCTTGTGGCAGGGCCGGTAGGGTTGCTTGCCGGGCTGTGGCTAGGCGGCAAGGAGGAAGAAGCCACCTTCCTGGCCACCTTCAAGGATGGGCGCAAGCTCATGGCCATTACCGACGGCAAGACCTGGTCAAAAATCGATGACAGCTGGCGGCAGCACAAGCGCCCCGCCAACCAGGGCTGAATATCGCGGGGCCTGGATCGTTTTATGCTGAAGGCGGCTGCTAAGATGCCGCCTTTTTCATGGCCTGTGCCAGCCCTATCGCCGGCAAGCCAGCTCCCACAGTGACCGCACAGCATTCAGAGCTGTTGTAATCCTGTGGGAGCTGGCTTGCCGGCGATAGGGCCAGTACAGGTGCGTGCATCCAGGAGCCCCAACGCATGCCCCCGTGTCACCCCCGCCTGCCCCTGAGCCTGCTCAGCCTGGGCCTGGCCTTGCATTGCCCTCATGTGCTCGCCGAAGGCAGCGTGGTGCTGGCCCCGCTGCAGGTGTCCGACACCTACGCCAACGACGGTTACCAGGCACGCCAGGCTGCGGTGGCCGGCTTCCAGCCCGCGCCCTTGCTCGATACCCCCGCCTCGGTCAGCGTGTTCAGCCAGCAACTGCTGGAAGACCGCCAGGTGCGCCTGCTCAGCGAAGTGCTGCAAAGCGACGCTTCGGTCGGCGAAAGCTATGCCCCCATCGGCTACTACGAAAACTTCAACGTGCGGGGCTTCGAGCTGAATGCCGCCAGCAGCTACCGTATCAATGGCCAGACCATTGCCGGCGAACAGAACGTAGCCCTGGAGAACAAGCAGCAGGTAGAGCTGCTCAAGGGCCTGTCGGGGCTGCAAAGCGGTGTGTCGGAGCCGGGCGGCCTGATCAACTACGTGACCAAGCGCGCCGAGGATGTGCGCAGCATAACGGTGTCGACCAACGAACAAGGCGAACGCTACCTGGCCACCGACCTGGGTGGCTGGTTCGGCAGCGAAAAACAGTTCGGCCTGCGCGCCAACCTGGCCCACGAAGACATCCGCTCGTACGTCGACCACGCGGATGGCAAGCGCGACTTCGCCTCGCTGGCCTTTGACTGGCAGCTCAGCCCGGATGCCACCCTGCAACTGGATGTCGAATACCAGCACCGTGAACAGCGCTCGGTGCCGGGTTATCAGCTGCTGGGCGGCACCGAAGTGCCCCACGGCATCAACCCGGACGACCGCCTGGCCTACCAGCACTGGGCAAAGCCGGTGCAAAACGACTCGCTGAACCTGGGCGGGCGCTTCGAGTACCGCTTCAACGAGGCCTGGACCGGCACCTTGAGTGCCTCGCGCAGCAAGGTGGTGATCGACGATTACAGCGCGTTTGCCTGGGGTTCGAGCGAAGGTGCGTTCTTTGGCAGCAACGGTGACTATGACATCTACGACTTCCGCAGCCCCGACGACACCCGCCGCACCGATGAGGCCCAGGCCGTGCTCAACGGGCACTTCGATGCGCTGGGCGTGGGGCATGAACTGACCGTGGGCACCAGTGCGCAGCGGCGCACGCTGGATCAGCGGCCGTACTACAACGAGTGGCTTGGTACCGGCAACATCTACACCGGCGCACCAGCCTTCGACCCATCCGACAAACCCATCGGCGCCAGTGAACGCCGGCTGGACAGCCGCCAATACGGCCTGTTCGTCAGCGACCGCATCAGCTTCAGCGAGCAATGGCAAACCGTATTGGGCGCCCGCGAAGTGCGCCTGGATGAAAAGACCTGGGACGAGAACGGTGTAGCCGGGCGCCATACCCGCCAGTATGAGTTGCTGCCCAATGCTGCGCTTATCTACAAGCCGCAGCCGGACACCACGGTATACGCCAGCTACGCCAAGGGCCTGTCTGCCGGCGGCACCGCCCCCTGGTTTGCCAGCAATGCCGCCGAAATCCTCGCGCCCACGACCTCACACCAATTGGAACTGGGCCTCAAGCATGACTGGCAAGGCCTGAGCTTCAGCGCCGCGCTGTTCCAGATCCGCCAGGCCTACCAATACGCACGCCCGGACGGTGCTGGCAATTTCACCTACGTGCAGCAAGGCCAGCAGAAAAACACCGGCCTGGAGCTGGGCGCCAGCGGCTGGGTAAGCCAGAACCTGCAAGTTCAAGCCAGCGCTGCAGCCATCCGTGCGCGGGTGAACAACAGCGGTACCGATACCTATGAAGGGCACCAGGCGATCAACGTGCCCAGGTTCCGGGCAGCGCTGCACGCGGAGTACACGTTACCGGTGCCGGGGCTGGCACTGTTGGGCGGGGCGCGGTACAGCGCCAGCAAGTATGCGAGCCAGGCCGGGAACGTAGAGGTCGGCGGGTATGCCGTGTTCGATGTGGGGAGCCGGTACCGTACGCGCATTGGCGGGTATGACACGGTGCTGCGCCTGACCGTGGATAACGTGTTCGACAAACGCTACTGGCGCGATGTGGGGGATTACCTGGGGGATAACTACCTGTTCCAGGGGGCGCCACGTACCGCTCGGCTGTCGGCCTCGGTCAGCTTCTGAGATTTTGGGGCCGCTTTGCGGCCCATCGCGACACAAGGCCGCTCCTACAGGGACCGCGTTCACCTGAAATTGACGCGGTCCCCTGTAGGAGCGGCCTTGCGTCGCGATGGGCTGCGCAGCAGCCCCAAAGGCCCAAAAACAAAAAGCCCCCGGGCTTTTCAGCGCGGGGGCTCTTCGTAGAATGTGGCGGTGAAGAAGGGATTTGAACCCTTGATACGATTTCTCGTATACACACTTTCCAGGCGTGCTCCTTCGACCACTCGGACACTTCACCGTTTCTCTTCAAGCCGTGCGGCCCGTCGAGGTGCGCTAATTTAGTGAAAGACATTCCCTTTGGCAAGCACTTTTTTCAAATTTTTCATGTATTTGCATTTGGGCCGCGGTGAACGCTGACCGACCAGTCAGCCTTGCTGCTTTACCTGGCCTCTGGCGCTGGGTAACGTCGTCGCCACGCCAACAAAAGGACTCTGCCATGAGCGAGCTGATTACCTACCACGCCGAAGACGGCATCGCCACCCTGACCCTGAACAACGGCAAGGTCAACGCCATCTCGCCAGACGTCATCACTGCCTTCAACGCCGCGCTCGACCGCGCCACCGAAGAACGTGCCGTGGTGATCATCACCGGGCAGCCAGGCATCCTGTCGGGCGGTTACGACCTCAAGGTGATGACCAGCGGCCCGAAAGAAGCCATCAGCCTGGTCACCGCCGGCTCCACCCTCGCCCGCCGCCTGCTGTCGCACCCATTTCCGGTGGTGGTCGCCTGCCCGGGCAATGCCGTGGCCAAGGGCGCCTTCCTGCTGCTGTCGGCCGATTACCGCATCGGCGTCGAGGGGCCGTTCAAGGTGTGCCTGAACGAAGTGCAGATCGGCATGACCATGCACCATGCCGGCATTGAACTGGCCCGCGACCGCCTGCGCCGCGCCGCCTTCCACCGCTCGGTGATCAATGCCGAAGTGTTCGACCCGCACGCGGCGGTTGATGCCGGCTTCCTCGACAAGGTGGTGCCGGCCGAGCAGCTCCAGGAAGCGGCCCTGACGGCGGCGCGCGAGTTGAAGAAGCTGAACATGCTGGCGCACAAGAACACCAAACTGAAAGTGCGCAAAGGGCTGCTGGAGGCGCTGGACAAGGCGATCGAGCTGGACCAGCACCATATGGGCTAGCCGCACTGGCCCTATCGCCGGCAAGCCAGCCCCACAGCACAGCACAGGGTTTAAATTTGTGCGGCACCTGTGGGCGCTGGCTTGCCGGCGATAGGGCCATTACAGGCAACTCATCATCAACAACCGTGCGCCGAAGGTTTGCCCCAACCAGTGCACACCCGTACACTCCCCCGCGACTGTCTGGTGTGAGTCGTACCATGCTTTATTCTTTGCGCATGCTTCTGTTGGCGCTGCACTTTTTGGTGGTTGGCGCCGTGGGCTTGATCATTGGCCTGTGCCGCCCCTTCAACCCCGACAACAGCCGCCTGTTCGCCCACCTGTATAGCCTGCCGGCCACCTGGCTGATGCGTATCAAGGTCAAGGCCGAAGTCGGCCCGCTGTGGGACCAGCCGCCCGGTTGCGTGATCATTGCCAACCACCAGTCCAACTTCGACCTGTTCGTGATCGGCCAGGTGGTGCCGCGACGCACCGTGGCCATCGGCAAGAAAAGCCTGGGCTGGATCCCGCTGTTCGGCCAGCTGTTCTGGCTGGGCGGCAATGTGCTGATCGACCGCAAGAATGCCTACCAGGCGCGCAAGGCACTGCAAGAGACCACCCGGGTATTGCAGGATGACACCTCCATCTGGATTTTCCCTGAAGGCACGCGCAACCCAGGCGAACACCTGCTGGCTTTCAAGAAAGGTGCATTCCACATGGCCATCGAGGCCGGCGTGCCGATCGTGCCGGTGTGCGTCAGCCGCTATGCCAAACGCATGAGCCTCAACAGCTGGCGCCAGCGCACGGTGATCGTCCGCTCGCTGCCGCCAATTGCCACAACCGGCATGACCCAGCAGGACCTGCCGGCGCTGATCGAGCAGTGCCGGGTGCAGATGCAGCAATGCATCGACCGCATGGAACACGAACTGGCCTGAAGCGGGTTGCTCTTGGGCCAGGTACGGCCCAAGCTGTACCCCGTGTTCAACCGGAATAAGCGGGCAACCATGGGGCGAGTCGTGGCATCGGCGGTGTACAGCGCCGGCAGAAAGGTCACCAACATCAGCATCGACGAGGGCAGCGAGTGGGCACGCAAGCCGGGGCACTTTGTGTGGATCGGCCTGGAAGAGCCCAACGCCGAGGAGCTGGCCAACCTGCAATGCCAGTTCAACCTGCACGAACTGGCCATCGAAGACGCCCTGGAAAAACACAGCCGGCCCAAGCTGGAAACCTTCGGCGACGCGCTGTTCATCGTCACCTACTCGCCAGTGCGCCACGAAGGCAAGCTGGAGTTCATCGAAACGCACATCTTCGCCGGCAACGGCTACATCATCACCTGCCGCAACGGCCACTCCAAGTCCTACGCTCTGGTGCGCCAGCGCTGCGAGGCACGGCCGCTGCTGCTGGAGCACGGTGAAGACTTTGTGCTGTACGCCCTGCTCGACTTCGTCACCGAGAACTACCAGCCGGTCAGCGAGGCCATTCATGGCGAGATCGAAGAGCTGGAGCAAAGCGTGCTCGGCGGCTCGTTGCAGGAAGATGACATCCGCCGCCTGCACAGCCTGCGCCGCGACATCCTTCGCCTGCGCCGCTATGTGGCGCCGATGGTGGAAGTGAGCGAGGAGTTGCAGCGCCTGAGCTTCCCGTTTATCGACAAGAACATGCGCCCGTACTTTCGGGATGTGCAAATCCACGTGACACGGCAGATGGAAGACCTGGCCGGCATCCGCGACATCGCCAGCCAAACCATCGAGATCGGCATGCTGCTGGAGTCGTCAAGGCAAAGCATCGTGCAACGCAAGTTCGCGGCCTGGGCGGCGATCCTGGCGTTTCCTACGGCCATTGCCGGGATTTACGGGATGAACTTCCAGAACATGCCGGAGCTGGGCTGGCACTATGGGTACTTCGGGGTACTGGGGGTGATTGTGCTGGGGTGTACGGGGTTGTTTGCCAGTTTCAAGAAGTCGGGCTGGCTTTGAGAGAGCCGGGGCCGCTTTGCGGCCCAATCGCCGGCAAGCCAGCTCCCACAAGGTTTCCACAGGCCTCGAAGGCAGCGCAATCCTGTGGGAGCTGGCTTGCCGGCGATTGGGCTGCAAGGCAGCCCCGCCACTACGCCACGTTATGCTTGCTTGCCGATTGCTGGATAAAGCGCATCATCCACTCGCCCACCAGGTCGCCCTGGTGTTCGGTAGCCAGGCTGGCCACGGCCTTGTGGTACACCTCATCCCCCAGATACGCCTGGCGAGCGTCCAGCAGCGCACGGGAGTAGTCGTGCACAAACTCCGGGTGGCCCTGGAAGCACAGCACCTGGTCACGAATGTGGTACGCCGCATTCGGGCAGAAATCGCTTGAGGCAA
This sequence comes from Pseudomonas sp. MM223, assembly GCA_947090765.1. Taxonomy (NCBI): domain Bacteria; kingdom Pseudomonadati; phylum Pseudomonadota; class Gammaproteobacteria; order Pseudomonadales; family Pseudomonadaceae; genus Pseudomonas; species Pseudomonas sp. MM223. Next base: position 1,784,278 of record OX352322.1, on the reverse strand, counting down.
TTACCGTGGCGCCTTCCGGCAATTCGGTCACCTGGTCCTGGTGGCTGATCAGCAAGGTCAGCTCCGACACCTCCGGGTCCATCCACGGCGCATGGGCCGCCAGCGAGTAGCGATGGATACCCACGCCCCAGCCCTTGTCGGCCCGCTCGGCCTTGCCACCCAGGGTCAACGCCAGCAACTGATGGCCAAAACACACGCCCAGCAGCTTTTCGCCTCGCTCGTACAGCTTCAACAAGTAGGCCTTGAGCGTCTGGATCCAGGCATCGGTGCCAAACGAATCAGCCTTGCTGCCTGTCACAAGGTAGGCATCGAACACTTCATTGTCGGCGGGGTAGTCGCCGTGCATCACGTTGTAGACACGAAATTCGGCGGCGATCGGCTGACGCGAGAAGAGCTGCTCGAACATCCTGCCGTAGCCCTGGTACTGCGCCGTCAACTCCGGTCGCAGGACATCGGTTTCAAGGATGCAGATGCGTAACGACATAGGGGTAGTCCTGAACGACATGGGTGGGAATCTGCTGTAGAGACTGACGCGAAAGGCACGTACAAGCAAGTAGGCTGCACTGACGAACGGTCACATTTCGTCGGTACCCGACCGGTACTTGCGCCACTGTCTAGCCAGAGCATGCCAGCCAGATGGCACATGGCCTCATAGCAAATGGCAATCACCGAGCAAGGCAATTAGAACAAAGGGTTCTCAAACATGGATGACACACACCCTACTGTTGGTTGTATATCCACTTTCAAGAGGCAGGCAGTTCCGGCACCACGCGGTGCCACTGTGATCGACCCGAAGCGCGACAAGGAAGCCAACGGGTATTCAGGAATAACAACAAAAAGGCGGTCCGCCATGTTCAGACAATCAAAAATTCGCCAAGCAGGGCTCATTCTCTTTGCCACGACTTTGCTGTTGATCTTGCCGAACCTGACACGTTTATTCGGCTGACGGTGGCGGTGGCGCCAACGGGCAGCGCACAGGTAACCTGCCGGCCATGATGGTCGGAGAATGCCCATGCGCCACTGCCTTACCTTGTTTGCGTTGTTCCTGAGCCTGCCACTGTCGGCGGCGCAACTGCACCTTGAACTGGGCGCCAGCGCGCGCCAGTGGAGCAGCGCCGAACTGCTCGGCCACCCGCAGGCCCGGGATATCAGCGTCGAACAGGATGTTTCGTACAAGCGCCCCATGCACTATCGGGCGGTGCCGTTGGCCATGCTGCTGGAAGGCGTGAGCCCCGACGATCACCTGCAGGCCGTGGCACTGGATGGCTTTGCCGCCGAAATGCCCGCCGCACCGCTGCTGCAGCAAGGGCCGGCACAGGCCTGGCTGGCTGTGGAAGACCCCGAAAAGCCATGGCCGGCACTGGGCAAGGGTAAACCCAGCGCAGGGCCGTTCTACCTGGTGTGGACTCAGCCGCAGGCCAGCGGCATTCGCCCGGAGCAGTGGCCATTCCAGATTTCCACCTTGCGTAAACTGGCCACTGTCGAGACGCGGTTCCCCGCATTGCAACCCGACCCGAAGCTGCCAACAGACAGCCCTGTGCGCCAAGGCTTTGCCTTGTTCCAGCAGAACTGCATGGCGTGCCACCGCCTGAACGGTGCCGGGGATGCGCAGATGGGGCCGGACTTGAATGTACCGCACAACCCGACCGAGTATTTTCAACCGGGTTATTTGCGCACGTTGATTCGCAACCCGCAGAGCCTGCGGCAGTGGCCACAGGCGAAGATGCCGGGGTTTGATGAAAGTGTGCTGAGTGAGCAGGAGCTGGATGCGTTGCTGGCTTATCTAAGCCATATGAAATCGCGTAAGCCTTGAGGGCCTCTTCGCGGGTAAACCCGTTCCCACAGGGATATCACTGGCCTCGAAGACGATGAGATACCCGCGAAGAAGGCGACACAATACTGTCAGGCAGTCGGCCGTTCGTGCTTGACGCCCCACCCTTCCACCTCCCCCCCGTAAGGTGTCACCAACTGCTCAAAAGTCTCTTCGAAGTCGCCAATGCCGCCATAGGTGGCATACATCACTTTGCTCAATTCAAGGTGCCAGGCACCGTCACCCAGCTCCTTCACCTGGGCATTGAGCGATTCGCCACGGAACTGCCCGGCAGCGCGGCGGGCGCCTGCTTCGTCGGGGAATACCGCATAGAACTCGATGGGGTGGATTTGGGTGAAGTCGAAACCGCCTGCTTTCATCTGGCGCAGGACGTTGCTGCTGATATCGTCGTTCTGGCTGCTCATGAAACGTCCTCCTGAATAAAGCAATGGATAGACTTTCCGTGCACTACGCACCTGCCGGCAATCAGTGGCCGAACAGTTCGAGTCTGATGCAAGACGCGAATTGAAGCGGTGCCAACCCGCAGAATAGGCAGGCACCTTCCCTCATCGTAGCGCCAGAAAAGGCGCCACGCAAACGTGTGGGTCAGGGCGCTTCGTGAATACTGGTGATGGTCACCCCACTGTGCTCCTTGAGCCAGCGGGCGGTCGGGGAGATGGTGCGGTCCTGGAAGTCGTTGAGGTCCAGTTCGTCCATCACCGGGAACAGGTGCGAACGGATGGCCCGAGCGGCGTCCTCTTCGCTGGGACAGTGCTCAGCCCGCAGCGTCATGGTGGACGGTTCGCCTTTTTGATCGGCAAAGATGACTTCCCACTCTTTCATTGAACGAGTCCTCCCAATCCAGAGACACCAAGGTGTGATGCCTGATCAACTGACCTTCGGGGTGGGAGAATGTTCAGTCAGGTGATAGCAGTTTGTAGGAGCGGCCTTGTGCCGCGAAAGGGCCGCAAAGCGGCCCCAGTGATAGTTGCGCATAAGCTGAGGCCCGGGGGCTGCTACGCAGCCCTTTCGCGGCACAGGGCCGCTCCTACACGGCCCAGGTACGCCCGGCAATACGGTGTTTACTTCGGTGTGCCGTGCACTACACCGGCGGTGTTATCCAGCAGGCTCTTGGTCGCCGTCTGGATATACGCTTCCAGCTTTTTCAGCATTTCCGGCTGGTCCGGGCTTTCGATCAGCTCGGCCTTGAACTCGCTGCCCAGTTGGTAGCGGTACATGCGCGGGCTCATGTCCTTGGACTCGATCAAGATACGGTCGCCCTGCACCAGGCCAACGATCTGCTCGCTGCCCGACGGCTTGATCATGCCCACGCCCTGGTCGCCCTCAGGCAGGTTCAGCAGGTCGCGGCCCCAGCACTGGTGACGCGTCTCGCCACCCAGGCGGCCCATGATGGTCGGCACGATGTCGACCTGGGTACCCACGGTGTGGTTCACCGCACCAAACTTCTCCTGAATGCCCGGGGCAATCAGCAGCAGCGGCACGTTGAAGCGCCCCAGGTCCAGCTCGGTGACTTGCTGGTGGTTGCCAAAGCCATGGTCGCCAACGATGACGAACAGGGTTTCCTTGAAGTAAGGCTCTTTACGCGCCTTCTCGAAGAACTGGCCCAGCGCCCAGTCCGAATAGCGCATGGCAGTGAGGTGCTCGTCCAGGCGGCCTTGACCGGTGACCTTCTCGACCGGCAGGTCTTTGGGCAACGCGTACGGGGTGTGGTTGGACAGGGTCTGCAGCAGCGCGTAGATCGGCTTTTTGCCATCGTGCTTGGCCAGTTCCTCGTTACCACGGTCGAACATGTCCTGGTCGGACACGCCCCAGGTCGGGTCGGAGAACACCGGGTTGACGAAGTCGTTACGGCCGATGAAGGTGGTCATGCCCTGGTTGCCGAAGAACCCGGACTGGTTGTCCCAGGCAAAATCACCGTTGTAGACGTACACATCGTCGTAATGACGCGCGCTGAGCAGTGCCGGCAGCCCAGACAGCTTGTGGCCGCCTTCCGGGGTCTGCATCAGGTATTCGAAGCCTGGCAGGTTGGGGAAGCAGGCCATGGTGGCGAACATACCTTGGTGGGTATGGGTACCGTTGGAGAAGAAGCGGTCGAACAGCAGGCCTTCTTTGGCCAGCTTGTCGAAGTACGGGGTGATGTTGTTGGGGCTGCCCAGCGCGCCCACCGAGTGGCCGGCGAAGCTTTCCATCAGGATCACCACCACGTTCTTGATCGGCAGGGTGCGCTCGGCCGGCGGTACGAAGTCGCGGCGGATGGCAGCCTCGTCGGCATCGACCAGGGTGTCGTTGGCGGTCAGCAGCTGTTCGCGCACGCTTTGCGTGGCCACAGTCTGCTCCAGCACCGGCTTCCAGATGTTGGCGCGGTCTTCACCGAAGCGGCTCTTGGCGGCGTCGATCAGGGTCAGGGTGCCGTTCAGGCCCAGCTGGTTGACGAAGTTGGAGTCGGTGGTGAACGCATCACCCCAGCGCATTGGCGGGCCTTGGCGCAGGGTGCCACGGGCAGCGACCACGGCCACCAGCAAAATCACCATGAACACTGCCAGGCGGTTGTACCAAGGGGCAACGCGGTGCTGGCCATTGCCACGGGTAGCGCGGTCGATACCTTTGAACAGCAGGCTCAGCAGCCAGGTGCCAAGGGCCCAGGCCAGCAGGTAGCGCACTACCGGGAAACCGTACCAGAGCATGCTCATGACGGTTTTCGGGTCTTCCTTGATGTACTGGAACACCAGGCCGTTGAGGCGCTGGTGGAACTCACGGTAGAAGTCCATTTCCATCAGGCCAAGGAACATCACCACGCTCGAGGTGAGGGTCAGCCAGAAGCGGAACACGCCACGCCGGGCCATGGCCCAGGGGCTGAGGATAGCCAGCAGCAGCGGAATGCTGAGGTACACCACCACCCGCAAATCGAAGCGCAAGCCGTTGAGGAAGCCTTCGGCAACGGTCGAATACGGGGTATCGCCGATCATGTCGCTGTTGTAGACCAGCAGCGCCAGGCGCACCAGGCTGAGCATCAGCATGATCACCAGGCCGCTGAGCAGCGTGTAGGCCAGGTGGGATTTCAGGGTCGGCGAAAACGACGTTCGCGCGCCCTGTTGCTTCAAGGCGTCCGTGTTAGCCATGAATGGGAAGGTCCTAGGATTGCGGTTTGCGGAGAGGCGGTGGCGCTAGACCAACGCAGCATTGTGCGGGAGCGGATTCTGTTTAAACCAATGTGAAAATTTTGTCACGGGCCCATTGCTGACTATGTCAGTACCACGATTCTCTGTAGGAGCGGCCTTGTGTCGCGACGGGGCGCCCAGCGGCCCCAGAATCTCAGCCATGGCACCCATTTTTGGGGCTGCTGCGCAGCCCATCGCGACACAAGGCCGCTCCTACAGTGGGGTCGCGAAAGATTCAGATGCGCACATTCCCCCGCGGCCCGGCAATCGCCCAGATCACCAGCCCCACCACCGGCAGCAAGGCGATCAGCAGTATCCACAACACCTTGACGCCCACCTCGCTGCCACTCTTGATCACATTGAGGATGGCCCAGATGTCCAGCGCCAGAATGATCAGCCCGACCAGGCTGTTGAATGTAGACCCCATGCCTAAACTCCTGTCCAGAGGCTTTGCTGCACAGCATAGTCAGCTATCGCGCCAATAGAAGGGAATCCTTGGCGATTGGCGAAGGTCCCTGAGTAGACTGCCTGTATTCATTGATTCGAGGTTCGCATGCCACCCGCCCACAGCCAAAGCGCCGCCCCACCCTCACTGCTGCACGCCTGGCGCCAGCAGGTCGCCAACACCCCTTGGCTCAGTGCCGGCCTGGGGCTGAGCCTGCTGGCGGTGATCGCGCTGCTGGGCGCTAGCCTGTGGAACGCGGTAAACGGCGACCACGCCGACAACCTGCACCTGGCCGTGCTGGGCGGGTTGTCCGGTTTTGGCGCTACTGCGCTGGGTGCGGTGCTGGCAGTAGTGCTGCGCGATGTCAGCGCCCGCACCCAGGACGTGATGCTGGGCTTTGCCGCCGGCATGATGCTGGCCGCCAGTTCGTTTTCGCTGATTCTGCCGGGCCTGGACGCCGCCCGCGAGATTACCGGCAACGGCCCCGCTGCGGCCTTTACCGTGGTGCTGGGCATGGGCCTGGGCGTGCTGCTGATGCTGGGCCTGGACCGTTTTACCCCGCATGAGCACGAAAGCACCGGCCCGTGCGGCCCCGAGGCCGAGCGTATCAGCCGGGTGTGGCTGTTCGTGCTGGCGATCACCCTGCACAACCTGCCCGAAGGCATGGCGATTGGCGTGAGCTTCGCCAATGGCGACATGAACATTGGCCTGCCGCTGACCAGCGCCATCGCCATTCAGGACATCCCCGAGGGGCTGGCCGTGGCGCTGGCCTTGCGCGCCACCGGCCTGTCGAGCTTGAAGGCTGCGCTGGTGGCGGTCGGGTCGGGGCTGATGGAGCCGCTGGGTGCGGTGATCGGGCTGGGGATTTCGACCGGCTTTGCCCTCGCCTACCCGATCAGCATGGGGCTGGCGGCGGGGGCGATGATCTTTGTGGTCAGCCACGAGGTGATCCCCGAAACCCACCGCAACGGGCACCAGACAGCGGCGACCCTGGGGTTGATGGGTGGGTTTGCGGTGATGATGTTTCTGGATACGGCGCTGGGCTGAAGTTTTGGGTTGGCTGTGCAGGCCCTATCGCCGGCAAGCCGCTCCCACAGGACCACCACAGGGTTCGAAACCTGTGCTGTACCTGTGGGAGCTGGCTTGCCGGCGATAGGGCCATCAGCCTTTAGATGTGGACGGCGACTTTCAGGGCTTCCAGGGCCGGCTCGACCTTGATGCCCACCTCGGCACCCAGCTCCAGCACCCGCGCCAGGTCGTTCTGGCCCACCATCACCACCTGCAACTCGTCATCCAGCAACTGGCTGAAGTTCAGCAGCACATAACCACCGGCCTCTTTGTTCA